>NZ_CP090978.1:5885000-6197500 GCF_021513275.1 Paenibacillus hexagrammi | reverse complement strand
TCCGGCCGCACCATTCTTTGAATACAATCCATCATCATGGCGGATGCCAGAGCCGGATTGACGTCCCGAATCTGTCCATTCTGCTGCGCACGAGTCAGGAGATGTTCGATAAAGGCCAGCTGACGGGAACGAAAAGCCTCCACCTTGGCCCATAGAGCCGGCGCCTGCTTCTGCATATCCTCCAAAAATAAAGCAGGCAGCTTCACGATCTCCTCTTTAATTGTCAAAAAGGTATCCCGGAGAATCCCCAAGGGATCGTCTTCCCGCTTCAACTGAACAGTAACCTTATCTGCGATGACACTCATCGTCCTATCCAGCACCGCCTCCGCCATCTCTTCCTTACTGCTGAAATACACATATAGCGTCTTCTTGCTCATACCGAGCCGGTCTGCGATCTCGCTCACCGTTACGCTCTTGTAGCCTTTGCTTTTGAACAAGTCCGCGGCTTCATTAATAATGCGCAGACGAACAGCTTCATCCATGTACCCTCTTACCTCCACAACACCGCATGATACATTCTCCATATATAAACCAAGGAAACCAAAATAGTTTTTATAGTTTCCATTGTACACAGCCGTTTGCAGGCCGTCAATGGGCAGTTCGTAAGACATTGTCCCCGTTATTTCATCATGGGGCTGATTGTGGCTCCTAATTCTGCGTCCTGAGGCAGGTGCATGAGTCTAATTGTCGCTCCCACGTGCCCCCCTGAGGCAGGTTCAACTGACTTCATTTCTCAGCTCAAATCATTAAGACCATTGTCCTCAAGTACCGCTGTTTTATCGCCATACTCCTTCACGATATGCTGCTCTCCCCACGCGCACAGGGAATCCAGTACCGGCTTCAAGCTCCAGCCGTATTCGCTTAATTCATATTCCACTCGCGGCGGCACTTGTTGATAGACGATCCGGTTAATAATCCCGTCCTCTTCAAGCTCCCTGAGCTGCTGGGTCAGCATTTTCTGTGTGATAGCGGGCATACTGCGCTTGAGATCGCTGGTCCGCTTTTTCCCATGGGTGAGGTGGCAGAGGATGACACTCTTCCATTTTCCCCCGATAACCTCAAGTGTCGCTTCTACGGAAATGTTGTATTTCTTCATTGCTGTTGCTCCCCCTTCCGGCGAAAAGCCTTCGGCACTTCTTGGTGCCCGTCGTACACCCGTAATCAAGCCATGTTCAGTACGGGCCTCAGCAGTGAGCTTCTTTTCAAACCTCTTGCTTGTCCGAGAAGTACGTACGCCATTTATCTCCATTAAAAAAATGGTTTACAGGCACTTTTTAGTACCTATAGTACAAAAAAGTACGTACTATTCATATTCGCATAATACCCTCATAATAGCATTTGCCGGCCGGCGATGACTAGTAAGATGACATAGAGATAGGTGTGAATCAACATGATAATGACTCAAAAGCAAAGTACCATGGCGCTTCTGGCCCTAGCTGTCAGCGCCTTCGCGATCGGAACAACGGAGTTTATCAGCGTCGGGCTGCTTCCGCTTATTGCTGAAGACTTTCAAATATCCCTTACACTCTCGGGCCTGACCGTCACCTTGTATGCACTGGGTGTAACCATTGGAGCGCCCGTACTCACTTCGCTTACCTCCGGCATATCCCGCAAGGCTCTGCTGCTCTGGATTATGCTCGTGTTCATCCTGGGGAACAGTCTGGCGTCTCTATCCGGCAGTATCGGGATTCTGCTTGCTGCGCGGGTCGTTTCGGCGCTGTCGCACGGTGTATTCATGTCGATCGGCTCTACCATCGCCGCTGATCTGGTTCCCGAGAGCAAGAGAGCCAGCGCCATAGCGATGATGTTCTCAGGGCTTACTGTCGCAACGGTCACTGGTGTCCCTCTGGGCACATTCATCGGTCAGCAGTTCGGGTGGCGGTATGCTTTTGCCGCAATCGTTGCCGTTGGTATTCTGGCATTTGCAGCGAATGTTTGGCTGGTTCCTTCCGGTCTTCGCAAAGGGAACAACATCCGTCTACGCGATCAGCTTCCCTTGCTTACGAATGCAAGGCTGCTGTTGGCTTTTGCCATTACGACTCTCGGCTATGGGGGCACCTTCGTCGTATTCACTTATTTATCTCCGCTCCTGCATAACATAACCGGATTTCGGGAAACTACAGTGGCGGTGATTCTGGTTATTTACGGCATTGCGATTGCGATTGGCAATATCGTCGGGGGAAAAGCAGCGAACTAGAAGCCGCTTCTCGCTCTGCTTTATATGTTCGCCGCACAAGCAGCTGTTCTGCTACTGCTTACTTTTACAGCCTCTTCCATGGCTCCGGCGCTTGTCACTATTTTTTTCATGGGGCTTCTTGCTTTTATGAACGTACCCGGCCTGCAAATCTACGTCGTTACCCTAGCGGAGAGCTATGCTCCCCATGCGGTCGATATCGCCTCTGCGCTCAATATTGCCGCTTTTAATGCCGGTATTGCGCTGGGTGCCTTCCTTGGCGGACTGATCGTAGACTACTTAGGACTGATTCACACGGCATGGGTTGGGGCTATAATGGTACTAGGTGCCGTCTTTCTGACAGCATGGAGCCTAGCTTTGGAAAACAAAGAGCTCCGTCTATCCATACAACGAACTCATTGATAAAGGAGAATGATCATGATGACCGCTACAAATCTGCAAGACACAACTACACTCCATAACGGAGTCCGCATGCCTTGGTTTGGGCTCGGCGTTTTTAAAGTAGAGGAAGGAAATGAAGTTGTAGAAGCTGTAAAAACCGCGATCCGTAACGGATACCGCAGTATTGATACAGCAGCGATTTACCAGAACGAAGCCGGTGTGGGACAAGGCATTCGCGAGGCGCTTCAAGAATCCGGACTGCGTAGAGAGGACCTTTTCATTACTTCAAAAGTATGGAATGCAGACCTTGGCTACGAAACAGCTATTGCTGCTTACGAAAAAAGCTTGCAGCTTCTGGGCCTGGAGTACTTAGACCTCTACCTCATCCATTGGCCGAAAAAGGGACTCTATAAAGAAGCCTGGAGAGCTCTGGAGACACTCTATAAAGAAGGCCGCGTGAAGGCAATCGGTGTCAGCAACTTTCAAATCCACCATTTGGAGGATGTCATGAAGGATGCCGAGGTGAAGCCGATGGTGAATCAAGTGGAGTACCACCCGCTGCTTACCCAGCAGGAGCTGCTGACCTTCTGCAAACAGCAAGGAATTCAATTGGAAGCCTGGTCCCCGCTCATGCAGGGCCGATTGTTGGATAATCCGGTTCTCTCGGACATCGCCGGGAAGCATGGCAAATCCGTGGCTCAGGTTATTTTGCGTTGGGACCTTCAGAACGGTGTAGTGACGATTCCGAAGTCGATTAAGGAGCATCGCATCATCGAAAATGCCGCTATCTTCGACTTTACTTTGTCTGACGAGGAGATGGGTCGGATCGATAGCTTAAACGAGGATCGCCGGATTGGCCCTGATCCGGATAACTTCAACTTTTAAGCAATAGGTGCTTTGCGACAAAGACGAATAGGCTCGATAAGCTGATTGCCAGCTTGTCGGGCTTTTTTATTCAGCCCAGTATGTATTTGATCTCTCCGATCGGTTTCATCCCCACTGCCCTCCCTTATTATATCCCTGTACAATCGGCTCGTTTACTCCCTCGGGTGAATAATGTTTTCCCAAATGGTAAAAAGTACTATGGATAATTTGCGAGAGGATGTTGGGCAAGAACATGGAGAACCGTACAACCGACACGGATATGACCTTAACCAATCGCCAGGGTCATCCGATTTCAGACAACCAGAATATTCGAACCGTGGGCAACCGCGGACCTTCCACCTTGGAGAACTATCACTATATTGAGAAAATCTCGCATTTTGACCGTGAACGCATTCCTGAGCGTGTCGTTCATGCACGGGGTGCTGGAGCCCATGGCTACTTTGAAGCCTACGGCAAAGTAGGCGACGAGCCGGTCGCGAAGTATACGCGCGCCAAGCTGTTTCAGGAAGCCGGTAAACGCACGCCGGTATTCGTTCGCTTCTCTTCCGTCGTCCATGGCGGCCACTCACCGGAGACGTTCCGTGATCCGCGCGGGTTTGCTACGAAGTTTTACACAGAAGATGGGAACTGGGATCTGGTGGGCAATAACCTGAAGATTTTCTTCATACGCGATCCTTTGAAGTTCCCGGATATGGTTCACGCGTTCCGTCCTGACCCTGTTACCAACCTGTCAAACCCGGAGAGGATGTTCGACTTTGTTTCGAATTCTCCAGAGGCTACCCATATGGTTACGTTCGTATTCTCCCCATGGGGCATTCCAGCTAACTACAGGCAGATGCAGGGCTCCGGCGTGAATACATATAAATGGGTAAATAAAGATGGGGAAGCCGTGCTTGTTAAATATCACTGGGAACCGCTGAAGCAAGGCATGAAGAACCTCACGCAAAAAGAGGCCGAGATGATTCAGGCCAAGAATACAAGCCACGCGACACAGGATCTGTACGAGGCTATTGAGCGCGGCGACTATCCGGAATGGGAGCTGTGCGTACAAATCATGAGCGATGACGAGCATCCGGAGCTCGACTTCGACCCCCTAGATCCGACCAAGCTGTGGGATCATGAGAGGTTCCCTTTCCTACGCGTAGGCAAAATGGTGCTGAACAAGAATCCAGAAAACTATTTCGCCGAAGTAGAGCAGTCTGCATTCGGAACCGGCGTGCTTGTCGACGGGCTTGATTTCTCCGATGACAAGCTGCTGCAGGGACGAACGTTCTCTTATTCGGATACGCAGCGTTACCGGGTAGGCACGAATTATTTGCAGCTGCCGATCAATGCGCCCAAGACGCATGTGGCGACCAACCAACGCGACGGGCAAATGACCCTTATCGTGGACCGCGCGCCAGGGCAAAATCCTCACGTTAACTACGAGCCGTCCTCACTCGGCGGGCTCAAAGAGGCTGCGCCATCCGGCAAAGAGCATCAGCCGAGCTATAACGCTTCATTAGTTCGGGAGAAGATTAACCGTACGAATGATTTCGCTCAAGCGGGAGACACGTACCGCAAGTTCGAGGACTGGGAGCGCGATGAACTAATCAGCAACCTGGTGGATGCATTAAGCGTGTGCAAGCCTCACATTCAGCAAAAAATGATTGAGTACTTCACACAAGCCGACAGCGATTACGGCCGCAGAGTCTCCGAGGGCCTTGCTAAAGCGAAGATGGAGATGGAGATGGAGCATATGGGCTCCAAATCCGCCCAGGAAGGTGCAGAAGCCGCAGATCATTCAGGGCAGCGAACAGACGGCTATTGATTCAATAAGCGAAATAGGGACGAGCTATCGAGGCTAGAATTCGAAGCCGACCCAGGTACTTTGCGGGGAGCCCTACTCTTTGGCAAAATGAAAAGGCTGCAGCTCACACCTGAATTCAGGTGGACTGCAGCCTTCTTCCTATTAATATCCGCGCTCGTACTGCTTAGGAATGTGGGTCTCCTCGCTTTTAAGCGCGATAGCGGCATGAGTCGCCCAGTAAGGGTCTCTCAACAGACCGCGGGCAATGCCGACCATATCGGCATCCTCGTTGCTGACGACCGACTCAGCGAGAGCCGGATCCTCCAGCATGCCCACCGCTATAACAGGCACGCCAACGGCCTCACGTATGCTTCGCGCGTAAGGCACTTGATAGCCCGGGTAATTGCCGGGCTTCTTCACTCCCGCAGCGCCTTCACCGCCTGAGCTGACGTGAAAGGCGTCTACACCTGCGTCGCGGTAAGCTTGGCAAAGCTTAATAGCATAGTCAATATCGTAGCCTCCATCCGCGTATTCTACAGCGGAGATTCGGAATACGAGCGGCATGCCTGCCGGCATTTCCTTCTTCACAGCTTGAATGACCTCGACGCCGAATCGGCTGAGATCCTGGCCGTACTCGTCTTCCCGCTTGTTCGTCAGCGCAGACTGGAACTGGTGAATCAAATAGCCGTGAGCGCCATGCAGCTCGATCATATCGACGCCTGCCTGGACGGCACGTCGGGCCGCATCGCCAAACAGCTGCACCATTTGTTTGACTTCATCCGTTGATAAAGCGCGCGGGGTCTTATAGCGCGATCCCGGAAAAGCAATAGCCGACGGAGCGACCGGCACTTCTGCATCCTCCGCCTTGCGTCCGGCATGGGCAATTTGGATGCCGATCTTCGCCCCGTGTGAATGGACCCCGTCAATAATACGGGCATAAGCCGGGATATGCTCATCGGACCACAAGCCCAGATCATAGTCGCTGATCCGCCCATCCGGATGGACGTCCGTCATTTCCATAATAATCAGTCCCGTTCCGCCAATCGCTCTGCTGAGATAATGCACGTAATGCCACTCATTCGGCTTACCGTCTTTGGCTGTTACGGAATATTGGCACATCGGAGCCATGACGACCCGATTCTTTAGCTGTAAATTGTTAAGTTGATAAGCAGAGAAAAGCTGACTCATTCTGGGACACCTCACCTGTTCAAAGTGTAATCGCAAAGGAATGGAATGCGTTCTGATTGTTCCCTGTATACAAGGCATTCATGCGTAAAACTGTATACGTCACGATTACACTTATTATTGACCAAGAAGCTTGGCATGACAAGTAGTTACCTTTTTGTAAGTCAGTATCAAGAAGGGTACCTCTCACTTACTAAATTTGAGAAGCTAACGATAAAGTAGTAAAATGATAAAAAAAGGAGGCAACGACCCATGAGCGATCAGGCAAGCCGCATAGAAATAGGAATCAGCACATTTTTGGAAACGACCCCGGATCCGGCAACCGGAGCGGTCATTAGCCAAGCAGCACGGCTGCGCAATGCCGTCGAGGAGATCGTTCTGGCCGATCAGGTCGGCCTGGACGTCTATGGGATCGGTGAGCATCACCGTCCCGATTACGCAGGCACCGCGCCTGCTGTGGTCCTTGCTGCAGCAGCGGCGATGACGAAGCAGATCCGGTTGACTAGCGCGGTTACCGTCCTTTCCTCAGATGACCCTGTCAGGGTCTATCAACAGTTCTCTACCTTGGACGGTATCTCGAGCGGGCGAGCTGAGATCATGGCAGGCCGTGGCTCCTTCATCGAGTCCTTTCCTCTGTTTGGCTATGACCTGCAGGATTATGACGAATTATTCGAGGAAAAATTGGAGCTGCTGCTCGCGATCCGAGCCTCAGAAAAGGTGACGTGGCGCGGAGGCCACCGCCCAGCCATTCGCGACCTTGGCGTATACCCTCGATCCGTTCAGGACCCGCTCCCCGTATGGATTGCCAGCGGAGGCAACCCGGAGTCTGCTGTCCGGGCAGGGATGCTGGGGCTGCCGATCGCTTTCGCGATCATCGGCGGCATGCCGGAGAGTTTTGCTCCCTTGGTCGACCTGTACAAACGTGCAGCCGTTCAGGCCGGTCATAACCCGAGCAAGCTGCAAATTGCGACACATTCGCATGGCTTTGTCGCCGATACGACCGAGCAGGCTGCGGAGTCTTTCTTTGCGCCAACAGCAGCGCAAATGAACGTGATCGGCCGCGAGCGCGGCTGGGGGCAGCACTACACCCGCTCCACCTTTGACGCAGCACGCAGCCTGCGAGGCGCTCTGTATGTCGGCGACCCCGAGTATGTTGCAGAGAAGATTCTTCTCCTGCGCAAGAATCTCGGCATTACCCGCTTCTTCCTGCATGTGAACGTCGGCACGATGCCTCACCGTGAGGTGCTTCATGCCATCGAGCTGCTAGGCACGAAGGTCGCGCCTATCGTACGCAAAGAACTCGCCCGTCTGGAAGCGAAAGAATAGACAAAAAGACAGCCCGCGGGCTGTCTTTTGCATGTCGTTGGGTAAAGGATACTCCGCTACGAGCCGTAGAGCTATTATTCGAGCGGTGTAGACATCACTAATTCATGGACTCATTCAACATGATGTATTGGTTGTTATGTCACTCCAGTAGCGCAAATCGGCCACCTTTCCACTCACCTCAGCTTGAGTGCTAAGCCCAGCCTCTCTACGGCATAAGTCTGCAAAGACGCTAACGGATGCCCGATCACTCTTCCAGTCTCCCGCCCGACTCGGTCCGCAGCCAGTACCATCGAGAGCTGAGCAGCGGAGACGGCCTTATCTGGTTCCGACTCGATGAGCCGGTGCAGGTACTCGGCCAAGGTCTCGGTATATTCCGCCTGCCTGCCGCTCATGATCAGATCAAAAGCCCCCTCCATCACCCGCGCTTCCACCTGGAGCTCTTTGCCCCATGCAGCCGCACAGGCGCGAAGGCGACTCATTGTCCCCTCTACAGTAGCTGGATTGGTAAACAGCACAATCTGTGGCTGCGAGTGCTCGCATAGAGATGCGAAGAATGGCTCATCGATGTTGATAACGGGCACCTGGACATGTGTCTCTTCCTCTGCTAAGAGCGCAATATAATTCGTACAGGTGACCAGCGCAGCGTCTACGCCACAGGATGCGGCCCACTGGAGCTGCTCCCGAGATTTTCCCCTAGCTGCCTCGTAGGTATAATCCTTGTCATGTCCAACCCGCCATACTAAACCCGGGTCAACGAAGTGGACCAGCTCCACCTCATAGGCCTCAAACGCCTGCTCGATATAGGCAATGTTCGAATAATGGGCGTGCAAACAGCCAATTTTCTTTTTCATATGAATCTCCTCCAACCTACCCGGCATCCATGCTGCCATCCATTCATTCCAAGGCTCTCATTCCTTCATCATGTGCGTTTCTTTAATTAAAGCCTGTTGAAGTGTACTCTGGACAATGATCTTTTCCTTAATCGTTGGACTTAAATCGAGAATCACTTTAGCTAATTTAGCACTAATTCCGGTCAAAACCGTTGCGCAGCCTAGAAGATTAAGACCTTCAATAAGGCGAGTGACTTGATTGAAGATATCTGCCTCTAACAGCACAGCACCCGACATATCGATAAATACCTTTTGAATGTTTCTTCGTTCAACCTCTTCAAGGAGCTTCTCTTCAATTTTGATCATACGTGACTCATCCAATGTGCCTACCAGCGGCAGCACGGCGATTTGATTAAAGATTGGAATTAACGGGACCGTAAGTTCATCGATAATAGCCTGTTTCGATTTAATGACATCATCTCGATACTTCGTAAAAATGACATTAAATTGGATAATAAAATTATCTAATGCGTCATTGATCCGGTCTGACAGTTCAAACGCTTCCTCCGGCGTAATTCCGGTACTTAAATGATACTCTTTCAGGAATAGCCAGATGACTCTGCGGAGCGCATAGAACCATTCCATCTTCGTCATGATGGGAACGTCGGATTTAGCCCATACTAGGCCCCGCTCCTGAGCCAGCCGAATAATTTCTTGCGTCATTCCGTCATGGACAAGAGATAGAATCTGATTAGCATGGTCCAGTAAATCCTGCGTCGTGACAAACTTAAGACTAGATACGATTTCGAAACAGTTTTGAGCCTCGACCTCCAGCATACGGTTAAAATGCTGCCGGTTGGCATCAAAAAAATCCCTTACCTCCATATTCGGCTCAATATGTAAGTTCATTGGTTTGCTCCCCTCTATCGAACGTTGTGATAGGGGCATTCGGATAATAAATTCGGTGCCCTTATTTTCCTTGCTTTTCACGCTAATCGTTGCTTTATGCTCGTAGAAGGCAGCATATACCTGCGATAGCCCCAAGCCTGTCCCTACATCTGATTTCGTCGAAAAGAAGGGCGTTCCAAGGTGCTTAAGCTTATCGCTTGGAATGCCTTTGCCAGAATCGCGTATATGTATACAAATCTCATCACCGGACTTGTAATGCTCCAAAGTGATGGAGCCTTCCCCCTCAATGGCCTCAAAGGCGTTTTTTAATAGATTAAAAATAGCACGTTTCAGCTGGTTTCGTTTCCCGCTAATGATAGAATTCGTGTTATAGAGGCGCTTCTCGACCTTAACCCGGTACATTTCATTCTCAAAGAGGGACAACGTGCTCTCCAGCAGTTGGCACATGTTGACGTTGCTCCAGCTCTCATCGTTCAGCTCCGGTTTGGATACAACTAATAAGTTTTGCACCGTAGAAATGGCTTGCTCCAGCTCGGAGTTGACGATCTCCCAATAGCGGCTGTCATGTTCTTTTTGCATGAGTTGAAGAAATCCCTTGACTGCTGTTAAAGGATTCCGAATCTCATGGGCAATACCTGCAGATATTTGTCCAATGGTAGATAATCGCTGCAGTTCTTGTACCTTTTCCAGCTCCTTCTTCTGATCATCCATTGTAAATCTCCTTCATAACTTAATCATCTACCCTTACTATCATAGTAGGTAGCAGGATATTCGTATAGTATTTTGAGTTTTTTGCAGGGTTCTTGCCTCCTCCCCCCAGTAACCTCCAGGTAAGGTGGTATGGTACAGGTAAGCTAGTTAACCTTTTTTCCGTTCTTACATTTGGAAATGGAGTTTACTATAATGAAATTCAACCCTTTTACATAGGAGGAATGATTGTGAGTATTCAGCAAATTACCGACTGCACGGTATTGAATAATGGTGTGCGTATGCCTTGGCTGGGACTAGGCGTATTTCAAGTAGAGGACGGCGGTCAGGTCATTCAGTCTGTTCGTCATGCCATTGAGGCAGGCTACCGTTCGATCGATACAGCTGCGGGCTACCGCAATGAAACCGGCGTAGGCACCGCGATCAAACAGAGCGGCATTGCACGAGAAGAGCTGTTCATCACCACCAAGCTGGCTAACGGCGATCAAGGTTATGAGTCTACGCTTCGCGCTTTTGAAGACAGCCGCCGCAAGCTGGACCTGGACTACATGTATCTGTATTTGATTCACTGGCCTGGCAAGGATAAATATAAAGAGACCTGGAAGGCCTTTGAAAAATTGAAAAAGGACGGATACATTCGCGCGATCGGAGTCAGCAACTTTAATATTCACCATCTCGAAAGCTTAAAGCAGGACAGCGATACGATTCCGGCTGTCAATCAGGTCGAGTTCCATCCGCTGCTGAATCAGCAGGAGCTGCTGCAATACTGCAAGCGTGAAGGCATCCAACTGGAAGCATGGTCTCCGATCATGAAAGGGAATCTGGATTTTCCACAAATTACGGAGCTCGCTGCCAAGCATGGCAAAACACCTGCCCAAATCGTTCTCCGTTGGGACCTGCAGCACGGCGTCGTGACGATTCCAAAATCGGTACACCAAGCGCGTATTCAAGAAAATGCGGGCATTTTCGACTTCACACTCTCTGACGAGGATATGGCTAAGCTGGATCAAATGAATCAAAACCACCGCTACGGTCCGGACCCGGATCAGCTTCTTTTCTAGCTCTTACTCCCATAAACTGCGACTCGGATTCTATCTCTGTCTCCCGGGTCGCTTTTATTTTCCAATTGCAAAAACATCTTGATTCCAAGCATGGAAAGCTGAATAATAGGGTACGTGCTGCTTGGAATTATACATTATGTTATGGATAGAAAGGTGAACGTAGACATCATGGAATTAACTCAAAAAGCGGTCCGGCAGGCGCCGGCCAAAAAGGCATTTCCGCTCTCCCTGCTCTCACTGACTATGGGGGCCTTCGCCATCGGCATGACGGAGTTCGTCATTATGGGACTCTTGCCGAATGTCGCCAATGACCTGCATGTCAGCATCTCAGCGGCTGGGCAGCTCATCACGATGTATGCGCTAGGAGTAGCCGTAGGTGCGCCTATTCTCACGCTTCTTACTCAGAAAATCCCCCAGAAGAAGCTGCTAAGTCTGCTTATGATTTTGTTTATTCTCGGTAACGTCATCTCTGTTGTAGCTCCGAGCTACACGGTTTTGATGGTAGCCCGTCTCATCACAGCCTTAACTCATGGCACCTTTTTCGGCGTAGGGGCTGTCATCGCCTCGAAGCTGGTCCCGCCAGATAAGCGGGCAGGAGCCGTTTCGATTATGATGGCCGGTCTTACGATTGCCAATATTATCGGCGTCCCCCTCGGAACCTTCATTGGGCAGCATCTCGGATGGCGGGCTTCCTTCGGCACCATCGGTTTGATGGGTGCGATCACCTTAATCGGCATTCTGATCTTCATTCCGCAAATGAAGCAGGACGCACCTATGAGTATCGCTAAGCAGGTCGGCGCTCTCGTTAATCCTAAGCTGCAGCTCTTTCTCATTATTGCTGTTCTGGGCAACGCCGGATTGTTCTGCGTGTTTACTTACATTACGCCGCTGTTGGTACAGGTTACCGGCTTTACCGAGCACAGCGTGACTTGGATTCTCGTGCTGTTCGGATGCGGAGTTACCATCGGCAATATCGTTGGCGGCAAGCTGGCAGACTGGAAGCTGATGCCGTCGGTGCTGGGCATTTATTTGTCCATCTGCATCCTGCTGACCCTGTTTACCTTTACCGTGCACAGCCCGGCTGCAGCTGTTGTCACCATCTTCCTATGGGGAGCGGCCTCGTTCGCGGTCTTCCCAGGCATGCAGGTGCGCATCATGAGTCTTGCTAAATCAGCGCCGGCTCTGGCGTCCACCTCCAGTCATTCTGCCGGTAACCTGGGCAATGCGTCGGGCGCCTTTATCGGCGGCGCGGTGATCACGCACCTGTCGCTCACCTCCCTGCCTTGGGTCGGAGCTGTACTCGTGAGTCTGGCGATACTTGTAGGAATTGGATGTTATGTATCGGACCGGAGGTCCGGTAAGGCTGTATAGATGAGAACCGGCCCCTGCATCGTGATGATGTGGGGGCCGGTTTTTGTATTGTATGATACTTCATACAAGCGCAAGTGCGGGGGATTTTTTCATAAGATGATTTTGTCGAAATTGTTATATTTTTGTAAGCGACTCTAGTATATAATGCTTATATCTACTGTATTCAATCTATCTACAGTCACGAATTCAGTTTACTAGATGGAGTACAGTTTGCTCTTTGATAATTTTATAGTAGGAGGAGAAACATGCTTTCCCAAGAAATACGCAGCAAGATCAGTGCAATCCTCGTGTGTTTGTTATTCATTAGCATCCTGATACCAACCGCGGCTATAGGTGCTGAAACCACAGCATCCGCATTTAAGGATATCACGGATTCTTACGCACAGAAGGAAATTCAGAGCCTGGCCGACGACCAGGTAATCAGCGGGTATGAGGATGGATCCTTCCAGCCTGAGAAAGCGATGACTCGGGCAGAGCTCGCTAAGATCCTCGTCCTATCCCTTGGCCTACAGGAACATGTAGATCAAGCTTCCGGCTTTACCGATGTGGATAGCAACAGCTGGTATGCAGGCTACGTTGGCTCATTAGTTCAGAGCGGCATCACGCAAGGAACCTCGGCGACAACGTTCTCTCCTGATGCCAATATAACCAGAGAAGAATTAGTCGTCTTCTTCATCCGTGCGATGGGGTTGGAGAAATCCGCTCAAACCGCAAATGCCGCTGCACAACTAGCGGACTACCAGAAAGTGTCGAGTTGGGCGCAACCCGCTGTATCGCTTGCTTTTCAAATCGGCTTCATCAATGGTGTTGAAAGCAATGACGGAACTCTGACATTCAGTCCGAATGAGCAGGCACAAAGACAAGCATTAGCAAGATTGGCTTATGAATTCAGAACGAATAAGAATTCCTACATCAATAAAGCTAAAGAGCTTGTGCACAACGATGAGCTTGCGGTGGCATCGATTGAATCGACCAGCAGCACAAGTATGGAGGTAACTTTCACAGCGGAAGTCACGGAAGTTCGTGCTGAAGATTTTACCTTCGATCAGAACTTGCTTGTCACGAAAGCTGCCCTCAAAGCAGGCAGCAAAACGGTTGTAGTCCTCACGACTAAAGACCAAACATCAGGCACTACGTATCATCTGACCTATAAGGGTAAGGATACAGGAAAAACTGTTACTGGAACCTCATCTTTCTTCGGTGGTGGTGGTGGCGGTGGTGGTGTAGCCCCAGCCCCAACTCCTACTCCAACAATATTGACCGACCTAGATAAAATTAATGGTGGCGGAACCTTTGATTCGCTGACCGTCACATCCTCAGGAACTGTTGGTCCTACTGACGACAAGCCAAAAACGATTGTTACAGGCACACTAACACTGGATCCTGGTGAAAATGGGGAAATCCTGCTGCAAAACGTAGAGGCAAGCAGCATCGTTGTCGCATCAGGCAGCTCGAACTCAATCAAGTTGAAGAACACCATTATCAAAACACTTAGAGTAGCTGCACCTAACCAAACCAATCCAGTACGTATCGAAACCCTATCGGGATCAGATGTGTCGGATCTGGATGTGCAGTCCAAGGTCATTATTGAGTCTACAGCAGGCACTCTAGGCATGATCAAGATCGGCTCTGCGGCAAGCGGACAAGAAGTTGAGCTGCGGGGGACCCTAAAAGGGGACATTCAAATTGATGGAGAAGGCACGCAAATCAAGATCGCCCCTCCTAAAGACGGAGGAACTACATCCGTCACCAGTTTGAATGTAGGAGCCAAAGCAACCATTATCGCGGCAGCAGGAACTACGCTGCAGCATGTGAATGTTTCAGCTAAATCCGAAATTGCACTCACCGGCGAAGGCAACATTACATCTCTTACCGTATCCGAAGCAGCTCAAGGTTCAACCTTGAATCTGTCCAATGCGGGGGGGCGAATATCTGCGATCCAGCTAGATGGCAATGTTAACTTGCAAGGCGATGCAGACACCATCGGATCGATCAAGCTTACTGCGAAGCCCGGCGTTGTGGTCGAAGTCCCTCCATCCATAACGGATACTTTGAAAAATAAAGCGGTATCCGCCATCGCGGCTATCGGTACATTTAGCCAGTATTCTACTGAGGTTGACGGGAAAATAACCGCTGCTGAAATCATGGCCAACAATGCTATCCTGCTTGGAGTAAGCCAAGAGGACATAACCGGCTATACGACAGCGTTGGCTGAAGCGAAGCAAGAAATTAACCGCCTGGCGCTAGAAGCAGCGGCTCGTGACTTGCAGATTCAGTTTGCTGATAAAGATTCGAACAACTCCGTTACGCAACAGGTAGGGCTGCCCGTATCCGATGCGAACAGAGGCGTAAACATCAGTTGGCAGTCCTCCAAAGCGTCTGTTGTCAGCAACGACGGCCTGGTCACTCGTCCTGCGGTTGGATCGGCGAATGAAACGGTCGTATTGACAGCTACCTTGTCCAGAAATAATGCCACTCGTGATGCTGAGTATGTGATTACTGTCCTGGCACAACCCTCTTTACAATCCTTGACAGTAGACCCGAATACAATCGTCTTGCACAGCTACGATGAAATCGGTCAATTGAATGTTACTGCCAACTACTCGGACGGCACTTCTAGGTCCGTAACCACAGAGGCCGATTATGCAAGCAGTAATGTCGGTGTAGCAAGAGTAAGTAATGATGGAAAAATCACACCAATAGGTCCGGGAACGGTGACGATTTCACTCGTCTACGGTGGTATTTTGAAAACCGCGACTGTTACGGTAGACATTGCTCCAATTATTCAAGCGGGAGCAGCTGACGGTCAGGTAGACTTGTGGTGGAATCCTATTGCAGCTAACGTAACCTACGAAGTTTATATTTCTACGATTAGCGGATCTTATGATGAACAACCCGCTGCTGTTGTAAAAGAGGCGAATTATTCATTTAAAGGCTTAAAAAACGATATACCGTACTTCTTTATCGTGAAAGCGTGGCAGGACGGCCGAGTCTTCACTTCCAAGGAAGTGACTGCTGTTCCGGTTGCGGAGTATAAGGAAAAAACGGCGACTCCAACATACGACGGTAATGTGTATCCTAACAGTATTAAGCTTAGCGGTACTGCGGAACCTTATGCGGAAAACCTTTGGGGCAAGGTGACATTATCCAAGCGGGATGGCTCTTTAGTATCAGACAACTATATTGCACGAGATGGCTCCTTTATCCTTCTTACGAATATTAACGTAATGCCCCATGTGTCTCTTTCGGTAGGTGAGGAGCTTTTACTTACCGCACAGGTCGCTGGAAAGCAAGAAAGTGATCCCGTAATTGTTGTTGTTCAGCCTACTCAAGGACAAGCCCTCACGCCTACCGTCACCAGCACCGTTTACGAAGTAAACAGTCAAGTCAGCGGATATGCAGAGCCGGGGTCCTATGTGACCGTTACTTTCGATGAAGGGGAAAGTTACTCAACTGAAACCAGAGAAGATGGCTACTACAGCGTTTACGAGTGGGGAAATAATCATCATGCCGGTGATCGACTGAAGGTGACAGCTACCATTCATGGAAAAGCCACAAGTACGCCCGCCATTGTTACCATGCAAGAGTCGGTCAAGACCGACAAGCCATCAGTGACAGGAGCCGTATATACGAATAGCTATATGCTCAGCGGGCAAGCAGACCTTGGATTATTTCATGATCGGAGCATTGTTACTTTGCGCAAGCAGGATGGCACCTCCATCACACAAACTTTCGTGAACGATGATGGTTCTTATCTCATAACGATTAACAACTACTATTATCCTGTCCCTTTAGAGGCAGGCGAACAGGTTATGCTTACCGCGCAGGCTTACGGCAAAACAGAGAGCGATCCGATCCCTCTCATTGTTCAGGCAACGAGCGGGCAAACCCAAAAGCCTACAGTAACAGGCAATGTCTATGACACATCTTACATGATTCAAGGTTATGCAGAACCGAACGCGCTCGTAAGTATATCCGGTGGAGTCTATTCTAATACATCGTATATCACTGCTAGCAGTGACGGATCCTTTGAATACTACCCAGCGTATTTTCAAGCTGGGACCTCATTCAAAATAACAGCAACGGCTTTGGGGAAAGAAGTAAGTGAACCGCTCTATGTTACTGTACTAGCAGGGCCCAAGACGGCAACACCAAGAGTAACAGGTGAAGTATTTACTAACGGTTTTGATATCAACGGGGAAGTAGATTGGGACACCGACGCTGAGTGGAGGAACATTGTTCTGACAAAACGGGATGGCACCTATATCGATAATACCAACGCTAATCAAGATGGAACATTTAGTTTCCATTCTGGCCTCTATTTTAACTCTTCTCAAGTCACGCTTACGGCCGGTGAAGAGCTTCTTCTAACGGCGAGATCCAATGGTAACAATACTAGCGATCCTGTTGTTCTAGTTGTAAAGCCTACGCAAGGCCGCACCGCCTCTGTAATGACAGATGTGGTCAATGAGACTCTCATAAGCGGTTGGGCTGAATTTGGTGCAGTTGTATCCATAAGAACCTCCGACTCCAACAGGACTGATACGAGAACTGTAGCATCCAGTACAGATGGATATTTTACTATCTATCCTGATGCAGACCATGTGATTCAAACCGGAGACCATTTGAGCATTACAGCGACTGTGATTGGTGAAGATACAAGCGTGCCGATTGAAGTGACGGTAGGAGCAGCTAAGCGAACTGAAGCACCGACGGTTACAGGCGACGTTTATATGAATTTCCTCCATATTAGTGGAAGTGCAGAACCCGGGATGGCTAACAAGTGGACATATGTTTATCTGAAGAAACAAGACGGGTCTTATGTAACCTCATGGGTTGTTGAACAAGCTGGTTCGTTCTCATCCTTCAATCTGGCAGAGAATCTACTAATTAACCTTACTGCAGGTGAGGAATTACAATTAACAGCTAAGGCTTATGGGAAGAAAGAAAGTGAACCTGTTACGCTTATCGTACAAGCGACCAACGGGCAAACGGCATCTCCTACTGTTACAGAGCCTGCAACAGAGGCTGCTTTTTCCGGTTGGGCTGAACCTGGGTCTATCGTGAGTTTCCAAGTTGCCCGGAATGGTTTTGGTGAGTGGACTTACGCATCTCCCGAGGGTTCTTTCAGCTTTTCTTGGATTCCTGCGGGTTATATTCAGGCTGGTGATCAAATAAGCATTAGGGCAACAACCTTCGGCAAAGCTACGAGTGAACCCACTATTGTGACGCTACAAGCCGCACCTAAGACAGCAGTGCCGACTGTTACAGGAACTGTGTATACCAATGGATTTGTTCTGCAAGGTTCATTGGGTTTAGATTCAGGCAACGCCAGTATGACCTTAACCAATAAGTATGACTCCATTGTCGATTCTTTTGGTACGGGCTCAGATGGTTTTTTCTCAACATCCAAAATCTTCCAACCTTATGTTCACTTGAAGGCAGGAGATGTTGTATGGCTCAAGGCTCAAGCTTATGGCATGACGGAAAGTGATCCTGTTTCATTGGTTGTACAAGAGACACATGGTCAGACTGAAGTACCGACCATCAACGATGACATCATGGAAACAGGTTATTTCAAAGGTACTGCCGAACCTGGGGCCATTGTCACATTATCGAATGATACAACAGGGGCCCAACAATTCACGACAGCTTCAACGGATGGAAGCTACTCATTTTATTGGGATTACAAAGCCTATCGAGTAGGCGACCAACTATCCTTATCCGCTACAGTACTCGGTAAAGAATCAAGCGATACGGTACAAATTACACTCATCGCATCTCCTTAATTTTTATCATTAAAAGACGGCTACCCGCTCATCGGGAAGCCGTCTTTTTGTGTTAAGGAGGGGGCTTCCCATTAAGACCAGGCAGCCCCCTCCTTTCAATCTCTTCCTACTCCCTACTCCCTTCTCCCTACTGCTGCGCTGACACTCCTCCATTCTGAGGACGCATGCCTCGGCCGCCTCCCGGACCGTGTCCGCCAAATCCGCCAGGTCCGCCCATGCCGGACCGCGCTTCCGTCACGCCGGATTCATTCAACCAGGTAATCATCGAAGCAGCTGTGAAGTCTACAACCTTCGAGCCTCCTTGGTAGGTACCTCCTTCATAAAGTCCTTGCGTTGCTTTGCCGTCGGAGGATCCGCCGGAGTATAGGCTGTACGACGAGTCCTTTTTGATCGTTGGTGTGCTGATGAAGACGGATTGATACATTTTCACTGGTGTGAATGTCAGCACATCCTTGCCTTCGCTGTCTTGCAGGTGGACCGTCGTACCTGCTTGCTGAGCACTCGAGTAAGTCATCATAATACCCGATTGCGTGGACGTGTCGGATGTAGCTTGCGCCATACCGGAGCTGCCCGCGGCAACTAAGGTTCCACCTGTCATGACGAAGGTTCCGTCATAGTCGAGCGGTCCGTTGCCGTTATCCGTGGGTCCATTCACGACCACAGTTCCGCCGCTCATTTGGATGGAGCCGTTCGCATCCAACCCGTCTCCTTGAGCGTCTACACTGAGGAATCCGCCGGTAATTGTCAGCATGGCGCTAGACGAGGACCCGAACTGGCTGCCCGGAGGCTGCTGGTTACCGCCTGGCTGTGCACCGACCTGCTGTCCATTGCCGCCTTGCTGCGCACCGGCTTGCTGTCCGCTTGCCCCAGCTGCACCTTGGCCAGCAGCACCTTGCTGACTGCCATCCGCCCCTGCTGCTGACTGCTGATCACCGCTAGGCATAGCAGGCGGGTTACCGGCAGCCGAACCATCCGCTCCAGCTCCGTCAAACTGCGGCGGCTGTCCGAATCCGCCTGGTCCTCCCGGACCGCCCTGGCCGCCTGCGCCCTCCGTCTTTCCGCTTCCTGTCGAAGCATTGACGCCATCATCGCTGGCTACCAAGCTCGTATTCCCGCCGGAGACGAGAATCGCCGGAGCCTCAAGACCTTCATTGCTCTTCGCGATATCGATCGTACCGCCGGCAATAGCTACCGAGATATCGCCGTGGATACCGTCATCGTCGGCATTCATGCTAAGGTCCCCGCCATTCACTTGAACACCGCCGCTGCTATGCAGCGCGTCTTTACCGGAGGTGATGCTGATCGTGCCGCCATCGATAGATAGGAAGCCTTCTTCACCCTCTTTGTCATTCGATGTCTTCAAGCCGTGACCGCCTGCATCGACGGTGATCGTACCGTCTTTCACAGCTAGCAAATCTTTGCCCGCGATAGCATTGTCGACAGCCTTAACGTCCAGCGTAACACCCGTGATTCGCAGTTCATCCTTGCTTGCGATACCGTTGTTATAGTTGCCGAGGACCGTCAGCTTGCCTGTACCGTTAATGGTCAGGTCGTCTTTACTGAAAATAGCCGCATTCGGTTCATCTGTTGATGCATCCGGATACACATATGCAGTGCCATCCGTAACGGTATTCGTTGTTCCTTCTTGCAAGGAAATAATCGTTTTTCCCGCTTCCTCCACGTAGATCGGCGATGTGCTGCTGCTGCTCAGGTCCACTCCGTTCAGCACCAATCTTACGACTCCTTTATCTTTCACATTAACGGTAATTTGACCATTGTCCAGTTTACCGCTCAGCACGTACGTCCCGGCTGCTGTGATACTGATATTGCCCTCTTTCACTTCAGCTCCTGCGCCGCTGATGTCCGCGCTAGAGCCGGTCAGTCCGATTTGGACCGGACTCGACGCCACCCAATCTGTGTACATATCCTCAGCCGCATATTCAACCTGCTTCGTAACCGCTGTGCTCGCCACAGCTTGGTCTGCTGTCGCCGCGGCTGTAGATGAAGTCGTTACAGCAGCAGACGCTGCGGTACTGGAATTTGTGGCAGCTTGATTGCTGCATGCTGTAGCTAGAACAGCACATAATACAACTGCGCCGATTTGTTGGACAGGTAACAATTTTTTCATAGATGAACTTCCTCTCTTATTTTAATATTCCGCAACGGTCGGACTCATGGTTAAGCTAATATCCAGGTTTCCATTTCTGCATCGAATGGCGTCTAAGAATTCCTTCTGGTTGGTAACATGATCGATGGATACGAGGTAAACCAGCTCATACAAGCTGCCTAGCTCGGTTGTTTTTACTTTTCTAAGCTCATAGTTGATTTTGAATTTCTTGAAAATCTCATCAAATGCTTCTTCATACCCTAGATTTTCAGGGATCGTAACTTTCAGCAACTTCTGTGAAGTTTTCTTTTCACCGAATTTGACAGTCTTGAGGACAAACATCAACACGCAAAGAGCTATCGTGAACAGTGCTGCATATCCAAACGCTCCTACACCGCAAGCAAGACCCGCTGCCATCGTGAACAAAACAAACGAAATGTCTTTGGGGTCGCCAGGCGCGCTTCGGAAGCGAATAATCGAGAAGGCTCCCGCAAGGCTGAACGCCCGGGCAATGTTGCTGCCGATGAGCAGAATAATGACGGCGATAATAGCTGGAAGTACAATCATGGTCAGCGTAAAACTCTGATTATACATAGGCTGGGTTTTCATATAAGTGAAGCTGATCACCGCGCCAAGCACGAATGCAACTAGAATAGTTGTTAGCGCCTGAGCCAGTGTAAGGTCCGTGACCGTTTGGGCCGAAGCCAGTAAAGTATCTAACATGGTAAAATCCTCTCCCCTGCGAGTCTTTCATTTCGCATTTTTTTGTATTCATTGCCGTATTTCGAAAAGCTGGTGCGGTACATCTGATGCTCAGATAGCATTTTGGACAGCCAGACCGGAATCGTCTTCTCCGCCTTCACTTCCATGAGCCATTGTCCGCGGCTGAGCAGCTGCTCGCCGTAATCACCTTGTTCCAGCTTCAAATCATACCGTCTGGACCGGATATTCGTATCAAAGGTAATCCGCAAATCCCGGTTGTTCTTGCAAAACATCGCGATCCTGTCGTAAGTCAGGTACACCTTAGGCTTCAAATCATACCTTTCCAGGAAATATTCAATCTCCTGCACGACCTGCTTGTTCATATAGGGCTTGAGCTCCGGAGCGCGTCCTGTGACGGCAAAATCATAAGCCTCATTCAGCATGAGCGCGGTTCTTCTTTTGTTCACCAGCCCGAATACCTTCTTCTTCAGTTCCAGATAGACCTTAGCATCCTGCTTAGGAACCCCGTAAGCGCGGATCCGAAGCTTTTCCTTATATTTGGGCTTAGATAAGCTGTTTCGAATCAAGGAATCGTGCTCGGTATCGTAATAAATGTTACTAATCGAATAAAATTTATCGTTCTTGTTGTATTCGTCGAGCTCCATGTATGCAAGTAATTGATTATAAATCGCGTAAAAGGCTTTGGTATCCATCAGGTATTTATTTTCGTATCGGTTGAATACTTCGATCGCCATAAAGGTCTCGCCCCTTTCTTTTCTTGTGACTTGCTCGCTGCTTCATGTCTGTATCGTACCGCTTCAACCTTTAACGAAACTTAAATAAAAGAGACAGTTTGTTATCACCTTAGAAGCTTTTATTTCAATCGAATAACCATGATTAAGTTTGATTAAAGGTTTGAGCCCTATAATGAAGACATGCAAGCGAAATAGGAGACCATGAGCACCAAGGGGGAGTTCAACATGAGAATATTAATCGTCGAGGATGAGATGCATTTAGCGGAAGCGCTGACTCAAATCCTGAAACAACAAAACTATTCCGTGGATACCGTCCATGACGGCCAATCCGGACTCGATAACGCGTTAAGCGGCATTTATGATCTGATTCTGCTGGACATTATGCTTCCTGAAATGGATGGCATTACGATGCTCAAGACGATTCGTGACCAAGGGATTTTTACTCCTGTCATCCTGTTGACGGCCAAAGGAGATACTTCCGATAAAATCGCGGGACTGGATTACGGCGCTGATGATTACGTAGCCAAACCGTTCTCTACGGGGGAATTACTCGCCAGAATCAGGGCGGCACTGCGCCGCAAAGGCGAGGTTGTCGCGGATGATACACTCAAATTCGGGGATATGGAGCTGAATACAGGCACGCTTAAGCTAACCTGCAAGGGGAAGGAGCTGAAGCTTATTCTTAAAGAGAGCGAGCTGCTGGAGCTGCTGATGACCAGGAAGCAGGCAGTGACCTCCAAAGAACAAATCATCGAAAAGCTCTGGGGCTTCGACTCAGAGGTGGAGCACAATAATGTGGAGGTATATATCTCTTTTTTGAGGAAAAAGCTCAACTTCCTGGGCGCTTCCGTTCGGATCAACACGATTCGAGGCGTGGGCTACGTATTGGAGGTGACAGGCTGATGTTCAATAAGCTGCGGAACCGATTCCTTCTACTGAACTTAGTTATCATCACCTTCATCATGCTGGCATCCTTCGCTTCTATTTACATCTTCACCTATCAAAATGTTCACGGCGGTATCGATATGGACCTGCATCGGGTCGCCGATTCCTATATGAAATCTGATGGCAAAAAGGGCGTTCATCCGCCTGACGGCGGCGGTCCACCGGGAGCTAACAATCAAGCAGGTCCTCCTCCGGAACGCGCGGTGGCCATATTGCTACAAACAGATGCCCAGTGGAATATTACAGCGGCAAAGTCCCACTTTGACATGGATCAGGACTTCTACCAAGCAGCTATCCAGCAAGCAACCTCCGGTAACGCAGAAACGGGTCAATTCAGTCTAGATGGCAACATCTGGGCCTATCTGGTGCAAAAAAATATAACAGGCAACTCCGTTGTCATCTTGGACGTAACCGCACAGGTAGACATCCTTACGACGCTTGTGTACACCTTCTCTATCGTTGGACTGGTCATGCTGATCGTCATTTACTTAACAAGCCGGTACTTTGCCAATCGCTCCATTGCACCAGTCAAGGAGGCTTTCCATAAGCAGAAGGAATTCATCGCGGATGCCTCGCATGAGCTAAGAACGCCATTGGCTGTAATCGCCACCAACGCTGATGTGCTCCTAGCCAATAAAGAGGACACGATCGAGAATCAGTCGAAATGGCTGCACCATATTAAATCAGAGACGGAACGAATGAAGACGCTGACCAATGACCTTTTGTACCTAACTGAAATGGAAGAGTCCAGAGACTCCATCATGTTCAGCAGCTTCAATCTTAGTGATTCCGTCGAAAGCGTCATTCTGACCATGGAAGCGGTCCTGTTTGAGAAAAACCTCTCGCTTACCTACGACATTCAGCCTGACTTGACTGTCCGCGGCAGCAGCGAGCAAATCAAGCAGATTGTCATGATTCTGCTCGATAATAGCATCAAATACAACGCACCAGGAGGGGCGGTCAGCCTGACCCTGCACAAAAAGCACAACGACGCTGTGCTTACCGTTACCAATAGCGGCGAGGGCATCCCGCCTGAGCATCTGGAGCGGATCTTCGACCGCTTCTACCGCGTCAACAAGTCCCGCTCCCGCAGCAGCGGCGGTCACGGTCTGGGACTCGCGATCGCCAAATCGATCGTAGAGCAGCATAAAGGGAAGATATTTGCCAAGAGTGTGCAGAATGAAACGACTTCGTTCCACGTGCAGCTGCCTTTGATGTAGCAGTTTGGCTGCGGATACTCTGGCTAGCAGTATGCCAAAAATGCCAATTACCCAGCATCAATCGGGTAATTGGCATTTTTGGCGCGCTATAAAATTATGCGATCATCCTTCACTCGTTCACCGGGCTATAAAATAACAAGTAGTTCTGCAGCTGGCTTCCCCAATAGCTCATATCATGGGCGCCAGGAGCGTGCTGGTATTGTACATGCTGGCCGTGCTGAGTCAGCAGGTCATTCAACCTTTTGGTACTCGTTTGAAATCCGTAGCCGTCCTCGTCCCCGCAATCCAGATAAATGTTCAGCCCTTTTAAATCTTGATGGGCTGCCAGATAGACAGGATCGTCCGCCTTCATGATTTCTTCGTTCGGGTAGAGCCAATCCCTGGGTCCTCCCTCAAACCATAGGGCGGGACTATGTCCACCCACTTTACTGAAAGCTTCAGGATGCTTGAAGGCTAGGTGAAGCGCAGCGTAACCGCCCATGGAGATGCCTCCGATATACTGACCCTCTCTGGAGGGATCAATGCTGTAATGCTCTTTGACGTAGCCAATGACATCCTGATAGATGTAATCCTCATACATGCCAACGTTCAAGGAGACACCCATTTCTGGTACGTTGTAGAGGGAAAGCTCTTTGCCGGTATTGGAACCGAAGCTGTTCTCGATATAAGGCGCCACGATGACTAACGGTTTGATTTTCCCCGCTTCAATCAGCTTATCCGCCGCTGAGGTGAACATCAGAATCGTATTCTCGTCATCCCGCATGCCATGCATCACATACAACACGGGAAGCTTCTTGGAACCGCCGTACCCCTTGGGCAGATAGACCTTCATTCTCATCTCTTTTCCTAAGGCTTTACTTGTAAAAGTAACCGCCTCGGTCTTCGAGGCTTCAAGCCCCTGCTTGGTGGCATTCTCCGTACCAGGCGTTACCTTACTGGCTGTCCCCGCGCTTTGCGTCTCCATAATTGCTGCTTCTTTGCCGGGCGTGCTCGTATTCGTGCTTGGTGTACCCCTAGTGCCTGCTCCTGTGTCAGGCATCTCCGTATGGGCCGTCCCCGTCTTGGGAGATTCCTGCTGCCCAGCTGGCATGGTTTTGCCGGCAGTACTGCACCCTGCGAGCATCATCATGAAGATTAGTACAATCATCACTTGTTTGATAACATCCACCTCCAACCTTCATTGTAAGGAGGGGCTCCGCTTGTGATTTGCACAATCTTGCTATATTCGGTCCGTCGTGACCGGGATACAGAAATCCATCGTAAAGCCGGATTCCGAAGGCGGCCCATAATAGAACTCCAGGATCGGTCTATCGTCGATGCGGCATCCGGACTTAGGCAGCCATTCGAGAAGTAACGTATAAATACTGCCTTCAAGCTTGGATGGTTTCACATTTCGCAGCTTCAAGATGGCATACCTGCCTCCAGCCACTGTTTTCGTCCCCACCATACCTTCTGCAGCAGTGGAAACCGGCACTGTGATACAGGCATCATATTGATAGTTCGATAGAGCTGTCTGATAAGGATTGTCATAAATAATGCCAAGCACGCGAGTCGATTCTGCCATGAGCCCCATTGATTGGCCCCATGCGGTAATGTAGTCAAACATCCGGTGGATAATTACCGGCTCCTCCTGCAGATCCATATAACATTTGCGAACATAAGCTACATGCAGCTCAGGAATCTCTTCCATGCAGACATCCAAACGATCAACCGTTTGGAGAGGGCTTTTGACTAGGGGTAGTCCTTGCATGCGTTCCTGGAGAAATTGGTGCTTCTCGCTGGGCGATAGTCCACGGAAGGCAGAGGCGCTCATACCAAAATGGCTATTAAATGCACGGCTAAAATAGCCGGACGAAGCATACCCGCAGTGTAGGGCGATTTCCGTTAGTGAGGCTGCCGAACCGTTACAGAGAGTGTTCGCCGCTTTCTCAACACGCAGCCGCTGGATGAATTGCCCTAGGCTTTCCTTCGTAACCATCTTGAATATTCGATGAAAATGAAACTTGGACAAACAGGCCTCTTTTGCAATATCCTCCAGTGTAATTGCTTCCCCTAAATTGGCTTGAATGAACTCCAGCGCTCGATTCATGCCCCATACATAGGAATCTTGTTGTGGAAGTTTGTCCGTCACAAGCTCACGCCTTTCGATGAAAATACATATATGCCAAGCCTTCGGGTCAGCTCCTGATTCTGCCGAAGATAGTGCCCGTTCTGTCTATCGGCAAGCGGTGCCAATCCGCAAGCGAACACCACTCACGCACAAATTCGCCCAACCCCTACTTCCTCGGCTTCAAGAACGCCTACACCACAATGACAATTTTGCTAATTTTATTGTATCAAATTCCTATGCTTGATGAATATTTTCCTAGGTTATTAAGATTGTATTTGAGCAGCTCATGATCTTCTTAAAGCTTTCGCCGCAATTCCATCAAGATTAATGAAGACAGCATGTACAGCATACAGATAATGGCCCAAAATGACGAATATAGCATCCTTGTGATTGAATAAGAGAAAGATGGATGAACATTGACAAATTGCCCCCTTAAGCAGAAAGTTCCTTTGAGAACTCTTGCTAGAAGGGGACCTTAGTTAATTATTTGAGTGGTAATGATGGTGGTGGGTTTTTGCTGTTTGATGATGCTCTACATGTGGAGGATCCTGGGGATGCTGATGTGTGTAATGAGGATGCGGATAGTTGACGGCATGGTGGTGCATTGGATGGTAACTTACATGATAGACGTGATGGTGATGAGGATGGTAAGTATGATGATTAACATGATGATGCGGATGATATACATGATGTGGGTGATACATGTGATGTGGATGATACACAAGATGTGGGTGATATATGTGATGCGGATGATATACATGATGTGGGTGTTCGTAATGAATATGTTGGTAGAGTGGATGCGTTGGGTACTGTGCTGCAGGCGCTACAGAAGGCTGCTGATAGATAGGCAGGTTATCTCCTGTCAATGCCGGAATTTGCTGAACTGGTTGGACTGCTTGGGCTGGTTGAATATGTTGAATTGGTTGGAGGCTCTCCGTCCTGGATGCAGCTTGATACAAAGGAAGGTTATCCTCCGTTGATACATTACGTTTCGTCATGTTCTTTCCCCTTTCTGGAGTAGGCATACGTCATCATATGCAAGAATTTCAGCTTGCGACTTATGTCCAGAAAAAATTATTATTAGAAAAATATGTTAAAATTAGATGTTCCAAACGTGAATTCTTCCCCCTACCTTCGCAATCATAGGTCTCTTTCGTAACCGACTTTGAAATCTCGAAAAGTAAGAGAAATCTGGATAAACATAACGATCTGACAGGAATGCTGATTTCGTACTGCCAAATATCCTGTGTTTATTCAGAAAGTTAATGATCGCATCCCCGGGGGTCATTCCGAGACCATGCCCGTGTCCATAATAGAGATCGTTCTCCATCATGATGACATTTTCCCCTTTCCACCAGGGCAGCAATGGTTCTACATCCGGGTTTTCAAAATAGAGCACATCCCCCCCTACGGCTTCCTCATTATTTGTTCGGTCAATCAGATGCAATTTGGTGTTGGAATCCCAATCAAATAATAAAAGATCCGCGAACATGATATCGAAAATTCCTGGATCAATAGATTCTAATATGGATTTGTATAACACGACTACTACAGCCATGGAACATTCGAATGCGTAGGAATCACCATTTCTAAAGATATCCCTTACTGCATATTGTGGAGCCACCCCCTCTTCAACTGAAGCCTCCCTTGATTCGTCACGCGCCAGTATATCGGGTTACCTACCGTTTTTTTGAAATCCGCAAAGTAGACACCGGCTTTACTCAGTTCATTTGCAGACTTCACAATCTGTGAACGCATATACAGTTCAAACAACAGGGAATATACGGTATCATACCGATATTCTACAAGGCTGCTTTCTTTTTTTGAAAAATAGCGAGTTCAAGCTCTGACAGAGTACCTTCTCCAAAGACGATTTCTCTGGTGCCTTCTATTATGATCATGGACCTCTCCTCAATATGAAAAGATCTGCATTATAATGATTACCTATTTTTATATGTAGAATTTCAAAGTCATGTGAACGCCTATATCCCGGAGCATCACGATTTGAGCAATATTTTGGCGAAATAGAAGGTAGCGTTAGCCGAAACTGACCGGAATTAACAAGATGTATAGCTTTTCCCTACTGCTACGCAGACTAAAAAACCCGCTGCTCCTGATCGGAAGGCGGGCCGCTTCTCTCTTTATAAATACGATACTTTCAAGACTCAACGCCTCGCACAATGTTCTCATAACTCTCCGTCTTTTGGATGATCTTTGCCTGCAATTTCTGCATGGTATTCCGATTAATTTTCCAGGTATGTCTGGATTGATCCGCTCGCCGATTGGTCGCAAAATGACGATGGCTCGTCGATTGTACCCGGCCTCCTCGCTTCCGAACATCTATAAGAAATCTCATATCCGACCCTGCGCGCATCGCTCGAAATTTTACAGCTGGGTAAAGTGCTCTTCGAAATACCAGTGTCGCTCCGGCTACGGCATCGTTCCTGTGCATTCTCAATAGGAGAAGTTTCTTTGTTTTGACCATGTACATGTAGAATTGGTTCTTTCCAACCACATCCGCACCTGTTCGCTCCGCTGTACGAATCGCTTCCGCCAAGTAAGCGGGTCCATAATAATCATCGTCGTCGCACTTCGCAATATACTTATATCGGGCTCGCCGGATACCGTAATTTAGACATTCCCCTAAGGAGGCCTTCTCTTGAAGCTGATACACGGAGGCGCGTATTCCTAATCGTTTCGCATAAGCAAGGTAGGAGGCGGGACTCATGCCCTTTTGATTTAAGACAATAATTAACTCTCGGCGTCTCCATGATTGATGACGGTAATTGCGAAAGAGATTTTTCATAAAGTCGGGCTTATTCGTGACGGTAATGACCGTGATCCCCGCTTTGATCTGCCCCCGCTTCGTTCCTTTCACATTCCAACCCCCTTCTTCGACCGTTTTATCCTGAACTATATGTTATTCCTGCGATTTCAGGAAGGTTCAGATATAAGGATAGGAGCGGATTTACGTAATGAAGAAAGCCACACCCAAACGATCAGCGGGCAGGACCAATATGATAAAGGGATATGATATGGAAAGGGAGCGATGATGGAGTGCCGACTCTTTTAACCCGGGGACAGACCTATGCGAGAATCAAATATGCGTTGGATCACAAACGACCGTTCTCCCTGGTTCGAATCGGAGATGGTGAGAATATTTGTCTGGCGCAAGGCTCCGTTTGGTCGACAAAACGAGTATTACAGCAGCCTTGGGCCAAGAAAGCTAACCGTGGGAAAAAGGGGGTAACCCTGCCCAACCTTCGGCTGCGCAATCAGATGGTGGCCGGAATTCGGAGCGCATCCGTCGTAGGCGTCCTATCGCCAAAGGACGGCTTGATTCGCGCGCCGCGGCATCTGAAGCGTTCTCTGACGAACGCCGTGTTTTCCTTTTTCCGACTCTCCCCCCGCTTGACGTGCGATGCCTGCATCAACCGGTATGCTCCGCGGGATCAACAGTTCTGGAGGCTGCTGAGGAGACGCCGTATTCTTCTTATCAGCAAGGATGCTAAGCAAACTAGAACAATTTTAGCACGAAAATGGGGGTTAAAGGTTGTCGGAACGATCGAATTCACCCATTACAACCAGATTCCCCGAACCCTCAAGCGAATTCGAGCCTTAAGGAGCTCCTTTGACCTGGTCCTCATCTCTACCGGAGTAAACGCCGTTATTCTTGCACCCAAAATTGCGAGAATGACCGGAAAGGTCGCCCTCGATTTTGGCAAATGGCATCACAAACTGTAAAGACCGGCCATCGGCCGGTCCTTTTTCAACCTTCCTTAAACAGTACCCCCGCCTCCTAAGCGGACAACTCTTGCCTTTCCCATCCCCTCGGAGCCATGTGTGACGTTTCTCGTATCATATACAAGTTCTGCATGTTCGAGAATCAGCGTAAGAGGTGTGCAGGAGTGGTCTGTCGCCAGAATCACAGCATCGGTTTCATCCAAGAGCTCTGGGGTTAGCTCCACACTGTTCCATACTGTATGTCCCACCTTTACACTCGGGATATATGGATCGTGATAGACGACGTTAGCTCCCAAGTCGTGGAGAACTTGCAAAAGTTCCAGCGCTGATGACTCCCGCGGGTCGGCGATATCTTTTTTATAAGCCACTCCATAGACCAGTATCTTGGTCTCCTGAAGGGACCTTGTAGATAGATGCTTCTGAACCTGGCCGGCTATATAGTGCGGCATCCGGTGATTGACCGACTGCGACAGCTGAATGAAGCCCGAGCTCAATCCAAGCTGCTGAAGCTTCCATTCCAAATAAATAGGGTCTACCGGAATACAGTGCCCCCCGATCCCAGGTCCCGGGTAAAATCCGGAGAACCCAAAGGGCTTGGTCTTAGCAGCCTCAATGACCTCCCAAATATTCAAGTTCATCTCATCGCACATGATGGCCAGTTCATTCACGAAGGAGATGTTAATCAACCGATACGCGTTCTCCATGATCTTCGCCATCTCGGCGGATTCCACCGAAGAGACAGAATGAATGTGTGGAAACACACCGTCGTAAAGCTCCTCAACCCGCTTTAAGCAGGACGGCGTCATCCCGCTCACAACCTTCGGAATCTTGTGACAAGGGTAATCCTTGTTGCCGGGGTCAATCCTCTCTGGAGAGTACGCCAAATACACATCTTGACCGATCGTTAAGCCAGTGCTCTCCAAAATCGGAGCGACAACCTCCCTCGTTGTACCCGGATAGGTTGAACTCTCCAGAACAACTAGCTTCCCTTGGGGAACCAGTTGGCTAATATCGGCAGCAGCCTGCGTCAAATAACTTAATTCCGGCGTGCCCTTATCACTTAGCGGGGTAGGCACGCACACAATGAAGGCATCTACCTGCTCCATATCTTGATATCGATCCGTCACTACCAGCCTTTGCGTCGATAGCGCCTCCTGAATGGACGCATCCTCAATTTCGGCAATATAGCTCTTGCCTGCTTGCAGCGTAGCAATTTTCCGGCTGTCCACATCATAGCCCACAATTCGAAAGCCCTTACTCAACAGATGTAGAGCCAGCGGAAGTCCAACATACCCAAGCCCGATTACGGCCGCAGTTCGCACCTTCGGACCCGCTTCACTCAAGTCCTGACTGCTCGTCACTCCCCATCCATCCTTTCCCTGCTAGACTTTCCAACTAGTCTTGTAAACTAGTCTTCCAAACTAGTATATGAAAGGAATTCGGATTGGCTTGGACGTGGGTCCTAGTGATTGGAAAATGGGAGGTGTGCTGTAGCCGCCTTTACTCCTGTTTTGATTTTCTATATTGTTTACCTGCCTTCATTGCGAAGTAAAGGTACATCACTATCATGCATACTAGGAAAAGCCAGATGAATCCTCTACCCAAAGCGAATGGTGTTTCGAAGAGAAAGGCCCTCCAGAAAGTCATTCCATTTAGTTGCCATAGTCCTGGGGTATAATACAGCGATTTCGGATTAACCAGTACCCCCGGGTCTATCGAGCCTGTGGAAATGAGTTCCGCCAATATAGGGATGAACACACAAGCCAATGTCGCCCACATCTCCGACAACCGCTTATACCGACCGGCCTTGGAATGGACATCTGAGAATATCTCTTCGCTTCCATGTTCGTCTGCTTTATAAAAATATTGATATCCCGAGCTCTTCGTTCCACTCCTATGTTCCCAGCCGCTGTCCTCGAATAAAGCACAGTAATCTTCAAAATCCTCCTGATGTTTAAAGATGCGGTAATCCATTTTAATCACGGTATTCTCTCGTTTTCCAGGTTCAAATTCATAACCGAACAATGTTTTCTTTGTAAATCGATATCCTTGGCTTGCCATATCATTCAGCCAGCTTTCTTCCTTATCGAAGTTAGTAAAGAACTTGAATTGTTTCAAGTGCAGTCCCTCCGTTCTTATTTCAATCGATCTGTAGTCACAGCAATCATGTGCTGCATTCGCTCAAGATCAAGGCGCAGAATATCCAAACCCTTATTAGTAATGGCATACACTTTGCGTCGGCTGTCTTCACTGGCCACAGGCTGAATGAACTTCAGCTTTACCAAATTCTCAATTGCCCCATAGAGGGTACCCGCAGCCATCCGAACTTGCCCGCCGCTGAGCTCCTCCACCTTCTGCATAATTAGATAACCGTGCGCTGGCTCAATGACAGCCAACAGAATGTAATATACGGTTTCGGTCAACGGCAGCTGTCGATCTCTTTCCATGGTTGATCCTCCTGATTGTCAATAAATCCTTATACCGCCCAACTATATATCGTCAAACTATATAGTTACACTATATACAGTTAAACTGTATATTGCAACACAAAAAAACGGCATACGAAACCTAATAGATCGATGCCATTCTAAATCGTTACAGCATGCAGTTATCCTCTTCCATGATCGAAACATCGGTGAACACCGGTAAAGAAAAGTAAAAGCGCCCCATTGGGCGCCCAGTGTTATTCCTAGGATTGTTCTGTATATGTTTTAAAATTGTCCAGTATCGCTTGCCAGCCCGCTTGCTGGAAATCAACCGGATGCATACTTTCGGCATCAAATGTTTCAACGATCTTCGTTTCGCTGCCTTGGTCGATAAAACGAATTTCGACTTTTCTCCCATCACCGATGGTGTACGAAATCAGCTCATGCCGTTTCACTTCATCATATACCCCAGCAAAATCAAACCCCATGCTGCCATCCTTCGCTTCCATTCTGGTCAGGAACTCACCACCAGCTCGCAAGTCATTCTCTGCCCTAGGCGCATGCCAATCCTGTGAGGGTTGATTCCACTTTGTAATATGAACCGGTTCCGTCCAATAGCTCCATACCTTATCAACAGGAGCTTGAATGACAGCTTGAACAGTTACTTTCGTCGGATGATTTGTTTCCATTTTAAACAGACACCTCTCTCAAAATGATCGTGTTTTTGTTATTCAATCATATAGACGTCATCCGAATTCCAAATTCATCGGTCCATTTGCTCCGGAAGGCCAAATCGGGAAAATAATTCGGTATTGATAAAATTTTGTACGTGGAGTATCTTCTGTTCTTTGACTTCAAGCACGTGAATCCCCCAAGGGACCAATGCGGACCCTTCAGGACTCGGCATATACTGCGCAAAAGCCGGATAGCCACCGTTCACCGTTACCGGTATAAAGCGCGATCCCTCGCAATGAAAGCGCGTAAGTGAAAAAAACTTGTGCAAATCATCCTTGCCGCGCACCCACATTTCAAAAGGAGGCATAGACATGCAGCCTTCCTCATGGAATAACTCCACTAGCGCATTAACATCAAACTGTTCAAAAGCATCTACATACCGCAGCAGCAGCTCACGATCAGGTTCGGCCTCCATTCTGCTGAGCTCGTCGGAACGGAGTCTGTTTTGGTTCATCGTTTCTCTAGCTCTTTGCAACGCACTGTTAACAGCTGCTGGCGACATAGCTAAAGCTTCCGCAATCTGCTTAGAGGACCATTCGAATACATCTTTCAAAATAAGGACAGCCCGTTGCCGGGGAGGTAAGACTTGTAAGAGCGCAATAAAGCAGAGTTGGAGGGTATCCTTGCGAATGAAAGCATCTTCAGGGTTTTCTCCAAAATCAGGAGCAACCCATATCCATGTGGAATTTGGCAATGTTTCGCGGGGCGCGATAATAGAGTCGGCCGGATCGGTCAAGTCAACAGGTAGAGTACGGCGCTTGGCTTGTCTCAATTTGTCCAGGCACAAGTTGGAAGCGATACGATAAATCCACGTTTTGTGTGAGGATTCCTCCCTGAATGAGTTCCAACTTTGCCAAACGCGGATATAGGTTTCCTGAACCGCATCGTCTGCGTCATCAATGGATCCAAGCATCCTATAGCAGAACGATGTCAGCCCCGGCTTCAAACTATCCAATAACTGCAAATCTAGTGCCGCCTCACTCATAGCAGTCTCCTTTTAACCTTTAGCATAGGTTGGTGCGTTTTTCCCTATTTTAACATAAATTGCGGCAATGTAAGACGTCCTCCATACCGTTTTCTGGTTTGTGCCTGCCGACTTCCATGCTCCCCATCCTACTTCTCCTGCTCCTTGATTACCTGCTCAATCCCCAACAGAATGACCTTCAAGCCGAACTCAAACGCCCGATCGGTCCCCATCAGCTCGAACAGCCCGTTCTTGAACATCCTCCGAAACAGCCCCGCATCCGCCTCACTCATGGAGTCTAGTAGACGAGCCATTTCCTCTCCCGGAAGGTCTTCTTGCTCCTTCAGAATCGCGGACACATTGCGCTCATGCTGATAATCGTCCAGAACAAAATAGAAGACATAGTTGACAAGCGTAGTGACCACTTGCATCTTCTCTTCTTGCTCAAGCGGCGTCGATTCCACACAAAGCAGCATACGGTTGGTAAATCGGATGATGTCCGGTTCGTGAGGCAGCGTCATCATCATGAGCTGCGTGGAACAGGGATAGCGGGTGAGCACGTTCCGTACCGTTACTGCCATCCCCGTCAGCTGCTCCTTCCAGTCTCCCTCGGAGTGGAACTCCTCCAGTATGATTTTCGATACCTGATTGGCCAGACGTTGGTAAAGACTTTGCTTACTCTTGAAGTACCAGTACAGGGAGGGAGCCTGAATCCCAAGCCTGTCGGCCAATCGCCTCATACTGAATTTCTCGATGCCCTCTTCCCCAAGAAGCTCCCAAGAAGCTTCCAATATTTTATCCTCCGAAATCTGAGGCTGCTGCTTTTTCATCTTAATCCGCCCTTTTATCTAACAGTGTAAGTTTTTGCTTTACAGGTACATACGTTCATGATATCATCTAACACTGTAAGGTTCAAACTAACACTGTTAGACAACCAAAAAAAGAAAGCAGGGATTCGCATGGATACAGAAAACCTCCATTACTTTGAAAAAGCTCCTATCGCAAAAGCCGTCGCCCACTTCGCTGTACCGATGATGCTAGGCACGTCAATGAGTGTCATCTATTCCATCTTGAATGCATATTTCCTTGGTACGCTGGGCGATACCGCTATGCTAACCGCACTTGCACTGACTTTGCCCTTATTCGCGATCATCATGGCGTTAGGCAACTTGATCGGCATGGGCAGCGGCACATTCATCTCCCGATTACTCGGAGAAAAGAAATATGACGATGTCAAACACGTATCTTCCTTCGCCTTTTACAGCAGCATCATTCTAGGTCTCATCGTCATGGCCATCGGTCTCCCAATGATCGATCTCATCGTCCATGGCCTGGGGGCTACGCCTGACTCCTTCGGCTTCACAAAAGACTATGTCACCATGATGCTGATCGGGTCACCATTCGTCGTACTATTCTTCACCCTGGAAAATATCGTGCGCTCCGAGGGCGCGGCTATCACATCCATGACCGGTATGATTCTCAGCGTCGTCGTGAATATCATGCTCGATGCCCTAGTCATCTTCGTCTTCCATTGGGGCGTGATCGGCGTTGCGGCTGCTACCGTCATTTCTAATCTGGTTGCAAGTACATTCTACGTCTTCCATATGGGACTAAAGAGTCCATTCTTAACAGTGTCCATAAAATGGTTCAAGGTCACCAGGAACATTCTGAGCAATGTATTCAAAATCGGAGTTCCTGTCTTTGTGATGAGTATCTTCTTGGGGGCGATGTCGCTTATTTTCAATCATTTCCTTGTCGAATATGGGGATCAGGCCGTAGCCGCTTACGGAATTTCATCACGTCTGCTGCAATTTCCTGAGTTTATTCTGATGGGCTTATGCGAGGGAGTTGTGCCGCTCATTGCCTTCTCTTTTACAGCGAATAAATTACGTATGAAGCAAACCATTGGCTTTACGATCAAAGCAATTGTAGGGTTAGCCGCCCTTTTCGGCGTTATCGTCTATCTGATTTCCAGCCACTTAATTGGCTTATTTACAAATGACCCGCAATTAATCGAAATGGGCAGCTACATCCTGCATGTGACGTTTTTATCCTTGTTCATCACAGGCATGACCACCTTGTTCACAGGGATTTTCCAAGCAACAGCGCAAGGAACCGCCGCATTTATTATGTCAGTTATTCAAGGAATTACTCTCATTCCGGTGTTGTTTATCGCTAACCATATGAACGGCTTCCACGGAGTAGTCTGGTCGCTTGTCATCGCCGATACCGTCGCATTCCTTGTCGGCGCCGGCATGCTGTATGTGCTGCGGAACAAATTGCAGCCGGATTTGGAAGGTTTGGTGCAGTAGGGGGAGATCGACATGCAAGAAAATCGCTTTTTCTCACAACACAGATAAAGGATTTCCTTGACATTTACTGCTAATACGGAATATGATTAAATAACCAAACATTTGGTTATTTAGCTGATAACAAACTGGAGACGATGCACCGATGCAAGCCCCTAATTCGACACAACTTGAGACACTCGTCCATCAGCAACTGAGGGAATGCAGCCCGATCTTCCTTGCCCTGGCAGACCCTGTCCGACAAGATATTATTATGATGCTAACCAAGCACGATTCACTCAACGTAGCTCAGATCGTCGAACGATCGCCGATGTCCCGGTCCGCTATTTCCCATCATCTCAAGATATTAAAACAAGCCAAACTCGTCACTTCTACCAAAATAGCTACCGAGATTTATTACTGCCTGGATATCGAAGGACCTGTGCAGCAGCTGAAGGATTTCCTCGCAACAACGGAATGTATCATCGAGATGAAGACTGCCGAGGCCCAATGAGGCCCCTTCTTCTCATACTAAATAACCAAATAATTAGATAATTAGTTATTTGGTCTTTAGATATTTTATAATTTAAGGAGGCATCCGTGACATGAAAACCGTCTTGATTACAGGCGCTTCTAGCGGCATTGGCAAGGCATTCGCTGAATTGTTCGCCAAAAAGAATGATCACATCATTCTTGCATCCCGTAACGAAGAGAAGCTTAGCAGTATTGCTCAGCAGCTGAGGGACAACTATGGCATTCTCCGATTACAATTCCCGTTGACCTGGCACAGAGTGCCGGTCCCATCTTCCTACACGAACAACTGAAAGAGCTAGGCATCGTGATCGACGTTCTCATCAACAATGCAGGGATTGGCTCCTTCGGACTACTACATGAACAAGACGTAAGCTCAGAGCTCGAGATGCTGCAGCTCAATGTCCATTCGCTCTCCCACCTTATGATGCTCTTTCTTCCAGACATGGTGAGACGCGGGTCCGGACACATACTGAATATAGGTTCGACCACTTCGTTCTATCCTTGCCCGCTCAGTGCCAACTACTCCGCTTCTAAAGCATTCGTTCTCTCCCTCACCGAAGCCGTGGCGAATGAACTGCAAGGAACAGGGGTCAGCGTCACCGCATTGTGTCCGGGGCCACGGAAACAGACTTTTTCCGAAGATCCAAGATGGCTGGTCAAAAGGTTGCCGATCCGAAAATGCTCATGAGTCCGCAAACCGTTGCTGAAATTGGATATAAAGCGTTGATGAGCAAAAAAAAATACATTGTCCCCGGCTTCCGAAACTGGCTGCTCACCCAAGCGCCGCGCTTTTTTCCAAGAAAGTTTGTCACCAGAATCACGAGAAATGTACTGGAGCAGAAGCTGTAACACGACAGCGCGGTGATAAAAGCGGAAAGCAAGTAGAATTACAGCACCCGATATGTTCAAAAGGTGCAGTCGATAATGCTGGAATAGATGTAGATGTCTCATTACATCCACATATCAAAAGAATTCCCACGATAAAGAAATTCAGAATCTCATTTTTATCACGAATAAGAAATAGTAGATAACCGGTAATCCCACGACAGCAGATAATACGGTGATTGTGGTTCGTACATGCTTCTCATTTCGTACTATCAGTAGTAACAACTTATATCCTAAAATACCAACCCATCCGCCTAAACCATTTAGAATACTATCATCGATATCTGCTGTCCCTATGCCTAAAAGCCCTTGAAACATTTCAACAGATAAACTCACTATACATATATATAACAGATTGATTGTTGCTCTTCTATTCTTCTTAAATAATGATAAATATACACCAAGGGGTATAAAAATAAGTATATTGCCAGCTACATTGGCAAAAGCGAAATTTTTAGATTAGCAGAGCTGCCAGATATAAATTCACTTATGCTATAGAACGGAATCAAATTGATTGACCTTACGAAAGTCCTTTGGCTATGAAAGATCTCCAAAATCGAAACTCTCGATAACAACAATATTTTCATTAACAAAATGATGTAACCAATGAATACAACATATAACAAGACCGTTTCTATTCGTGACCGTTTATTCATAGGATCTCCTTTCCGACTAGGATGGATGTTATCTTCGGCAAATTCATCCTAAACAGAACACCGTCCGGTGTATTTTCTAAAGCAAAGTCAACGCTCATGGATTCCAACGTTTTACGGACAATCGCCAGTCCCAAGCCGCTTCGTCCGCCTTTCCGACTCCTCGCTTGGTCCACTCGATAAAACGGGTCAAACAGCTTAGGTAAAACAGAATCGTCAATTCGCACGCCTATGTTCATGACGCAAAGGCGGTATCGGTCTGCGGCGGGCTCGCTCCATATCCGAATCTCACCGCCATCCGGCGTGTTCTGCACCGCATTCAAAATGACGTTTGAAAGCGCCTTTTTCAACAATTTAGGGTCGGCAAGGCAGAGTTGCCCGTCAGGCAGCTCCGTAACAATACGCTGGCCCTTACCTTCAGCCAACGTATGGAAGTCGGCCAGCATGGCCTCGACGGTACACCTGATGTCCAATGTTTCAGGAACAGGGACAATTCTCCCATTATTCAGACTGACAATCTCCAGAATATCGGAAATCATTTTACTCAGTGAATCCATCATCTTCATGCATTCGCGCAGGTATTTGGGATGGTCTTTGTAGTCACCTATATGTTCAAGCATTCCCTCCAGCAAGATGCTTGTAGCCGCGACAGGCGTTTTTAATTCGTGGGAAGCCGCTGAGAAGAAATACCGCCTTGTTTCCTCCAACTCGCGCACCCTCAGGAGTTCGTTCTCTAATTGATAAATGGTTTTTTTCAGCCTTTCATACATGGAATGAACGTCGCGGGCTAATATCCCAAGCTCATCATTACGCTCCGGCAGGGGCGGGACTTCTTCGAGATTCGCCATCTTGGTTGTATGATCCGCTAAAGTTTTGATGGGTTTCGTCAACTGCTGAGCAAAGATAAACGCGCCTATGACGCAGAAGGCAAGCATAGCAGCAAACATAACAAGCGTACGATCAATCAAATTACCGTACATCAATGAAAATACGTCGTCGTTGAAGACGTGGAGCATATAGCCATTGCCAAGGTAGACCATGAACGATGATTTCTCGCTATCGGCCTTCATGCCGACCAAATAGGTGGAAGGATCAGCGTCAGGTGTTACATAAACGATGGTGCCGCCTGCGTCAGCGATATAAAACTGAAAAGATTGGTTTCGATCATGAAACTGTTTCGCTATCTTCGTGATGTCGGCATTCCCTTGTGACTGGTCAATTAATTGCTTGTAAGAGGCGCTGATTTTTGGAGTTGGGCTCCTGAGTAATAGGACATAATCTGCGATGAAAACAGGACAGCCGTCGAGCCGACCAAGAACGCCGAGAAAATGATGGTGTAAAAGAATACTTTGATGAATATTCCGCTTCTCTTCATAGCGTTTCTCCCACCAATCGGTAACCTACGCCGCGAGCCGTTTGAATGATATTCTCAGGCAGCTTCGCCCGCAGGTTTTTAATGTGGGTGTGCACGGTGCTCCCGTCGCCATCAAAATCATAGCCCCACACGCGCGATAAGATGACTTCATGAGACAACGTCCTGCCCCTGCTTTGAACCAATAACAAAAGGATTTCAAATTCTTTGAGTGTCAAGGGCAGTTCCACGCCGCCGTAGACTGCTTTGAAATCCTCCGGCAGAAGCGTCAGCTTATTGTAGCGGATTTCTTTTGCCAACGCGCCGCTTCGCCGGAGCAGAGCTTCAACACGTCTCAGCAAAATTTGAATCTTGAAGGGCTTTGTCACATAATCGTCCGCTTCTGCGTCAAACGCCTTGATTTGGTTTTCGTCGTCCGAAAGAGCTGTCAACATCAGTACAGGCGTATGATTTAGCTTGCGAAACTCCCGTAAAAGCTCATGGCCATTCATACCGGGCAGCATAACGTCGAGAACGACAAGCTGGTACATTTGATTTAAAAATTTATGATATGCTTCTTCACCGTCTATGCAGGCGTCTACTTGATATCCGGCTTCGCTTAAAAAGGTTTTGACGGTATTACCTATATGCTCGTCATCCTCGACAAGCAGAATTCGTATGCCCATACATATCACCCCAGAGAAAAGATATCATAGAAATCTGTATTTTGACTGTAGATTGATAATTTATTTCGTTCCAATTTCAATGATCCATCGTACCGTCCAAACCCATCTGGCGCAATAATCGGAGCAACCCCATGTTCCCAGATATGCTTTGGCGCTTATATGAACAAAAAGTCACCCGTAAAAGGGCACCCATGTGGATGCCCTTCGCAGATTTTTATTTATGATCTTGCCATATCCTTTTTCAAACTTCCACCCAATTTATATATGATCGTTTCGTAGCTGTTCACCCATAATGCTGAACCATTTTCCTCAGCGTAGGATTCGTCGCTTCCCGTGCGATAGAGCAAATTACTCCTATCTTTGATAAATTCGTCTGCCAGGGTTTCTTTTTCTTGATCAAACTGAACAAGCACACGATCCTCTGACAAATTAACGATAATCAAAAACTTGACGCCTTCATGCTTCCTTATGTAGGACAACAGCCTGTTATTCGAGTTAGGTAAGAACTCTAGTTCGCCAGCCCAAAATGCCGGCTCATTGGTTCGAAGGCGGATCAGGAATTTATAGTGCTCGAATATCCTTGTATCAAACGAATCCCAATTGAGCTTATACTCTTCGAATAAAGACGTCCATGTTTCCATCGTATTCTCATTAAACTCCTGTCCCATCATGATGAGGGGAACGCCCTCGAGCGTTAGTAAGATCGAAGCAGCAGCTCCTGCTTGCTCTGCGCCTAAATATTTGCCTATTCTAGACTGCTCTTTGTCCTCCAGCCAATTCATCCTCAGCGCATGTTTAGGAAAGCTATACTTGAATGAGTTATAAATCGTTATAAAATCAGTCTGTGTAATCGTTCGGTCAATCATCTGACCAATAAGGATTCGAGGACTACCGTTATAGGTCAAATCACAGGACTCAAGATGATGATATTCATCGTAGGACTGAGAGATCAGGATGAGATCAGCTTTTACTTCCTGCAGGGCTAGCTTGATCTCTGTTAGGAAATCATAAGGCGTAATATCCGAATCATCCAACCGAATTCCATCAAAATCAAACTCCGTAATCCAGTACTTCATAGCTTCAATGACATACTTTCTCATGTCGCGGCTGCTAAATTCCAGACCGGCGAAATAATCGCGATTAGGTACATCATAGTAGATCTCGCCTTTTTCATTATGCGTAAAATATTCCGGATTGCTTCCTGTCAGAATATGATCCCTGCTCGCGCGATTCAAGACCCAGTCCAGAATAACCTTAATCCCGTTCGTATGCGCTTTTCGCATAAATAACAACACATCATCTTTGGTTCCGAATTGTGGATCTATCGAATAAAAATCTTTTACCGCGTAGGGATCACCGTATGTACCAATCCTACGTTCATGTCCCACTTCGTTAAACGGCATCAGCCAAAGCGTATTGATTCCCATTTCTTTAAAATAGTCGAGTCTATCGACCAGCCCTCGAAAGCCGTTTTCGATAAAAGCGCGGAGATGAAGCTCATAAATAACCGATTTTTTAAGCCATTCCGGACTAGAAAGAGCTGTAAAGTTTTCATACATATACCCCGGATTGCTTTTTGAAATCTCATTTGATCGGATCAGCACATCACCATCTTCAGTAACCGTAATCGCAGAGTTATTCTGCGCATCTTCCGAAATGCTGGGATTAAGCGGGTCAACGATCCAATCTTCCCCGTTCACCACGAACTTGTAGAGATGTCTCCCCTTCAGAATAGGTAATTCGATCTCCCAACCTGACCCATCTTCCATTCTGTTCATGTAATTTCTATCGCCATTCCAATTATTAAAAGTCCCTGCTAGAGCAACACTTTCAACTGGAGTATCCGTATAATAAACAAATCGTACACCCTTAGATCCCTTTGATGGATATTTCGTCAGCATGGTACGACCTCCCTTACATAAATTCTTGACTCATAAGGCCGAAGACGATCCCCAACCAACGTTTCATTCGGTTTTGACTCTACATTCGATAGCAGTAATTCAATAGATTTGTCAGCTAGCGCCTCAGGGATTTCCAAGTGTGCTGATGTGGCTGAGAAGTTCATAACAACGACCAGCTGTTCATTTCCTAAAGTCCTTGTGAAGGCTAGGATGGATGCATGGTCAGGGAGAATGAGTTCATATTTACCATAAACGGCTACGAGATGTTGCTTGCGAAGGGAAATTAGTTTCTTGTAGTAGTTCAATATGGAATTGGGGTCTTTTTCAGCAGCCTCTACATGAATCCAACTCGCATTGGGATTAGCTTGAATCCATGGCGTTCCTGTTGTAAATCCACCATGAGATTGACCATTCCATTGCATAGGCGTTCGAGCGTTATCTCTGCTTGATTGCTGAATGGCGCTCATGATCCGATGCTCCGTCCAACCTTCCTGCTTTGCCAGGCGGTAGAATTGATGGGTAACGCTATCTCGATAGTCATCAATAGAATTGAACTTTATATTCGTCATGCCGATTTCTTCCCTTGGTAGATATAGGGGGTGCCTTCCAGCATAAACGTCAGTGTTGCCAATAGCTTAGCCGACTCTACACGGAACTCTTGATCATGACCAAAACGAGAAACGGCCCGCGGTTGATCATGGTTGTTCCAAAAATTAGCGTTCCACCCTTTGCCGTGAAGTTTTGTTTGCCAGTTATCTAGAATCTCTTTTAACTGAGACAATTGCCAAGGCGTCTTCTCCCAGCTTTCAAGACCTTTATTGTTATTGTCCATGCTAATATGCTCAAAATGAAAGACCATATGAAGCTCGTCCCGCTTTTCATCTACATACAGCAAAGCTTCTTCTGGACCCGTGTTAGCAGCTTCCCCGACGGTCATGATGTCATAGTGACTGAACACTTCTCGGTGGAGATGTTGAATATGATCGTGTACTTTAGGCAAATTGGAGAAAAAATGATGCGCGGATACGATTTTCTCATGCGCTTGCGCTTCTGCATCTGGGAAATTCTCCATTTTAACGATATGATTGATAGCATCAATACGGAATCCATCCAAGCCTTTATCAAGCCACCAACGTACCATACGATGAAGCTCTTCTATTACATGCGGATTCTCCCAATTCAGATCCGGTTGCTTTCGGTTGAAAATATGCAAATAATACTCCTCAGATTCTTCATCAAACTCCCATGCGGAACCGCCGAAGAATGATCCCCAATTTGATGGGGGCTCCTTGTTTTCTTTCCCTTTTTTCCATATGTAGTAATCTCGTTTAGGGCTGTCTTTGGATTCACGGGATTCTATGAACCATGGATGCTCGTCCGAAGTATGGTTTAAGACGAGATCGGCAATCACCTTGATTCCCTTGCGATGAGCTTCCGTCAATAACTGTTCAAAATCTTCCATTGTCCCGAATTCTTCAGATATCGCATAGTAATCACTAATATCATAGCCGTTATCATCGTTTGGCGATTTATAGAACGGACAGATCCAAATGACATCAATGCCCAAATTTTGTAGATAATCAAGCTTTGAAGTAATTCCTTTAAGGTCCCCAATGCCATCTCCATTGGTATCCATGAAGCTCCTCGGATAAATCTGATACACGACACTTTCTTTCCACCATTTTCTTTTATAATCTGCTTCTTGCACCATATGAAGTCACCTCGAAGATTCTTTAGTTCATCTTTTCTTCTATCGTAACTGTATCGAAACTGGTTTCCAATATCCGATACTACTCCATAATGATGCTATTCTGTTGCGTTCAGCCGCTCCTACCATGAATGGTTGCATTAGCTCTAGCTAAGATGGTGTCTTTAAAGCTTTTAGGAGAACAATGATGGACTCGTTTAAACAACTTGTAGAAATGTGATAGGTTCGGCAACCCAACCTGCTCAGCAATCTGAGCGATGCTGAGGTCTTCGGTAAGTAGCAGGCGTTCTGCATATTTAATTCTGCGATGAATGACATAGTCAGTGAACGTAATACCAAGAGTTTGTTTAAAATATTTAAGGAAATACGTATAGCTAAAATTAGCGAGAAGACAAGCCTGCTCGACCGTTATTTTATCGGATAAGTTAGCTTCCACATAATCGAAAACCAGCTTTAGCTTGGCATAGTTCATCGATACATTATGTTCCAATAACCCCTCATGATCATGACGTATGAATAAAAAAAGACATTTCTTGACCAAATAGTTAATGGCCATCTCATAGCCTCTTTGCTTCTGTTCATGTTCCCGCTGCAATTCTATTACCGTGTTGTGCAATCGTTTGCGCAATTCCGAATTTTTTTTAATCATTGCGTTTAACTTTACCAAAGGCAGCAATGATTCCTGAAACAAATGAAGGAATGGAAGCATATTGGAATCTAAAAATGCCTCCAGCTCGAATTGGATCACAACATAATCAACCACTTGGTTTGGTTGTCTCAGATCGAGATGGGGTTGACACGAACCCAAAATTAGCACTCCCCCGCTCGTAAGTGATAGACTTCATCTGCTGTGTGAATGTCCATGGTTCCAGAACGTACAGCAATAATCTCTAGCTCCGGATGGGAGTGCCACCCATGCTGGCATATCACCGTACTGTTAAAGCTTCGCACTTGAATACGAAGCAGCGGATCATTATAGACAATTGGTTCTTTATATAGTTCCATAAAATGAGTGCCTCCGGAGTAGAGTTCTTTCATAGATTAAACGTAGTGAATCTGAAAAAGAAAAACAAAATTTGACCACAAAATATACATGTCCGTATATAAAGACAAAGCCACTCCTGACAAAGGAGTGGTTTCTTTGAATATGCACAGTTCACTTCTCGATGCTCTTACCCTTATAATCATCGATATTAAAATCGATCTGATAAATATCTGCCGTACCTTCTTTGTTGCTCGTATAGAACAAATATTTGTTGTCCGGGCTAACGTAAGGACTGTACTTAATAGTACCTGTGTCGCCTGGCAACTTAAGTGGCTGGGGAGTGCTCCATTTGTCTTCTTGACGAAGACTAATGTACAATGTACTTCCGCCGCGGGCAAATATAAGGTAGCTTTCATCCGGGGCTATATAGGGGGACTCATCGTTTTCGCTCGTATTGATTCCTGTTCCTAGCGACTCAGGTTCTGTATATTTGCCATCCCGCCATTTTGATACATACAGATCAATCTGACCAGCTCCTCCAGGTCGATTGGATTGGAAATACAAATTGCCATTAGTGGCAACTGAAGGCAACCACTCCTGATAGCTGCTATTGACAGGGGCGCCAAGTGGAGATGGTTCCCCCATTGATCACCGCTTTTCGCTGCCATCCATATGTCATTATCTTGCTTCGTGCCGCTAGTGGAGCGATTAGAGGCAAAAAATATTTTGCTGCCATCCCGCGTTATGAATGTATCCCCGTCCTGAGAAAGTAACTCTGCTGCGAGCTTAGATTTTTGCGGCATGCCCCATTGTTTATTTTCAAAATGGGATTCGAAAATGGTATATCGCTCGTAGTCCCCTCGTTGAAAATAGATGGTAGTACCGTCCGGGGTAAAGGCAAAAGACCATTCCTCAGCTTGCTTGGTGGAGATGATGTCTGGTGCAAAAATAACAAGAGTCCGCATCGGTCCCTTATAACTATAAGGAAAAACGCTGTTTTGGGCGGTGCACCCACCTATAATGAGAAACACACAGGTAAGAAAAGATACATGTAATAGAATGGAAAACTTCAAGGTCATTAACCCCATTCCAAATAGTTTGTGCAAACGTTTCCGCACCATTATATTACAATATATCCATTTGGTAAATGGCCATCTCAATATGAGATCCACCATTGCCGTAATCATGAGCGAACGCATGAGATAAGGCTGCATCCATCATGAGGAATAGCCACCGAAGAATAATGAAACAGCTGTCGATATTGAGCCGCAGTATGGGAAATCATATATTCATTAATGGACTGAACAGATACCCCTGTTCGCCAGTTTACTAATCGTTATTTCGATTTCATAACTTATACATTCGTCAAGGTCACATATTTAGCGCCCCACTTATGATGAGCTTTTTCAGTTTCCGTAAGCCCTTTGGCCAAATCCGCCGGACTCTCTCGGCTACATATTTTCGCAAGTAATATTGAAACTCTTCATTGAAACTTGGGTCATCTATGAACTTAATTCATTCAAGATACCCTTGGTAATTCGAATAGGGGGATCGTATGAAAACAGAAGTTGTACAGCAAATTACTAATAAACCGGAACGAAAATCCCTGTATCATTTCACAAGAGTTGTTAATTTGCCATCAATTGCCGATTTAGATACGCTTTTCGCTAGTCATGTAATTCATCCGAATCCGGAGGGTGAACGTCGCACGGAAAAAGAAGTACATTTAAAAAATGGAAATGAAGTGATTCTAAATGCACATCTAAAAATCTCAACGGAAATGATGGATCCTGACACGACCGTTGGCCAGTTTCGATCGTTCCTTGATCAACATGTGTTCCTATGGCCTACGTTGCGGCTCTGCAAGCAAATGCTACATATGTATTCTCGCCGAGAACCCTGTGAGAAGTTTGCCATCCTACAATTCGATGCTTATCCTCTTTTATTCGACCATTTCGACCAGATTTACCTTTCTAAATACGACGCCGGGAGCATGCCACGATATCCGAAACGTACTTCCTATCGAAAGACAATCCGTATGTTTTTACCATTGGATGAGTATCGCAAACGGGTGGATTCTCTAGTTCCCCGAATTCCATCTCAAATCCACGAGATCATGATACACAATTCAGTCTTGTCCCTCCACTCCTATCTTCAAGCCGTTTACTGTGCGGAAATTTCAGATGTACCCAAATCCTGGGCCCCTTTGCATAGACCATTGCGGTATATCGAATCACCTACAGCTCAAGTGTGACATCTTCTTGGTAACTTAGGATTTCTCGACTACTCGTTACATTCACCCTAAGGGAAAACTCCCCACCCCCTTGGCTTTAACTTCCTGAAATCCACCTCTGAAACGGCAAACTTAGAATAAATTGAGCGACACCATTTTTTTGAAAATACGTACTAAAGGAAGAGAGCGAATGCCGAGGAGGTACAACAAAGTGCAAACATTCGAAAAAAAGAAAATCACAACCGCAAATGGAATTTTTGAATACTCCCTCTCCGTCAAGGAGCAGCCAGCCATCATCTTGATCAATGGAGGCGGCGGTCCTATAGAGGGATGGTACAAAGTATTTCATGAGCTTGCCAAAGAAAATACCGTCATGGCCTATAACCGTTTAGGGATCGGGGGCAGCAGTAAACCGGAAAGTCCACAGCATGGAGGCGCAATCATTAATTCGTTGAAGCAATTGCTTGATGATATTGGGCTGACTCCCCCTTATCTTCTTGTCGGTCATTCTCTAGGCGGCCTGTATGCCAACTTATTTGCCCGCATGTTCCCCGATCAAGTATCTGGCATTGTCCTGCTGGAAGCCAGTCACCCGCAGGATCTAAAAATAAACGATACCTTGCCTCCCCAGATTCGTTTGCTAAACCGTTTTTTACGCATATTTGATACCTTTTCTCCCTCGCGACAGTGGAGCGAGACTCATTATGTAGCACAAACCGCGACACAAATCGAAGAGGCAGGCCCATTCCCTAATAAACCACTCATGGTGGTTTCAGGTACAAAAAACCTCCGTTCATGTCCGCTCAAGCTTATGAAATTCGAATGAATAATCAGTTAGACCTCGTGCAACACAGCAAGGTAGGCAAGCAAATCCCGGCTGCCCACAGTGGACACTTTCCGCAGTTAACGGAGCCGGCTCTTGTGATCCAAACTATTCGGGATTGTATTCATATGTTGTAAAAATTGTCTCTAGGGGCTTTATGTATACTTGTATAAGAAGGGAATTCGACGATTTCGGAATGAAAAATGATGATGCTTCTTATAAAAAAGAAATTGAGAAAAGCATAAGGGAACTATATTTTAACTTGGATAAAATAAACTATAAGCTTGCCCTATATGTTGTATTAGAATCTCAAAGGGTTGTTCTAAGTCCCCTTGGTTCTCCAAAAGTTGCATCCTTCCTACCATTTGACAGTAGATCTTCCATTAGAGATAAAGTACTTTAGTTCCCTATACCGAGAGTATTATCGAGATAAATTGGTCATTCCACCAGTCGGATTTGCGTCATTTGTGATACGGCTCAGCGTGACGGGGCTTACGACGAAAAACATAGAAACTATAAAACAAATCTCGAAATCGAGTGACTAGGAGTTTGGAACATTGTACTCTTCGAGAGTACGGACCAACCTCCTTCTGACAGCTTCTCTTAGGTTCTTCCGGTTGGAGCACGACCGCTTCAGAACCGAATGAAAAGAAATATTCAGAGAAAAACGGTACCTCTGAGATGGAAATACCGGCTTCTAGTATACCCGTTCCATCATCGGAAACATGAACCTCTCCCCAGGGAAAAATCCAACTTTTATCCTGAAATAATTTAATCCCCTGTGCCGTTAGTTTCACTTTAACATCAACACATTCTTGTTTGCCGTAGAAATGTAACCCCCAGTTCGTTAAATTCACCTCTGAAATATCCACTGAAAGCGATATGGCTTCGGTATCCGCCCAAGCGGCTGACCATATTCGATCTACCCGAAACAATCGGAAGCCTTTTCGTAAATCGCAGTAAGCCGGGCAAAACCAATACCCCTCATGGGCATATATACCGATGGGTTGAATCGTTCTTTGTTGGGTCTCATCCGTCCGAACTCCATAATGGATTATCACGGGCAACCTTTTAATGGACGCTTGGAGCAATATCTCAAGGTACTCAGCTCGTTCTTGACGTGTATGCGTAAAGAAGTCAACTCGGTGTCGCATCTCATCGATCTGGCTTTTCACATCGTCCGATAAATATCTAAAAAATTTGCGAAGTGCGGATTCTGCAGATGCCTCGAAGGGCAACGAACTGAAGTGGCGAAGCGCATGGGAAGCAAAAAATATAGAGAATGCCTCATTCTCCGTAAATGAAATAGGTGGAAGGGTCCGCTCCTTAAGTACATGGTATCCACCCCCTGCACCAACTTGAGAATATAAAGGTACCCCCATTCCACTTAGCTCTTGCAAATCGCGTAGCATGGTTCGGGTAGACACACCAAATTCTTCCGCAAGCTCTTTGACGGTGAATTTGCGTTTCCGATTTACGGCCATCATCAATTCAATCAAGCGCCTCGACTTCCCCATAAAATAATTCACCATCCAAAATAATAGTGACAAGTTTTGTCGTAATTAGATTATACACTATGAATAAGCCGGACCGCAGGAAATGACGAATAAGAAAAGGAGTCGATTTTATGAGTAAAGAACAGCGTAGGATGGTGGATGCATTGATCCGGCGTCCCCAACCCACCCAGCCTCAAAGCGTCGAACAAATGCGTACGAATTTCGCTACTATGATGGCGACTATGAAAGTACCTATGGGCGTACGGATCACACAGACGACCCTGGGGAATCGCCCCTGTGTGGTCGTTGACCCGGCACAGGATGCCCATCCTGGGATCATCCTCTATTTCCATGGAGGATCGTATATTTTGGGTTCTCCCTACACTGCCATGTCACTAACCGCAAACCTAGTCAGCAGAACCAACATCCAGTCTGTCTCACTCGATTATCGTCTGGCCCCAGAACATCCATTCCCTGCGGCTCTTGAAGATGCTCTTGCGGCCTATCGTGGACTTTTGGACGACGGAGTAGAGGCGACGTCTATTGTATTTGCAGGCGACTCTGCCGGTGGTGGTATTGCTGTTTCAACTTGCCTAATGGCACGGGACGCAGATCTGCCAATGCCTGCAGCGGTAGTGACATTCTCGGCGGGTTTGGATAAAACGCACTCCGGTGCAAGTATGGATAGCAAAATCGGGCTCGATCCGTTCTTCACCCGTGAGAGCTTTACATACACGGATGCGATGTACCTCGCCGGACAAGACCCAAACCATGAGCTCGTGAGCCCCGCCAGGTTTGCCGATCTTACCGGATTCCCACCACTGCTGCTACAAGTCGGAACCAACGAGGTACTCCTGGACGACTCTACCCAGTTAGCCGACCGTGCGCGGGAAGCGGGCGTGGATGTAATCCTTGACGTTACCGCTGACGTCCCGCACGTTTTCCAGGCGTTCGCTGGTATTCTCGATGAAGCTGATCAAGCCCTAGACCGTGCTGCACTCTTTATCACACAGCGTCTCAGATGAGGGCACTCATATTCAGAGGGCTCTCCATATTAAGCCCAAAAGAACGAACGATTGTCGTAACACTATACAAAAGTGATTTGTTCCTCGCAGAGATTGGATTAACATTCGCGTTATTTGTGGTACGGTTCTCCGCGCTATCTATAACGGCAAGTTTTCTTTTAAACAGAACAGGGCGCTCTTTTGAGCGCCCTCAGCCTATTGAAAAACTTCAACATAATTTTTTATTATTCAGAAAATTATGCGACTTGATCTCCCGGATACCGGGCTCCCCAAAAAGTAATCGGAATCAGCTTTGAAGCATTACTTCACTTTTAGCAGTCAAAGAATGATGCCAAACTTCTTATTAGTAACGTTTGGCAACTTCCTTAGCATGCGCAATTGCCTCTTCTTTAATGGCTGAAGCTCGCTCTGATGATGCCGTTCCTTCAACAAAAATGGCCTCCATAGATTGAATCCCATAGAACTGCAAAATCTTTTTCAGATAGCTGTATCCCATTTCAACATCAGCAAGAGGACCTTTCGAATAAACGGAACCGCTAGCTTGAATGTGCAAGGCCTTCTTGCCGGACAACAGACCTTCAGGACCATTCTTGGTATATTTGAACGTCTTGCCCGGAATTGAAGTCGCATCCGTGTATGCTTTCATAACCGGCGGGATCGAGAAATTCCACATGGGGGAAACATACACGTACTTATCGGCAGCCACGTATTGATCGACAATCGCATCAAGACGAGTTACTTTTGATTGCTCGGCTTTGGACAATTGATCGAAAGACGAACCCGACCGAAGCTTTTCCCAGCCATGCAAAACATCTGCATCGAACTGCGGAATATTCTCTTTGTACAGATCCAAATGAACAACATCATCTGTTGGATTAGCTTCACGGTACGCATCAATAAATTCTTTACCTACCGCGAGGCTAAAAGAATCCTGAGGATCAAGTGGATATGCGGTGATGTAGAGTATAGTTGCCATGAATCAAAACTTCCTTTCTGTAATTAAATTAAGTACACTTTCTAGACTGATCATATAATATTTACTTACTTATTTAAAGTAGGCACAATTATGTGGTATAGTATTAAAAAAGGTACTGTTACGGAGGTCAACATATGCAAAAGAACCCAGTCCAATGTCAATTCGTTACGGCGCTGGATTCGATCGTCGGCAAGTGGAAGCCGATTATCCTTTATCATTTGCTTCAAGGCAAACCTCTGCGGTTCAATGAGCTTAGAAGATTGCTGCCCGATATCACGCAAAGGATGCTTACGCTCCATCTGCGCGAATTGGAGGAGGAAGAGCTCGTTAAACGAGTCATTTATCCGCAGATCCCGCCGAAAGTGGAATACTCCATCACGGAATACGGCATGAGCCTGTCTCCGATTCTGAAAGCCTTACATCAATGGGGAGCGACCCATGTCGAGCGAAAACAGCTCAAAAAGGAGATTAATGAACAAACAGAAACGGACTAGCGTTCGAAATTACGCTAGTCCGTTTCATTCTGCATCGAGTCAAAAAATATAACGAAAGTGAATATGAGGCATGTCTAGCACAGCGAAGTGCCAGAACATAAAGAAGATCGCCCATCCTGCCATACCGAAAGTCCAGCACGAACAGCTTGCGCAGCGCAAGATCGAGGCAGAGAGACCACTGGCAGGCAAGGCCCCTCCCACCAAAACGGCGAAGGTAACGCATCGTTCTGTGATCCCAATAACCTCGCAGAAGCCCGTTTGCGCCGACTTTTCCGTTGAGCGCGGCCCTTCCCCAACCCATGCCGGTCAACGCGTTATTGAAGGCTCCTTCGAGATTTCCCCCTAAAAATTTGCGTCATTTATGATACGGTTCCCCTTAACGCTCATAACGGCAAAATCACGAAAGGAGCTGCCACGGCAGCTCCTTTTGTTGTATATATAGGATTGATCCTTACTGTGAACGTACATCGTAGAAATTCCGTAGAAGGCGTTGCTCCAGCTCTTTTTCGTTCGTTGTTAGTTCTTGCATGATCGGAATACTCATATCGGTATTGGGGTTGTACTTAAGGCCCCAATGCATGATGGCAAATATGACCGGAATCAGGTCAATTGCTTTTTGTGTTGGCCGATACATCGTTTGTGCCCGATTTGACTCGCCTTCAATCTTGACGAGCAAGCCTGCTTCAACTAGTGATTGGAGCCGTGTGCTCAAAATATTGGTTGCGATGCGCTCACGTGAAGCGAGGAATTCGCGGTAATAGCGCTTGTTATGGATAAGGACGTCACGAAGGACGACGAGGCTCCATGGATCGCCCCATATATCGAGCGCATATACAATTGGACAAACGGTAGATGTTCGCTTTTTCATGATCATGATTATACAATCTGTGCTTGCATTTTGCAAGTTTTATTGTGGTCGTTCTTAACAGGTTGCCCTTTACCTGTCGTGATCAAGCTGCGCCTAATGCTTTTCCTGCCAGTTCACTGGTTTATCGAGTATGACGCCATCCGTCTGCACCCATTGACGGAGACTGCCCGCTTGGACTTGAATTACGATGAAATACAAATCGCCAGTACCGTTATTTCGAAGCGTGCGTTCGCCTTCAGGTGAAACACGAATAGCCGTTCCTTCCTTTACATCAACAATCTGTCCATCTACCTGAAACTGACCTTGGCCGCCAATGAATAAGTAGAGCTCCTCATTCTCGCGATGGGTGTGATAGAACGGGACAGAGCCTCCCTCCGGCAGTTGGTTCAGCGAAACTTCCATGCCGGTTAGTCCAAGCTTGTCCTTCAGAAAGAGCTTACCTGGGATGGGATCCTTCGACATACTCAAAAGATTGCTAATAGGGCCTGATTCCAAAACGCTGAAATGATTACCATTCATTTGTAAACTTCCTTTCGGTTTAAGTTTAGTACCGGCACACGAAGAATTAAACTAAATGTTAAACTATAAGGCCGGCAGGGTTTTGCCTGTTTCGAGAATGTCAACCGGCATTTCGCCACCGGCTTCGTTATGTGATAATTCAAGTATAAAGTTTGTACTTTCAAATTGCAAGTACAAATGTAGAGCTTGTCCCGATAAAAATTTCGCCGTTACTTATGATAAGGTTCCCCCCGATTTATCCGCATAGCGCGATAAATCTGCTCCACCAGCACCAGCCGCATCAGCTGGTGCGGCAGCGTCATGCGGCCGAAGCTCAGCCGCATGTCCGCCCGGCGGATCACCTCGTCCGAGAGGCCGAGGGATCCGCCAATGACGAAGGCCACCTGGCTGCGCCCATAGGTGGCCAAACGATCGAGCGAGCCCGCCAGCTGCTCGCTCGTCCACATCTCGCCGTCGATGGCTAGCGCCACGACGTAAAACTCGCTTGCGAGCTTGGCCAGGAGCCGCTCGCCCTCTTTCACCCGCACCTGCTGCTCCTCAGCAGGGCTCATGTTCTCAGGTGCCTTCTCGTCAGGTACCTCCACAATGCTCACCTTGGCATACGAGCCAAGGCGCTTCACATACTCCGCAATCCCATCAACAAGATAGCGCTCCTTCAACTTCCCAACAGTCAAAATCTGAATCTGCAACGCAATAACCCCCTATGATCATTCCGCGTGGTTTGGCTGCCCACCGCGCAGTGCTTCAAATATATGAATTCGTGCACCATCATGAAGAATAACAGAATGAACATCTCCTGCCGTAAGCCCCTTCAATTTGATACACCAAGAACAGCAATTTCATTTCCGATAATAGAGAAACTATCATATTTCACATAAGGAACTCCTATCAGCCTTTACTGACAGCAGCAATGAGAGCGACGGTAAACTCCAAGACCGGCACCCTCATCCACGCCCAACAAAAAAGGAAGGCTCCCGCCCCCTCAAACAACCAGAAACCGTGCTTCCTCTCGGCAATGCTCGCAGTGCGTCGGAGCTTCCCAGTTGACGAAATGCGTTTTGTGCAGATCGACCACATCCGGTGCTTCTTCGTACTCGTCTACGAACTCGTCGATGGCGATTTCCAAATGATCTTTACAAACTACGTACATGCAAGTACCTCTCATCCTCGTCTTTTACGAATCCCTAAGCTTCTACAGCAGCAAGCCGCTTGGCATTCATTCATTTTCCTGTCAGGTCCCACTTCGTACCTACTTATCGCTGGCTTCTGCGAGCACCAAGGTCGTGCTCATCTTTTTGCCTCCGCGGTAATAGATCACATTGATTTTATCGCCGATATGCTTCTCACTGTATAAGTATTTACGCAAAGTGATGGTGCTGTCAATCTTCTGATCATCCAGTCCTACAATCACGTCCTGCGCTTGAAGACCCGCTTCTTTGGCAGGGCCGGATACGTCGAAGACGATAACTCCAGTTTTCACATCTGCAGGAAGTTTTAATACATCCGTCCCGCTAAAAGACTGCAGCTCCTGCGTAGAAACCCCAATCAGCGGCCGTTTGATCTTATGGTCTTTAATTAGACTGTCCAGGATTGGTCTCGCATCGTTAATCGGAATAGCAAAGCCCAGACCTTCCACGCCCATATCGGCAATCTTCATGCTGTTAATGCCAACGACACGTCCATCCAAATTAACAAGCGGTCCCCCGCTGTTGCCCTGATTGATAGCGGCATCCGTCTGGATGACGTCGGTTTCCCAGTCGTAATCGCCTTCACGCGACAGCGATACAGGAATCGTCCGCTTCGGCGATGATACAATGCCCTGGGTCACGGTAGGCGAATAGCCTAAGCCTAATGGATTGCCCACGGCGATGACCGTCTGTCCGGCTTGCAGCTCTTCGGAATCTCCGAACTCTGCTACGGTTTTGATGTCGTCCCCGTCTGCCTCTAGTACGGCTAGGTCCGTTACTCGGTCCTGCCCTACCAAGGTTGCCTTGCGATGCTCACCTTGAAAGTTCACAATTTCAAATTCCGTACCGTTCTCCACAACGTGCTGATTCGTTACGATGCGGACCTTGCTGCCTTCCTTGGCAAACATAACGCCCGAGCCGATACCCACACCGCTGCCGACCTCTGTTTCGTCCTTCTGCTTCATGCTGATCACGCTCACAACAGCGGGCTTGATTTTCTCCATGGCTGTGACAGCGGAATCGCCTTTCATCGCATACGTTTCCACATGTGCAGCTGCAGGAACCGCTAGTGCCTTCTCTGCAGATTCCTTATCGGAAGAGCCAAATATGCCTACGGCAGCGAGCGCCAAGACCGCTCCGCCAAGCCCCGCCAGTACAATCACGCGCAGCTTTTGATCCGCCAAGCCTGTTATCCCTTTCGACCCCTTGAACCTCCAGGTTCGCTCCCTTTGGTTTTGGTCGAGTAAAAATCATCATCAAACAAACTCATATCCGGATCCCTCCTCTGCTGCCGGCGACGCTCTTTTTTGAAAAAACAGGAATGTTTCGATCCTATCTTGCCTACAATAATAGTAAACCAAATCTTCCAAATAAATACTAGGTCTACGGAAGCGAAAAAAAGGAGAATGCCTTATGAATCGAATTCATTCCCATTTGGACGAAATCAATATGATCGGTAAGCTCGCCGATTTAAAGGAAAGCCACTACCACCAATCGCTCGTGCTCTCCTCACTCATTCAGCTGCTAATCGATAAAGGCCTGATCACGGCGCAAGAGCTTCAGCAAAAGTCCAAGGAGCTCGACGCGTCTCTGACTCCTACTCCGAATCCAACGACTCCCATTTCGTAGAACGGTCAAAATACGTATCCATGAGCCGCAGCTTCGCTTCAGGCGCCCGCTCCTGTACTATGTTATTCACGGTGAGCCTGGCCAAATCCATTAAGTTATGATCCCGGCTAAGATGAGCCATATAAACCGACTTGGTCTTGCCGGTCATAACATCCATCAGCGCCTCGCCTGCGGTCTCATTGGATAAATGCCCTTTGTCCCCCAGAATCCGCCGCTTGATGCTCCATGGATAATGCCCCATGCGCAGCATCTCTACATCATGGTTCGTCTCCAGCACCAAGGAATCCGAATCTGTGATTTTCTCCTTCACCTTGGAGCTCATGTAGCCCAAATCTGTCACAACGCTGAGCTTTTGCTCTCCTTCGTAGAAGCAGTATCCGACCGGCTCCGCGGCATCATGGGAAATCCCGAAGGACTCCACCTGAAGCGTACCAAAATCCTGCATCGCACCCGTGTCCATCACCCGTTTGTTGTCCTCAGCAATTTCTCCGATATGTCGGTTCAGCTCTTCCCACGTCTTCTCGTTCGCATAGATGGGCAAATCATACTTCCGGGCAAAAGCGCCCAGACCTTTGATATGATCCGAATGCTCATGTGTGATCAAAATAGCATCGATGCTGCTCGCCGCAAGCTCCTGCTCTTTCATCAACTGTTCCATCTTCTTAGCGCTAAAGCCTACATCGATCAGCAGCTTCGTCTCTCCGTTGTCTACCACGGTCGCATTGCCTGTCGAGCCGCTCGACAGTACTGTGAATCTAATTCCCATGATTCCTGCTCCTCTGTTCCCTGCCTTAATCAAAAATCTAATCCATCTAGAGCTATACACATGTGGACAACCACATTAAGCGTCAGTTATCCACATGTGCGTAACTGATTTCACTTACTTTTTTCTTTATTCACAGTCGGTTTCGCATTAAGGTTCCCAGGTTGAAAGTCTTGTGGACCAAAAGGAAGGAAATCCGAACCCCTTTGCGGAGGCTCCACCGCTCCATTGAAAGCTTGTAAATAATAGATGTCCCCATTATCGATCGTGACTCGCCAGTGCGGGAACATCGGTTGTGTTTGCGAATTGTAAAGCTGCCCATGATAACCAAGGCGCACATCTGTAATAATCGAGCCTTCGCTCAAATAATTCTCAACCAAGCTGCGTACGGCTAATTGCGCCGAGATCAGCTTTTGCTCCTTCTGATCTACTCCTGATTCTACTTCAACGTATGCTTGCTGATAACTGGTAATTTCTCCGTTGTCTTCATATAACTGCAGCCTCACATCAAAAAGAGGCAGCTCTTCATAGGTCTGGTAGAAGCTATAGACGCGATCCTTGCTTGTTACGGAATCTAGCTCATACGCCTCAAAGTGCGGAATTCCCGAGCGTGCCTGAAGCTCTTTTCCTGCGCCCTTACCCATAATACTGGATCGATTCAAGGGCTGCTTCACGGCTTTTTTACACCCGGCTTCATATTCTCGTCGAACTTCACATTGATGACCTGAATATTCGGCAGTTCTGTCGGCAAATTATCAGTCAGACGAATGTTCTTGCTGCGAAGCACCCGATTCAGCTCTTCCACCGTACCCGAAGCGTCGGCTGCAATCTCCGTCTGTTTATTGATGCTGCTCGTCCACAGCTGAAAACCGAGAATCATATTCAGCGTCAAAAAGGTTACTATTAATATGGTCTTCGCCCGGCTCCAATCCATGGCTTCACCTGCCTTTCTTCCTGACAAGAAACGGCGTTACTCCATAAAATCATAGGTTCCGTCCCGCAGCTCAATCGCCCATACCGGTGTTAACGAAAGCGTCTTCTCCGATATCAATGGACGGTACGCTGGAAATATAGATACGATGCTGGTCCTTCGTTGGTAATATTGCAGCCTGGCTTCCAGGTCTGCCCCGGAGAGCAGCTCCGAATCACTGCGCTGCAGCGTCTTGAAATCAGGTACGATCATGGAGCGTTCGAAGCCCGTGACTACCCCTTTTTGCACCTGCATCTTCATCGTTCCAAAGCCCTCAAGCTTGCCTGTAATAATAGGAAGCGCTTCGTAATACTCGCGGAACAAGAAGATCTGATTGTCAAAAGGCTGCAGCTGCGGTGTACGCGCCACCACATATTTCCCGTCCCAGCCGATATGCTGGTTGACGAATTTGATGCCGGCGATCAAGTCCTCACGGACATCGCTCTTGCTGCTTTCCACCGGTGCCACCGGGTCCGAATAGGTGATCCAGCTCTGATCACGATTGATCTGAAAGCCTCTCTTACTATCGGTGTAAATCTCGGAGCCATCCCGCTCCTTCAAGTTTCTCGTGATACCAGGGTCAACGAAATAGCTCGCCTTCAATTGATCAGCCGTAAGTAACGTGTAGTCGAACGTGTAACTCGGCATACGAACTGGCTTCACAGGCAGATAGTAATCACCATTCGTCGTTTTATATAAATTCGTTAAATCACCGTACGCAACGAAGTTCTCAATATCCTTACTAGTAAAATCCGCGCTGACCACCTCGTAGCCCACATTCGGCGAATCCGTAAAGAAGAAGGCCTGCACCTCTTCATTTGCTCCCTTGGAGAAAATCCATATCTTTGTAATCAAATCGTTCTCCGCTGGAATATCGCCTTCAATGCGAAGGAGTGTCTGCAGCACACTGAACGGCATGCCGTCACGAAACCGGATTTCTACCCCCTGCTGCTTCGTTCGGACTTCCTCCCAATTGATGTTCGCCAGATACAACGTTGTTTTCCGAAAGCCGTTAAATCTTCTTTGCTTGATGTTATCCAGAAGTCTCGTGTAGTAGTAGCTGTTCGGAAATAACACCGAATGCTGCTCATTACCTAGATGCACGATAATCTGATCCGGAAAGAGCATGTCCTCAATTTCAGCCTGCTTACCTAGGCCTGGCGTTTCCGTCTGCACATAATCACTCTGCTGAAGCGGCTCGATCTTCGTGGGATTATAGGAAGCAAGTAAGAAGCTTTGGTACAAGCTGAGCACGATGAGCACAACCAATAGGACAGACTTCAATCCTTCTATCACCGTGCTTCACCTTCCTCTCGACGAGGGCATTGCACTGACCGCTCACTGACCAATTTCCATCCTTTTATCATAAGCGTTTCACCCTCATCTCGGCGAGGGCACTGCGCCGATCGTCGGCTGACCGATTTCATTCCTGCTATCATAGTGCTTCACCCTCCCCTGATTGCATCGGCAGTGTGAACATGACTTTCGTGCCTTGACCCAGCTCCGAATCCAAATGAATCGTTCCTCCGTGAGCTTTCACAATTTCCCGGGCAATAGACAGACCTAACCCCGTTCCACCCATGTTGCGCGACCGTGCCTTATCTACACGATAGAAGCGCTCAAAGATTCGGGCTAAATCCTTCTTGGGAATGCCAATCCCGTTATCCTGTACCGTAATCTCTAGGTCATTCTTATTCGAGCGTCTCGCACTAAGCTGGATGGCACCTTCATCCCCCGTATATTTGATCGCGTTGGAGACGAGATTATCCAAGACCTGATCAATTTTATCACGGTCAATCAGCAGACTTGTCACATCCGGGTCCACCTGAATATGAATGCGAATTTTTCGCTGTCTAAGCTGAAAAGAAAACCGGTCCGCAACCTCATCCAGCATGTCGGATACTTGCGTCATTTTCTTATGGATCAAGGATTGCTTAGAATCCAGTCTAGAGAGATGCAGCAGGTCCGTAACAAGCCGGATCATCCGCTCCGTCTCGCTCCGCGTTACACTGATGAATCGGGAAGCCAGCTGCGGCTCCTCGATCGCTCCGTCGTCCAGCGCCTCCAGGTAGCTCTTGATCGTCGTTAGCGGCGTCCGCAGCTCATGGGATACGTTGGCAACGAACTCCCGTCTAGCCTGCTCCAGCTTCTCTTGATCGGTTACATCCTGAAGCACCGCGATGATGCCGTTCAGCCCCTCACCTCTTCGATGAATCGGAGTGAATGTGATGCGCACAGAAAGCTGCTCCTCATCATCAGGAAGCTCAATATCCAGCAGCGTCGTATTCACTTCGCCTCGAATAAACTCCTTAATCGTATCCATCGGAATCCGCAGGATCTCCGAGATTTCTTTACCGAGAGTAGCTTCTTCTTCCACCTGCAAAATCTGCTTCGCCCTACGGTTGAGAACGATAACCCTGCCTATATCATCTGTCGCAATGACGCCGTCGTTCATATTGGTTAGGACAGAAGCCAGCTTCTCCTTCTCTTCTTCATTGAGAGAGGGCGCTTCCTTCAAGCGGTTCATCATAAAATTAAACGTATGCCCGAGCTGACCGATCTCATCCTTCCCCTGTACCCGAACCTGCTCGTCGAACCGCCCTTCTGCCACCGCAGTTGCTTGCTTGGTGATTTCTTTAATCGGGTTCGTAATCGTACTGGAAAGCATAACACCAAGAATGGCCGTTAAGCCCAAAGCAATTAACGTACCAGAGATCAGAATACGGTTGATCGTGCTAATTGTTTTGTACACGTCCTCCATTGAGGCAATAATGTATACCGCTCCGAGCACCCGCACTCCGCTGCCGACAGGCTTAGCAATAACCACCTTGCGAACCCCGTCCTCATCGGTAAAAATCCGCTGGTTATCCTTAATGCCCCACAATGCCCGAATCACCTCAGGCTGCGTGTTCTTCTGCTTCAGATGGCTGGGCACCGTCGTACTGACAATTTGCCCGTTCGCGTCAATAATCTGAATCTCGGCATTACTGATCGAGAACAGATTACTGACGAATTCATTCAAATCCGTATAGGACCTTTTGCCTTCTGGATCTTTGCTGTCCTGATCACCGGCCAGGTACGGTCCGACGAAGCCAGCGAGCAGCGTCACCTGGCTGTTACGAGAAGCTAGGAATTCATTCTTGAAATAAGTCTCCGCCGTTCGGTAAAAATACACACCAATGAGCTGCATGGCAATCAGAATCAGCAGCACATAGATGATAATCAGCTTCATTTGAATCGATTGGAAGAAGCGAATGCCCTTCATCATTAGAAGCCTCCGGACTTCGGACTCCGCATCATATACCCCAGACCCCTGCGGGTTGTGATGTATTCCGGACGACTAGGATCGGTCTCCAGCTTTTCACGCAGCCGTCTGATCGTCACGTCCACCGTTCGCACATCGCCAAAGTACTCAAAGCCCCACACGGCCTGCAGCAAATGCTCACGCGTCATGACCTTACCCGAGTTCTTGGCCATATATTGAATGAGTTCGAATTCCCGGTGCGTCAGGTCGAGCGGAGCTCCATCCTTGTACACCATATACATGTCATTATCGATAAACAGCTGATGAATGGTAATGCCATTGCGCTTCGTATCCAGCTCCGGCGTTGCCGACTGTGTCTTCGTCTGTCTGCGCAGGTGTGCCTTCACTCTGGCTAACAGCTCACGGGTCCCAAACGGCTTGGTCACATAGTCGTCAGCGCCCATCTCTAGGCCAAGCACTTTATCCAGTTCTGTATCCTTCGCCGTCAGCATAATGATAGGTGTATTCAACTTTGAACGCACCTCTCGGCATACATCCATACCATCCTTCACAGGCAGCATGAGATCAAGAAGAATTAAGTCAGGATTTTCCGAAAAGGCTAATTCCACCGCACTGCCGCCATCATAGGCGCAGACGACCTGATACCCCTCTTTTTCCAAATTAAACTTCAAAATATCTGCAATCGGTTGTTCGTCATCAACAACGAGAATTTTTCCAAACAAACCTACCACCGCCTACGAGAAAGTCAGTTCCTACATCCTTTATTCATCCTCTAGTTTACCATATCTTGAAGTAAAAAGAGACCAAGTCACCCCGTACGCTTCCGTACTCGGGTCAGACCTGGCCTCATTATCTCTGCTATCTATTTAAATATTTCAAAGGATTTTGCAATCCTCCGCTTTTATGAATTTCAAAATGTAAATGCACGCCTGTGGAGTCACCTGTACTGCCCATCACGCCAATTTGCTCGCCTTTCTCAACAATGGCGCCTTCTTTGGCAATAATTTTGCTCATATGGCCGTATAAAGTCTCGTAACCGTTCAGATGATTAATAATCACATAATTGCCGTAATCGTTTTTATATCCGGTTTCGACCACTTTGCCGTTATCGGCAGCCATAATCTTTTTATTGCCTGTTATGTCAATTCCTTTGTGCAGCTTGCCCCAACGTACACCGTATGTACTCGTAATGTTTGGCGATGCAACAGGCCATGCAAACTTACCTGAGCCTTCACCTTTTACAACCTTCGTGCCTTTTCTTGCTTTAGCCGTAACCGGCTGGTCGATGATCTCTTCATTGACCACTTGCTCATCGGTCATCATGCCGTTGACCTTGGTGACCTGGATCGTCACTTTCTTCAGGCCGTTCTTACCCTCTGATATCGGCTGAATCACACCTACTCGCAGGTTGTCATCCTTTACATATTCCGTATCGTACTGAATCTCTTGATTGCGAATGACTTTCTCCGTCGTCTTCACCGATAGCGTCGGTTGAAGCAATGTTAGGTCCAGTTTATCGCCAATCTTAATCATATCGTCTTGAATCCATGGGTTCTTCTCATAAATAAAATCTCGAGTAATACCAAATCTCTTCGCTATGCATCCAATACAGTCGCCCTCTTGAACGGTATACTGCGTTGGTTGAACATCACCGGTTTGCAGCTTTTGAACGATTTCATCGGGATCTCCCCAACTGACTTGGATCGATCGGCACTTCCGCTGTCTCTACATCCTGCACAAATTCAGCATCCACCAGCTCAGACGGTGCCGTACTGATATCATCGGATGCGCCTGCTGATAATACGGTTACTTTACTGGAATCCTTGGTTTTATCCGTATACGGCGACTTAATTTTCGCTAAAATCTCATCAGCTGTCTGTTGATCTTTCACAATGGCAACAACCTTGTTATCTACCTTGAGCTCCACACCCGTCGGCTGCGGTACTAACAGCTCATTGAGCCTAGCAATAACACTAGCATCATCTGTCTTCGCTCTGAAAGCCTTTTCAGCCACAGAGACGATCCCGCTCGTATCTAATTCAACATGCACATTTGGAAAGTTCTTCTGAACTTCAAGCGGCCTACTCTGCTTATATTCATCAATTAACTTATTATCGCTCACAATTCCAATCTCATTGCCATTTAGTTGCACGTGATAAATCTCAGCCATACCCGCTTGCACATATTCATGTCCGGCAACGGTCACTGCTCCAGCTAAGACAAGCGTTCCCGCTCCAATGGCAAGAGCCCATTTATGCCGTTTCATTACCGCCAGCGTCGTCGTCGTTGTCACTTGTTCTTCCTGCTGCTGCTTGTCTGATTCATTTCCGGTCAAGCTTTCTCGCTTGATCTTGAATCTCTGCATGAGATCCTTCACATAGCGCATTCCCCTGAAACCTGTCATGATCTTCTCCCTTTAGACGGTTTTGCATCCACAGATACATAAATTAACCTAGATTAGACATAATACCCATTGAGGATGTCTTTCTTTTGTTAAATTTACCACACTTACTCTTGCTATTTCAACAAATGCGTCGACATTCACTTCATAGATTCATGTCGATTGTCGCGATTACCGCCACAATAAGGCGTAATAATGACATTTAGCAAGAATCAAGTCAGTTTAACAAAAGAGTCACTTTGCCCACCTTAGCATAATTTCCACTTCAAATCTATGGAAATAAAAGTAAGTACTGTAGTTTTCCTTCGGAAAACTCAGCAAATGCTTACGAAGATAGTTTTCCTTCGGAAAACTCAGCAACGCTTACGAAGATAGTTTTCCTTCGGAAAACTCTTAGGAGGACCACTCAATGGAAAAAAGTCTAACAGCCACATTTACGAACGTGGAGAACCTGGAGCAAGCTGCGGATGAGCTTAGGCAGCAGGGCGTACTGGATCTCAAATTTGATAACAATGCTTCATTTAAAATCGATTTTCAAGCCCATTCACTGGTACAGAGCACTCAGGACATTGTTTCAGACCATGCCTACACCTTAGAGGTCACGGTCGAGAAGTCCCGCTACAGGCAAGCGGAGGATACCCTCGTCAAGCATGGCGGCCATGTAGCAGCGACGTATTAAATCAATATTTATTCATAATATCCATGAGCTGCTTGTATTCGTCGTCGTTCAAATACTTTTTGAGAGTGTCTGATCGACCTCCTTCAGCTCCTCGGATGTGATGCCGTCTTCCAGCAGCACAGATAAGTGCTGCACTTCGTTCTGGGGCAGCTTGGCTACAACAAGAGAAAATATCTCCATCTTGTCTTCGCTGGTCAGCTGCTCTTTCTTTTTGGCGAAGTCCTCTGTGGAGATGACCAAGTCGGAATCATTTTGAATACGCCCCATGACGGGCACTGATTCCTCCTCCACCCCATCTGCTGGGCCCTGAGCAGCCTTAGAGCTATCGGGTTCCGGGCCTGCTGGAGTAACCGATGGGCTGGGCGCCACAGCGACAGCAGCATCTGGCGATGCAGTAGGGCTTTGAGACGGACCTTCGGCTGTCTGTTTACCCTCGTCTCTAGGCTTAACTATATTCAGCTCCTCCCCCAATCTTGCAGCAATTTCGGAAATTTGAATCTTTTTACCCAATGCGGGGATCTGAAATTGTCGAAAGATTTCCTGCACGTAGAGATTTACAATCAATGATGTGGTAATTACAGAGATCGACGTTATAAGGACTGTACTGACTACCAATTTCCCCAACCATTTGAAAACATTCATGCGTTTGCTTCACCTCTGCCGCGATATCATTCCTCCCTTCCAGTATTGACGGTTTTTCACCCATTAAATCCCAAGTAAAAAAGAAATCCTCCAAGCCATGATCGGCCTAGAGGATTATTGTTACGACAATTATGAGTAAATCGGGCGAACCAAGTTTGTTTGCTCGCGGTTACGACCTACAGAGAAGATCGCAATCGGAATGCCTGTCAGCTGGGATACACGCTCAACATAATGTCTTGCGTTCTCTGGCAGATCGCTCAGTGTACGAGCTTGGGACACATCTTCCGTCCAGCCCGGCAGCTCTTCATACACAGCTTCACATTCAGAAATAGCCTTCAAGCTGGAAGGATAGTGTTCAATCAGCTGGCCGCGGTACATATAGCCTGTGCAGATTTTCACCGTTTCCAGACCTGTCAGTACATCAATCGAGTTCAAGGACAAGCCTGTAATACCGCTCACGCGTCTTGCGTGGCGTACGACAACGCTGTCGAACCAGCCTACACGGCGCGGACGTCCTGTAACCGTACCGTACTCGAAGCCTTTTTCACGAATCCAATCGCCTACTTCATTGTTCTGCTCTGTTGGGAACGGACCGTCGCCGACGCGGGTTGTATAGGCTTTGGCTACACCGATAATGTTATGAATCTTAGTCGGGCCTACGCCTGAGCCGATGCACACGCCACCCGCTGTTGGGTTGGATGATGTCACATATGGGTATGTACCTTGGTCGATATCGAGCATAACGCCCTGTGCGCCTTCGAACAGCACTCTGCGGCCTTGATCGATGTACTCGTTCAGTACAACGGAAGTATCTGTCACGTAGGGACGAAGCACTTCAGCGTACTCAAGATATTGTTTGAGAATCGGCTCTACGTCTAGTGGCGTGGAACCGTACACTTGCTCGATCAATACGTTCTTCTCCGCAACAATGCGGCGAAGCTTCAATTCGAATTCCTCTGCGTCCATCAAGTCGGCAATCCGAATGCCGTTGCGGGCCGCTTTATCCATATAGCAAGGTCCGATCCCTTTACGGGTCGTACCGATTTTGCTGTCGCCTTTACGATCTTCTTCCAGTCCGTCCAATACGAGATGATAGGGCATAATCACGTGAGCGCGGTCACTGATGTTCAGATTCGTAGTGGTAAAGCCGTTATCATGTATATAGTTAATTTCCTCAATGAGAGCGGCAGGATTGATAACCATTCCGTTACCGATCACGCAAGCTTTATCTTGATAAAAAATGCCTGAAGGAACCATCGTCAGCTTATACTTCTTATCGCCGATAATGATCGTATGACCCGCATTGTTACCACCTTGGTAACGGGCTACAACTTCTGCGGACTCCGCCAGAAAGTCAGTGATCTTTCCTTTCCCTTCGTCTCCCCATTGCGTACCGACAACAACAACCGTTGACATGTGCTACTACCTCCGTACGGTGAACAAAATCACCCATAATGAGCCGCTAGGCTTGGTATACCTTTTGGGGAAGGTAACTTCATTAAAGCGCTAAAGTGCCAGAACGAAGTGCTCCCTTGTGACTTTTGAACAATATCTCCCTAAGCAGACCGGCATTCAATCGAATAGCGCCAAACTGAACAGAGAGCTTGTACCTGTATCATTCTCAGAAAACGCAGCCGGCGCTGAGACCGGGACACCTGCACATGAAAAACGACCTCTTCTCGATCTTGCCGCTGCTATGCGGTCCGATCAATCAAGGTTTTTCACAGTCTCTAGTGTAGCAGTCCCCCTAAGTAAAGTCAATGAAAAACGAACAATTACACAGTCCCCTGTATAATTGTTCGGATATAAACAAACACTATGCAGTTAGTAGCCTGCTGCAGCCGCTTCCTGGTGGGTCCGATCCATGTTCACGAACTTATTGAACTGCTTAAGGAAGGCTAGTTCGACCGTTCCTACCGGTCCGTTACGCTGCTTGGCGATAATGATCTCGATAATGTTCTTCTTCTCGGATTCCTTATCATAGTAATCGTCCCGGTACAGGAACGCTACGATGTCGGCATCCTGCTCGATCGAACCCGATTCCCTAAGGTCAGACATCATAGGACGCTTGTCCTGCCGCTGCTCAACGCCCCGGCTCAGCTGCGAGAGGGCAATGACCGGCACGTTCAGCTCACGCGCAATCTGCTTCAGCGTACGCGAGATCTCGGAGACCTCCTGCTGACGGTTATCACCCTTACCGCGGCCTGCAATCAGCTGAAGGTAATCGATCAAAATCATGCCGAGCCCCTTCTCCTGCTGGAGACGGCGGCACTTGGCGCGAATATCCGCGACCGTAATGGAAGGCGTATCGTCAATGTAGATATTCGCTTCAGAGAGCGCCCCGATCGCCATCGTCAGCTTCTCCCAGTCGTCGCCCTCCAGCGTACCCGTCCGCATGCGGTTCGCATCGACGTTGGCTTCTGCGCAGATCATCCTCGTGACGAGCTGGGCCGCGCCCATCTCGAGCGAGAAGATCGCGACGGTCTCTTTGGCGCGGACGCCTACGTTCTGCGCCACATTCAGACGCGAAGGCGGTCTTACCTACGGAAGGACGCGCCGCAAGAATAATCAAGTCCGAGCGCTGGAAGCCGGACGTCATCTTATCGAGATCCACGAAGCCCGAAGGGATTCCCGTGGATCCGCCCCGATTCGAGTAGAGGAACTCGACTCGCTCGAATACATCCATCAGCACGTCCCGGATCGAGACGAAGCCGCTGGAACTGCGGCGCTGCGAGATCTCGAGGATGTTCCTCTCCGCATCGCTGAGCAGGGCCCCCACATCTTCCGAATTGGCATAGCCATTCGTGACGATCTCGGTGGCCGCCCGGATCAAACGGCGCAGCATCGATTTCTCTTCGACGATCTGCGCGTAATAGTCGACGTTCGCCGCCGTCGGCACCGCTGTAGCGAGCTGCGACAGATAGCTGACGCCGCCGATCTCATCGAGCTGCTGCTTGTCCTGCAGACGCGCCGTCAGCGTGATCAAATCGACAGGCTCCTGCTCCTCCGCCAGCTCGATAATCGCCTCAAAAATGCGCTGATGCGCGCCGCGGTAGAAGTCGTCGCTCGTTACCCGCTCCATCGCGGTAATCAGTGCATCGCCGTTCAGCAAAATGGCACCGAGCACTGCCTGCTCGGCTTCAATATTTTGTGGAGGCACACGATCCATAAACATATTTTCTCCGCCCATGCTCATGGCACTCTCATCCCCTCTTATGTCCTGTTATCCTCTCATGATACAACCGATTGACGGGAAAGCATAGATGCAATTACTTGAAATCGATCATATCTATTGATGATGGCCGCTAAAGCCGATATTTGCTCCTCAATAAGAAAGAGGATCAGCCCGAAGCCTTGATCCTCTCTCATTCGCGCCTGCCGTATGCTGCGCTTATTTCTCTTCTGTTACCTGTACGCTAAGTGTTGTTGTCACTTCGCTGTGCAGCTTCACCGGAACCTTCGTAACACCAAGGGTACGAATTGGATCGTCCAGCACGATTTTACGCTTGTCGATCACAATTTTCTGCTTCTCCAAAGCTTCCGCTATCTGCTTGCTCGTGATGGCTCCGAAGAGACGTCCGCCTTCTCCTGATTTCGCCTTGATCTGAACCGTCATCTCGCTAAGCTTCACTCCGAGCTGCTGCGCATCTGCCTTCTCTTGATCCTTGCGGCGCTGCTCGGCCTTCTTCTGATTATCCAATTGCTTCACTGCGCCTTGTGTTGCCGGTGCAGCTAGTCCTTGCGCGAACAGAAAGTTATTTGCGTAACCTTCGGATACTTCCTTAATCTCGCCCTTCTTGCCTTGACCCTTCACATCTTTTAACAGTACAACTTTCATTCAAAAGCCCCTCCTCGTCTTCCATCTCTTGCAGCACCTGCTTAAGCCGCATTGCTGCTTCCTCCAAGGTTCCTTCCATCTGGGTGGCCGCATTGGTCAAATGTCCGCCTCCGCCGAGCCGTTCCATCACCAGCTGCACATTCATCTGACCGAGTGATCTGGCGCTAATGCCGATTAATCCGTCATGCCGTTCACTGATGACGAAGGATGCCATGATATTCGTCATATTCAACAATGTATCAGCAACTTGAGCAATCATCAACTGCGAGTGCTTTTTCCTCGGTTCTGATACGGCTAATGCCACATGTTCATACAGGATCTCCGTATGCCGCATAATTTCCGCTTTCTCAATATAAGAATCGAGATCTTCCTTCAGCAGTGTTTGAATGAGCCCGGAATCCGCTCCATTGCGGCGAAGATACGAAGCCGCTTCAAACGTTCTGGCGCCTGTCCTAAGACTGAAGCTCTTCGTATCGACCACAATACCGGCCAAGAGAACCGTCGCCTCCAGCACCTCCATAGCCAGCTTATCATGGATATACTGCAGCAGCTCGGTAACCAGCTCGCAAGTAGATGATGCATAAGGCTCCATGTAGACCAGTGTTGCGTCCTGGATAAACTCCTCGCTGCGCCGATGATGATCGACAACCACAATGCGATGCGTAAGCTGCAGCAGCTTGGGCTCTGCCACCATAGATGCCTTATGTGTATCCACTACAACAGCAAGGGTTCGCTGCGTCATGATCTGCATCGCTTGTTCCGGTGTAATAAACCAACGGTACAAGCGCTCATCCGCCGAGATCGTTTCCATCAGCTTCTGAATAGAGGGATTGACTCCCTCAAGTACAATGTAGCCTTCTTTGCCGATAACCTGAACGGCCTTCAACACGCCGACCGCTGCGCCTATGGAGTCCATATCCGGAAAACGGTGGCCCATCACAACGACCTTGTCGCTTTCTTTCATCAAATCCCTTAGCGCGTGAGAAATGACCCTTGCACGAACGCGGGTTCTCTTCTCCACTGCGTTCGTCTTTCCTCCGTAGAAGGATAGGCGCTGCCCTACTCTCACAGACACCTGATCGCCGCCGCGGCCTAAGGACATGTCCAAGCTCATTTGCGCCATCTGTCCCAGCTCAACCAAATGCTCGGCACCGGAAGCGATACCGATACTGAGCGTAAGCGGCAGCTTGTTCTCGATCGTCAAGTCACGAACATCGTCCAATATCTCAAACCTTGTCTGCTCCAGGTTACGCAGCCCTTTTTGATCCATTAAGATGAGGAATCTGTCCGAGGCGGTACGCCTAAGGTAAAGCTGGTTCCTTTGCGCCCACTCTGTAATCTCTCCTGTTACCTTCGCCAGCATGATACTTCTCGTCTGATCATCCATGCCTTGCGTTGCTTCATCCAGATTATCCAGCATGACAATGCCAATGGCAATTTTCTCATCTTCATACTTTCTGGCCAGATTGGCTTGTTCGGTAATTTCCCGAAAAAACATCAGCCTCTCTTCCGGCCGAATCCATACTTGATAAATATGCTTGCCAATCGGCATTTCAATTTTTTCGTTCTTATCCTTTTTACTCTTTAGGTCTGGAAACCATTCCAATAAAGACTCACCGATGACAGATTCCTGTTCCAGCATTTTGGCTACGAAAGGATTGTGCCATTCGATTCTTTTTTCTTCATTATATAAAACAATGCCGATCGGCAATCCGCTCATGACCTCCGTGCCGGCTTTCTTCACCCGATGGGTAATGGTTCCGACGTAGGTGTTGAGATCCTTTCGAAAGGCTGTCTCCGCCTGCAGCGTAAAATACGCAAGAACGCCAGAAAGCAGTAAGGACAAGACGCCAAGCAGCCACTGATAGTAGAATACAATCGCAGTCAGTACCAGCAGCAATACGAAAATCCATACGATATGAAGACCATGCCACCGCTTTAAGAGGAATTTCGGCATTTTCCTATCTCCTGATCCTATATATTTTTTCTTAAACCGTTCTCGGATTGGAAACGATACATCAAAAACGCCTAATAAACTGTAAACAAATACAAGCGGATAAGCGATACATAGTAAAACCAGGGCTCCATAGGGCAAAATCGGCTTCCATCCGTTGGCATGAGCTACAAAGAACAAGAAGCTGAGCGCCTGAATAGCAAACACGAGAACGAGCAGTGGAAATAAATTAAACAAGATCGCCGATCCCAACGTATTGGAGAATGGATCAACGAATAAATTCATCACAAACGTGATCAGATATAGCCATACAAACGTCTTCGGAAGCATTCTCTCCCGCATGGGGCGCAAGCCCGGTACGGCCTCCCCAGTCTTTCCAAGCAGCCAACGGGTGATTCCATGAGAGACGAAGGCGTAAAACAAGGCAAAAAAGATAAAAATCAGCGGGAGCTCTTGTGTAACAAACGAAATGTACGCCTCTTGGTTCTGCGGCACCATCTCCCTGAGCATGGGAGAGAGCATATTCATGCTTTCCATGAGTGACTCCTTAAACTTCGCAACCGGATTCAATCCCAGGCCCGTTGAAATAAGTAAACTCAGGAGCTCCTCCGCCAGCAGCGTTACCGTTCCCGCGGTTAATACCGTTCGCGCAGCCGCTTTTCTTTTATATAAATTCCCCATAACAAGAACTGGAGGCAAAAAGAACAGCGATACGGCAAGCAGGAATATCCCATGCCAACCTGATAACAGATAGACGATTAACAAGCTAACGGCGTAGGAAATCATAAACCGTTTGGTGCTTGATTGGACATACAACATAAGGACGGGTATCATGATAAAACTAATTGTGAAAATTAGAAACGGGGTCAAGAGCGATAGCAGGAACAGAATCGTTACCCCGCTCCAGATCAGACCCTGCGTACTGCGTTTCCCCAACCGGGATCACCTCTTACGTAAATGTTCTTCCAAGGATGAAATGTCCCCATACCAATCTTCAAGCTGGTGACCCTCTTGGCGATGCTTATTCATTTTTTCAATAATGGCTTCATCCAGGCTCCGGTAGGAGATGCCCAGTCTTCTTCCTAGTATGTATCCGCAGGAGATCAGGCTCGCAAGTCCATCCACGATCTTCATGTGACTGCCTTCCCATATCCCTTTGAGCAGATGAGCTACATGGTCGACGACTTCCGTCTTGAGCCATTCGATGACTTTGGCCCGCCTCGCCAGATCCATCTCCTTATCTCCACTTGGCAACTCGCATCTCTCCCCACCTACAAAAAGGCTTTGTATTCCATTATAGCATAAAAAGCAAAAAGAACAGAAAACCCGGCTAGACGGGATAGCGGTCGCCTTTGGTCGTAGGTGTTGATATCACAAGAAATTCGATGCTCTCTTCGGAATCATTTCTCATTTGATGAGGCACTCCAGGGAGTACAGTAACTCCTTCATGGGCATGCAACTGAATGTTCTCTCCATCAAGCTCCATTGTTGCTATACCGCTCAGCATAAAGAAAAACTGAGATGCTTTCTCATGCATATGCCTTACTTCACTTGTACCTGCCGGCATACGTTCATGGATAATGATTCTCTCCTGACTTTGTTCCAAGAACCACCCATCACATTGCTGTCCCCATACATAATGCTCTGCATTCTTCTTGCTCATCATGTTCTGTTCTCTCCCTGCAGCTCATTCACATGCTTAGTATGAATAAAAAGAGAGACTAACGGATAACCCGTCAGCCTTCTTCTGTAATTGACTCTTATTCCGTTGTGTAAGGCAACAAAGCGATTGTACGAGCGCGTTTGATCGCAACTGTCAATGCACGTTGGTACTTTGCGGAAGTTCCTGTCACACGGCGAGGAAGAATTTTTCCACGCTCGGAGATGAACTTTTTAAGAGTTTCAATATCTTTATAATCAATATGCTTGATTTTGTTTACTGTGAAGTAACAAACCTTACGGCGTTTACCTTTACCGCCTTTGCCACGAGGTGCAAATTTGCGGTCGCCGCGGTCTTCACCATTGTTGTCTCTCTTTTGGAAAGCCATTGTGGGTTTCAGTCCTTTCTGTTTTAGAATGGTAGATCATCATCGGAAATGTCGATCGGTTTCCCGTCATCGATGAAAGGATCCTGCTGTTCGCGTGATCCGCCGTATCGGTTGTTGTTGTTACCACCACCGCCGCTATAGCTTGGGTTTGACCCCGCACCCTCTTCACGGTTGCCTCCGACATTACCGGATTCCAAGAAACGTACATTGTCGGCAACAACTTCGGTTACGTATACGCGTTTGCCCTCATTGTTGTCGTAATTACGAATTTGTAGGCGTCCTTCTACTGCTGTCAAACGTCCTTTACGCAAATAGTTCGCGCACGTCTCGGCAAGCTGCCTCCACGTTACGATATTGATAAAGTCCGCTTCACGCTCTTTCCCTTGCGAGAACGGGCGATCTACAGCGAGTGTGAATTGAGTGACTGCAACTCCTGCTGGAGTATAGCGAAGCTCCGGGTCTCTGGTCAACCTGCCGATAAGAATGACACGGTTCAACATGGTACATCCTCCCCTGACGAAAATACTGGCATAACTTAGGCTACGTCGTTAACGATTAAGTGACGAATAACTTCGTCCGTAATCTTGAATACGCGATCCAATTCCGCTACAACTGCAGGTTCTGCGTTGAAATGTACAAGCACATAGTGCCCGTCACGGAACTTGTTGATCTCATACGCAAGACGGCGTTTACCCATCATGTCATGCTTGGTAACTTCGCCACCACCATTTGTGATGATTCCTTGAAACTTCTCCACAGTAGCTTGAAGTTGTTCTTGTTCAACATCTGTACGAACGATGTACATTACTTCATATTTGCGCATGTATGTCACCTCCTTTTGGACTAAGCGGCCCCATATCAAGCTATGAAAGCTTACGGAGCAAGGAGCGAGAATTCTATTTCAAAACTCGCACTCAAATACTATAGCAAATCCGCCATCATATTACAAGTTCTTCATGAAGGTTGAAGCTGGTAACGGTACCTGCACATGTTTATCGGTTGCCCGGGTCATCCTAAGCATGAGTGACATACACAAAGTGAGGTGAACTCTAATGGGCGAATGGACACAGTTTAGTCCTGGCGATTCTGCGCCAAATGACGGGCAATACATCGAAATCGGCGAAAACGCGTTTCACATGGGTGTGAACGATCCTAAAATCGTAACCCTGAAAAAAGGGGATCCTTTTCCGAAAACAAGTAACCACAACCGCAAATGGAAACGCAAAGATATGAAGCAGTAATGTCTCAAGAAGCAAGGAGAATGCATCATGAGAACCTTTACTTGGCTCTTCACCTTCATTGGTGCTGCTCTATGTGTGGTACACTATATGTTCCACGACCATGACAGCATCTATCTCATTTTTTACGCGTTAAGCGTGCCAGCTTGGTTTGCCCCTGTGGTTTCCAATATTTATGAGATCTCCCCTTTGAAGATGTTGTTTATCTATGCGTTAACCATCATTACATGGGGAATCGTCGGTTATGTCATTGACCGCTTCTCGGCTGGCTATCGCCGCAAAAGCAAATACTAGCACTCGAATTCTGCCTTCCAGCCCCTTGAGCTCCTGCTCTCGGGGTTTTTTCCTTCTCATTCCAACCCTTTTCGTACCTACGGCTTTCCTATATAATCTTATATATATCAATTATATCCATACATGTATGGAAGATTATGAGGTGAACCCATTGAGCACTCCCCATGACCTGCCGCAAGAATCAGCCACATCCTCGTCTTCTATGAGCAGAAGAAAGCTCTTATCCGCTTTAGGGGCATCTGGCCTTGCCATTGCCGCAGGAGGGCTTTTCTCAACATCCGTTGCGCAAGCAGCCGCATCCTCAACTCCTATTTATAATGTTAAAGACTATGGTGTATACGGTAACTCAAGACCCGACCAAGACGATGCTCCTGCTATTCAAAACGTTCTAGACACAGCTGCCTTGAATGGTGGAATCGTGTATTTTCCTCCCGGCATGTATTTCATTCAATCTTCTTTACGGGTAGGCTCTAACGTAATCCTATTAGGCGCAGGTAAAAATACCATATTAAAATCCTTTATGAATAAGTTCGGCCTACTTAATCTCTCGGCTGTAAGTAATGTTCAAATTCATCGTATGGCCTTCCAAGGTATGGGATCTTTTAGTGCCTCCTATGTCCCTTTGATCGAGAATGGCATCTCCTTGACGAAGGCTGCCGATATCTACATAAGTGAATGCTACTTCTCACAAATCGAGAACGGGATAAAGTCAGTGGATTCAAGCAGAGTTACGATATCCAGCTGCATTTTTGATTCCATTTTAGGCGCACTCGACTATGCTTACTTAGGTTTTGGCATATGGTGTAATAATGCGGACAGCCATCGGATCGAGTACAACGATTTCAATCAGTTATTCCAGGCATGTATCTCTCTAAACAACGGCACGAAAAATTCTGTAGTCGCCCATAATCGTATGAGCCGCTGCTTTACTATAGCTATTGATATATCCGCTCAACCATCAGAGGATCCTTGCAAGCAAAATATCATTTCCGAGAACATCATTGAGGAATTCATCAACTCTAGTGGTAAGACCGGATATACACTGGGTATACGTTTGAAGGGCAATTGTATCTCCAATCAAGTTACACGCAATATGATATCAGATATCGACGATGGTGCCATTCGCATAGAGTCGAAAGGCAGCAAACAAAAAGAACGTCCTCATTTTAATACGATCGAGCAGAATACTATTCAGACCATTCGCAAGTCTGGAATCGTTGTCTTGAACAGCTACGCTAACCGAGTTCACGCTAACAATATTCGAGATTGCAAAGGGAATGGGATTCTTCTTTATTCAGAAGGCAAAGACACCGGTTCCTCCTGCAGCAACAATCACATTACCGCAAATAGTTTAGTGAATTGTTCAAGTGCGCCCATCCGAATATCCGATGCCAATTGTAAAGCTACTATTCAATATGGCAATATCGGGTCAGGCAACGGAGATACGATCATAGATAAAGGCACAGATACCATAACTACCTCTTTATAAAAAGCAAATAAGCGCAGCATTTCGGTTCCCTACGGCCCGCTATGCTGCGCTTATTTGTTTCCCCTATTTCATGTATATTTTCTTTTCGGAGATTTTGCCATCGGCGAAAAACACAATTTGGGCAAAGTAATTGGGCTCATCCTTAAGTGCAAACTCATACGTCTTTTTCCCGTTCTCCTCTTTGATCATCTTGCCTTTTGATCCTACGATTTTCACTACATCATCATAGGTGCTATCTATGGCCAAATCATCTAACTGCTTTCTTGATATGACCGGCGGCGGTTCGTTATTAGGTGTTGCGCTTGCCGCAGCTCCAGTTGCTGGTGAAGCAGCTGCTGTGCCTTCTCCGTTACCTCCAGTGCTTGTAGCCGCCGGAGCGCCTGCTGAAGGCTGCACACTCGTTGTAGCCCCTAGGCTTGCCGACGTCCCTGTTCCCTCTTCTTTCTTCTTGCCACAACCAGATGCTGTGACGACAAGTATAAGCGCAAGCACGCTAATCATCCAGATTCTCAACGTGGAACCTCCTAGTATCGTTCATTCTACATATGTATAGTTTGTCAGTTAATTGCTGTTTTATTCATACATAGGAATCATTTGTTTCACGTGGAACTTCTTCAATAAGTAGTTAATATAACGTAACGAATAAAAAGAGCCCTCCTACACATTCACTGTGTAAAAGAGCTCTTGTACGAGAACGGAGAGAGTGGGATTCGAACCCACGCACGGCATACACCGCCTAGCTGATTTCGAGTCAGCCCCCTTGGGCCTCTTGGGTACCTCTCCATAAGAAACGAGAACAGGACTTATTGTATCAAATAATTTCAGCCACTGCAAGTCCGTTCTCAAAATAATTTCTAGCTTATTATTCCCCGATTTTCTCCTTTGCAGCATCCGGTTCTGCTGATGATCGAAGCACTTTTTTTAACTTACTTTCAAACTTTGTCCTTGGCACTAACACGCTGTGCTTGCACCCTACACACTTAATTCTTATATCCATGCCCATACGGATAATTTCCATTTCATTCGTTCCACATGGGTGGGGTTTCTTCATTTGAACGATATCGCCAAGCTGATATTGCTTTCTTTCCATCGTTATTCCGCCTCCTTCACCGATCTTAAATACGTAACCGTCTTCGGATATGGGATCTCGATATCATTTGCATCAAGCTGTTTTTTTATCTCTTCATTCATTTTCCTAGCGATTTCAAATTGTGTATTCGGTTTGCATTCCGTTACGATTCGAAGAACAACCTCAGAGCTACCCAACATTTGAACGCCCAATACGTCCGGTTCCTTCACAATATTATCGAGTTTGCCGAACATGGTTTGAGTTGTTTCTTTCAGAACCTCTATGGCCCGATCAATATCGGATTCGTAAGCAATGGATACATCCACGACAGCCATGGAATTATGTATGGAGAAGTTGGTTACCTGCTTAATGTTGCCGTTCGGAATGATATGAACCTCACCTGTCCAACTTTTAATTCGGGTGACTCGAATGCCGATCTCTTCTACAGTTCCCTTAACTTGATCGATTTGAATGACATCCCCCACGCCGAATTGATCTTCAAATATAATGAAAAATCCTGTTATGACATCCTTCACCAAACTCTGTGCTCCAAATCCGATTGCTAGTCCGAGTACCCCCGCACCAGCCAGTAATGGACCCAAATTAACCCCGATTTGACCTAAAATCAGAAGAATGCATATAAAATTTACCGTATAAGAAATTAGATTATGTATCAATCTACCGATCGTATTCGTTCTTCTAGCATCGAACTTTAAGGGCGACTTCTCTCTTGCTGACATCATGTGAGTAATCATTTTATGAGCTATCTTGATCGTAATTCTTGCTACAATATAAATCACCATGATCTTCACGATAATCCAAAATGCACTCGCCAGCCATTCTGGGCTTGTAATCATGTCCTTCAGCCACTGGATGGTATCTTTCATAAAAATATGATCTCCTCTCCTCTAGCTTTCTTCCATGTTAACATATTTATCGTCGTTTTTAAAATATATGCCCCGGATTTCTACCTGTTCAGACAGGATGATTTCTTTCACTAGCAATAAACTTTCACTGGGGAATTCAATAGAAAGCGCACAACCTGCAGTAACCTCTTTCGGTGTTGGCCTTATATCAATCTCTATATCTGCATACTCTAGCAGCATCTCTGCCCGCAGAGCTTGCTGTGTAGAATCAAAGGCAAGTAGCATTAATGAAGCATTCAGTTAAATCTCCCCTCTCCTACGTATAATTTCCGCCCTCTCTCCATATACTAGTAAAAAATAGTCTCATGACTTTGGAGGGATTCTATGAAATTCCAGTTCGGATTTGACTCTAGTAATAAAAAGCCCCAATCACTAGAAACCTTAAAAATACAGCATACCGAGCAAGATACGCCGCTCCTTCTCTCCAGACATCTGCACTCCATCTTCAGTTCACTTCCGAACTATCAGCCTATTGTTGTCATTTGTGTAGGTACGGACCGATCTACCGGAGATTCCTTAGGCCCTCTTGTCGGTACTCACTTAAGCAAAAAACCAGGCCTGCGCTCCCTTCATCTTTATGGAACCTTGGATGAGCCTGTCCATGCAATGAATTTAGTCGAAACCGTACAACGAATTCATCTTGAATACGAAGATCCGTTTATTGTTGCAATCGATGCCTGTTTAGGTCAAGTATCGAGTGTGGGCTGTATTCAAGTTGCAGATGGTCCTCTTAAGCCTGGAGCAGGCGTCAATAAGGACCTGCCCCCTGTCGGCAATATCCATGTAACCGGTATTGTGAATGTTGGCGGATTTATGGAGTACTTTGTTTTACAAAACACTCGCCTAAGCTTAGTCATGAATATGGCTCAAGTGATCGGGGATGCATTATCTATGGCGCTCAGACGAGTTCAAGCATACCCGACGACTCCTACTGCTGCTTTGCAGTTAGATTGATAGCTTCTTTTTCTTCTGGACTTAACGTATAAGTAGATTGACCTTTTTGCACTGGCTTCGCGTATAAGTAGGTTTGTTCTCTGCTGTGAATTCCAGTCATGATAATGCCGTCTTGAAATTCATCTAAGATCGCGATCGTAAAACTCAAATCGCTACCACTATCAGCAAAAGCGTTATATCTATGAATGCCTACCTTCGATTTCATGCTCTTTAGTTGATCAAGAATAGCAGCAACTGTGGCTGAAGTCGAATCTGACTCGGCCTTTTGCGTGTTGATTTTTGATTGCATATCCATGATCAGATCTTCGATGTTCTCTGCTTTTGAGCCATTCATCATAAGAAGATACTGCTTTCTAAGAGATGAAAGCTTTGTCCATAATACAAGGTTAAGTATAAGTAAGATAAGCAAACCTATTCCGATGATAGCAAATAGTAAACTGTTCTCGATTCCAAACGTTTCCCCCACGAAGTATCCCTCTTTCTAGTTATGCATACTGTGAACTTATTTCTTTGACTGCATCTACAAGAGCTTCTACTTCTTCATCTTTTGTAAAATAACCGATACTAGCTCGCACTGCGCCTGTAGCCAATGTTCCTACTGCTTCATGAGCCAACGGTGTACAGTGGTATCCTGCTCGTACTGCGATTTGAAAAGATTGATCTAAAATAAAAGCGACTTCTGATGAATCTGTATGTCTGATTAGAAAGGAAACGATTCCTGTTTTATTTTGTCCCAATGCTGGCCCAAGAACCGTCACTCCTTCAATTCCCATTAATGCTTCCATAAGATGCTGTGTTTGCTTCCATTCTTTCTTATGAATTTCTTCTACGGTTTTGGATAAGACAAACTTGATTCCTTCATTTAAACCTGCTATGCCAACTGTATTCTGCGTACCCGCCTCGAAGCGATCTGGTCGAACCGTGGGCTGCTCAATCGATTCCGATTGACTGCCTGTTCCACCATGAAGCAGTGGCTCCAGTTCTACGTTAGAATGAACATATAACCCCCCCGTTCCTTGAGGCCCTAGAAGCCCCTTATGACCGGGAAAAGCTAACATATCGATGTTCATATCTTCTACGTGGATAGGCAGCACTCCGGCGCTCTGGGCCGCGTCTACGAGCAGCTTAACACCTCTTGCACGGCACATCTCTCCTACTTCCGCAACTGGTAGAATCGTACCCAATAAATTCGAGCTGTGGTTCATGACTACAAGGGAAGTATTCGAACGAAAAGCTTTCTCAAGGTCTTTAAGATCAAGTTCTCCCTGGACATTGCTTTTGATATAGGTAAGCTCAATCCCTATCTTCTCTCTGAGATATTCTAGTGGTCTACGTACTGAGTTGTGCTCAACGCTTGTACAGATCACATGCTGTCCTTCACGTACGAATCCTTTAATTGCTTGGTTAAGTGCATGTGTTGTATTAAGAGCAAACGATATGTCATTTGGATTTTTCACACCAAAGAGCTTAGCCGCATTTTTTCTAGTTTCGAAGAGCGCTCTGCTTGCCTGTACAGCCATTTGATGACTACCTCTTCCAGGATTCGCAGCGTATTCGTTCATACATCTTGTCATTGCTTCCATTATAGCCGGCGGCTTAGGCCAGGATGATGCTGCATGATCTAAATATATGATATCTTTCATAGTCTCACCTCATAAATATAGCATACCTTAGTTTCTCTCTCTTAACGAAAGAAAACCATCGGTATGCCATCTAAATTTTAAGAGATTTTTCCTTGTAGTAGTTCCAACAGTCGATTTAAATCATCCTTTGAATAATACGACAGTTCAATTTTCCCTTTGTCCTGCTGATGTTTGATTTTCACCGTCGTCCGGTATATATCACGCAGCTGATCTTCAGCCTGATGAATATAAGGATCTCTTAGTTTATCTTTAGGTTTGTTCTTTTCTTTTTCTTGCCCTGGTTGTTCTTCGAGAAGTTTAATAGCTTCTTCCAGTTCGCGTACACTCCATTGCTTACTGATTGTGGCTTCGGCGAGTTCTTTCTTGATTTTATCATCCTTCACGCCAACAATCGCTCTTGCATGCCCCATGGATAATGTTCCACGTGAAACATATTGCTTAATGGAATCTGGTAATTGCAGCAATCTTAGAAAGTTAGCAATATGGGACCTGCTCTTTCCGACCTTAGCAGACAATTCCTCTTGAGTTAAAGAGAACTGATCTATTATGCCTTGGTATGCAACAGCAATTTCAAGTGCATTCAAGTCCTCGCGCTGAACATTCTCAATTAGTGCAATCTCCATAACCTGTTGATCGGTAAAGTTTCGCTCTACTGCAGGTATTGTAGGAAGTCCACTTAACTGAGAGGCTCTAAAGCGCCGTTCTCCTGCAATAATTTCAAAACCCTTGAGTACTTTTCGAACAATGATCGGTTGAATGACGCCATGTTCTTTAATCGAGTCAGCCAACTCTTTGATACTGTCTTCATTGAAATTTTTCCTTGGCTGATATGGATTTGCCCGAAGTTGAGATAAAGGAATTTGTATAACCTTATCGTTATCATCAATATGTAGAGAAGGCAATAAGGCGTCTAGCCCCTTCCCAAGACCTTTACCTAACCCTTTTGTCATAAGGAGATCACTTCCTTCGCTAGCTCCATATACACTTCGGCTCCTTTAGAACGAGGATCATAAGTGATAATTGATTGCCCATGACTCGGCGCTTCGCTTAAGCGAACATTACGTGGAATGATCGTCTGATATACTTTTTGCTGGAAATATTTCTTCACTTCTTCAATCACTTGAATCCCTAGATTCGTCCTCGCATCAAACATAGTCAGAAGGACACCTTCAATTTGCAACCCTGTATTCAAATGCTTCTGGACTAGACGTACTGTGTTAAGCAGCTGACTAAGTCCCTCTAGCGCATAATATTCACATTGGATTGGAATAATGACAGAATCAGCAGCAGTTAGGGAATTAATCGTTAGAAGCCCTAGTGATGGTGGACAGTCAATCAAAATATAGTCGTATAGATGCTTTACTAGCTGAAGAGACTTTTTCAACCGAACTTCTCTTGAAATCGTAGGAACAAGTTCAATTTCGGCACCAGCAAGCTGGATAGTAGCCGGAATGATTTTAAGATTTTCTACGTTCGTTTCAACCGTTGCGTCCTTCGGATGAATGTCATTGATGAGAACATCGTAAATGCAATAAACGACATCCGCTTTGTTGACGCCAATTCCACTTGTTGTGTTTCCCTGCGGGTCAATATCTACTAACAGCACTCTTTTGCCGAGCGAAGCCAAAGATGCTCCTAGATTTACAGAAGTAGTCGTCTTACCGACGCCACCCTTCTGATTCGTTATTGCAATGATTTTGGACAACCTGTTCACCTCTATCGCTTATGCTCCACAAGCTTACATACAGAATACTATTATCTTACCATATCTACCAAACAGTTACCTTATCAATATTTTACTACAGAACCTGATAGATTCCAAAAAAAGAAGCAAAAAAACGGCTTGCGCCGTTTAGTAAGCACTAGATTGCTATTATCTTTTTGGTATTTTAATAATAATTTCGTAGTGATCTTCGTGATCTCTCTCGGAGGTATCAATGTTCATACCTGAGCTTGTCACCATCTCAACAGACTGGCGTATCGTATTTAAAGCTAACCGTACATCCTTCGTATAGGAGACGCGCTTAGCTTTTTTAATTTAGCAGCTTCTTTAAGGAAATTAATTTTCGCTTCGGTTTGTTTGACATTGAGCTCCTTCGCGATAACTTCCTCAAGCACTTTAATTTGTAATTCCTCTTGGTCGAGGGCTAGGAGAGCACGAGCATGACGTTCCGTAATTTTGCGTTCCATTAGAGCCGTCTTTGCCGGTTCACTTAAATGAAGCAAACGGATCTTATTAGCAATAGTAGATTGACTTTTCCCCAACCGTTGAGCAAGACTTTCTTGCGTTAAATCATGCATCTCAATGAGCTGCTGATAGGCTGCTGCCTCTTCAATTGCTGTCAGCCCTTCTCTTTGCAAGTTTTCAATTAGAGCAATTGATGCAGCTTGTGAATCATTGAAGTCCCGCACGATGGCTGGAATCGTATCCAGGCCAAGCTTTCTAACCGCTCTTAATCTTCGTTCACCGGCAATCAGTTCAAATGCATTGTTTTTAACCCTAACGACAACAGGCTGAATCACACCATGAGTACGGATTGTCTGACACAGTTCGTCTATGCGATCATCATCAAAAACCGTTCTTGGCTGGTACGGGCTAGGCGTGATGCTATGTACGGGTATATTCTTTACCTCATCTGTATTGGATCGATCCGTAAGGCCAAATAGTTTTGATATTTGTTCTTTCATAGGAAAACTTACCACCAACTCTTCCCCGTAGTTTAACAGTCCGTGCAGCTGTAGAGCTGAACCGACATAGGATGACGAGAAATCTCATACTATTACTAATTCTCCATGAAAACGGAAGTTCCTGCTGACAAATTATGAACGTTTTGAATAAAATGTTTCACGTGGAACATTAAGTTAAGGTTTCACCAGAGGGCTTTTTAAAGGGGTGCCCGCTTTTCTAGGATATTTACCAGGTGTGTTTCCCACCTTATGAATTCGAACAAAATGACGAATCGATTGTTCAATTGGAAGTTCCATTTTATCTACGCTGACGAGCTTGCCCTTGAGTTCCGATAGACTGAATTTTGCTTCACTCAGCTCCTCTTCAATCTCGGAACCTTTCATCGCCATAAATGTCCCCTCTTTTCTTGCAAAAGGAAGACAGAACTCATTAAGAACACCTAGCCTAGCAACAGCTCGAGCTGTTACAAGATCAAACTGGTCACGAAAGGCGGACTGCCTTGCTATATCCTCTGCTCTTCCATGCACACAATTCACTTGATCAAGCTCAAGCTGAGATACCAACTCACGTAAAAAGGTAATTCTCTTATTCAAAGAATCGACGATAGTTACTTGTAAATGTGGGAACGCAATCTTCAATGGAATACTTGGAAATCCAGCGCCAGAGCCTATATCAGCTAGCTTGATAACATCCCCGATAGGAAAATAAAAAGAAAGAAGAGAGTCGTAGAAATGCTTCATATAGACTTGTTCTCTTTCTGTAATTGCCGTTAAATTCATTTTTTCGTTCCACTCAATTAAGGTCCGGTAATACATGTCAAACTGGTCAAGTTGTCTCTGAGAAAGTTGAATCCCGCGATCTGTAAGCAGCTGTGAGAAATATTGTTGAATAGCGTCCATGATTACCCTCTTGAAGCCGTGACTCTATTGTAATGTTCCAAATACACCAACAAAATTGAAATGTCAGCCGGTGTCACCCCAGAGATACGCGATGCTTGCCCTATGGATACAGGGCGAATCTTCGTCAACTTTTGCTTCGCTTCTGTAGCGATACCATGGATTTCGCTGTATTCGATATCATCAGGGATTTTCTTTTTCTCCATTTTGCGAAGTCTTTCTACCTGGGCCAGTTGCTTTTCGATGTACCCGGCATACTTCACCTGAATTTCTACTTGTTCTTTCATTTCATCCGTTAGCTCTAACGGAGATGGCGACATTTGCTCAATATGCCCATATTCCACTTCCGGTCTGCGAAGTAAAGATAGTGCGTCAACAGAATTGTTCAAAGTCACGCTATTTAAACTCTCCAATATCGCCTGCACGTGCGGCTCAGGACGGACTTTAGACGTTCTCAAACGTTCGATCTCTTGCTCAACCAAATCTTTCTTCTGCAAAAATATCTGATAGCGTTCCTCAGGGATCAGTCCAATTTCATAGCCGATGGGAGTCAACCGCAAATCCGCATTGTCATGACGAAGCAGCAAACGATATTCCGCTCTTGAAGTCAGCAAACGATACGGTTCGCTTGTGCCCTTAGTAACAAGATCATCGATAAGTACACCAATGTATCCCTCAGAACGATCGAGGATAACAGCTTCTTTGTTTTGCGCTTTACGTGCTGCGTTAATGCCAGCCATGATACCCTGCCCAGCAGCTTCTTCATACCCGGAAGTTCCGTTAATTTGACCAGCAGTGAACAAACCGCTGACCACCTTGGTTTCAAGTGATGGCTTCAATTGAGTTGGAATAACAGCATCATACTCAATTGCATATCCGGTACGCATCATTTCTACCTTTTCAAGACCCGGGATAGATCGAAGAATGTTTAACTGTACATCCTCAGGCATACTCGTCGAGAGACCTTGCACATAGTATTCAGACGTGTTACGACCTTCCGGCTCCAAAAAAGATTTGGTGCTTTGGCTTATCAGCAAAACGAACGATTTTATCTTCAATAGAAGGACAATAACGTGGACCTGTACCTTCAATAGCCCCCGAGAACATTGGAGCTCGGTGCAGGTTATCATTGATAATCTTATGTGTACCTTCCGATGTGTAAGTTAACCAGCAAGGGATTTGTTCGCCTACGCCTTCTTTCGTTTCATAAGAGAAGAATTTGGGATTCTCATCACCAGGCTGAATTTCTGTTTTCTCAAAATCAATCGTGTCTTTGTGTACCCGCGGCGGCGTACCTGTCTTAAAGCGGACTAGATCCAATCCAAGCTTACGCAGAGATTCGGAGAGTTTAACTGCCGGCTGCTGATTATTCGGGCCACTCTCATACATAAGCTCACCAATAATAACTTTCCCCCGCAGATAGGTGCCTGTCGTAAGTACGACGCATTTCGCATAGTATTCAGCGCCTGTTTTCGTAATGACCCCTTTGCAAACACCGTCTTCTACGATCAAATCCTCAGCCATACCTTGACGAAGAGTCAAGTTCTCTGTAGCTTCTATAGTTTCTTTCATTTTGTGCTGATACAAAAACTTATCCGCTTGAGCACGCAAAGCATGGACTGCAGGTCCTTTACCGGTATTCAGCATTCGCATTTGAATGTAGGTTTTGTCAATATTTCTGCCCATCTCTCCGCCTAAGGCGTCAATCTCCCTAACAACATGGCCCTTTGCAGGACCACCAATAGATGGATTACACGGCATAAAAGCCACCATATCCAAGTTAATTGTGAGCAATAGTGTATTACAGCCCATTCTTGCTGAGGCAAGAGCTGCCTCACAACCGGCATGTCCGGCACCGATCACAATGACTTCATAATCGCCAGCATGATATCCCATTTCTCATTCTTCCTCCCTCTTTTTTGAAAACCAAAAATGAAAATCGTAAAATCCAATCATTTACCCAAACAAAACTGTGTAAAAATCTGATCGATCAATGATTCCCCCACGGAATCCCCTATAATCTCACCTAACTGCTCCCACGCAGCTCGAATATCAATCTGAATCATATCAATTGGCACATAATCTGCATTTGCATCCAGAGCATCCTGCAGTGATTTCAGCGCCTGCTTCAATAAGGAAATATGTCTTACATTACTCACATAGGTTAAATCAGCGGATTCCAATTTTCCCTCAAAGAATATGGAGGATATCGCTTTTTCCAAGCTATCCACACCACGATTTTCAAGCAAAGATAATTCTACAATCCGTTCATCCGAAAAATAAGCACGTACTTGATCGAGATCAATTCGTCTCGGCAAATCGATCTTATTCAAAATGACGATTGTTTGCTTCTCGGCTAATTGCTTCATCATGACAAGCTCATCCATCTGAAGCTCTTCATTGCTATTCAAGACCAGCAAGATCAAATCCGCCTCAGCAAGCGCACTCTTGGATCGTTCCACTCCGATTCGCTCAACAATATCTGTTGTTTCCCGTATCCCTGCAGTATCCAGCAGCTTCAGCGGAATTCCACCCACATTTACGAATTCCTCAATGACATCCCGAGTCGTTCCAGGTATATCGGTAACAATAGCCCTGTTTTCTTGGGCCAATTCATTAAGAAGAGAGGATTTTCCCACATTCGGTCTGCCGACGATAGCGGTCTCAATCCCCTCACGTAATATCTTACCTTGCTGTGCTGTATGGAGCAGCCTTTCAATTTCTGTCTTAACCAACGTACATTTGTCTCTAATCAAAACATTGGTCATTTCCTCGACGTCATGCTCCGGATAATCAATATTCACCTCAACATGCGCCATTAATTCAACTAATTGATGCCTTAGCAGCTTGATTTCTTTGGACAGCTTGCCTTCAACCTGCTTTAATGCAACCTTGAAAGCCCGATCCGATTTGGCTCTGATCAAGTCAATTACAGCTTCAGCCTGTGTCAAATCAATACGGCCATTCAGAAAAGCCCTCTTCGTAAATTCCCCTGGTTCAGCTAAACGAATACCTTGAAGCAAAAGCAAATCAAGTACTTTCTTAACGGAAACGATTCCCCCATGACAGCTAACTTCCACGACATCCTCCATCGTAAACGATCTCGGATTTTTCATAACAGTCACAAGTACTTCTTCTAGCTTTTCCGTTGTTCCCGGTTCAACGATATGCCCATAATGCACGGTATGTGTAGCTGCATCAGGCAGTCTAATTTTGGAGTGAAACACTCGGTCGACCAAAGGAATTGAATCATCTCCACTAACTCTTATAACAGAAATGCCCCCCTCGCCAAGTGGCGTCGATATGGCGGCAATCGTATCTTTTAACATCCTTTTCACCTCGATAAAGTCCCTATATGAAAGAAAAAGCAATGACATGAACCAAGTCATTGCAGCGAATTAACCATTATTTAAGGGCGATAACCACTCTACGGTTCGGTTCCTCGCCTTTACTATATGTTTTAACTAATCGATGATTCTGAAGCTCGGAATGGATAACTTTTCGTTCCTGAGAATTCATCGGTTCCAATATCACTTCTTTTTTCGACTTAATCACACGGTTCGCAAGCCTTACAGCCAGTTCCTCTAGCGTTTTCTTCCGTCTTTCACGGAAATTCTCCGCATCTAAGATTATACGCAAATGTGAATTCGAATATCGGTTCGCTACAATGTTAACCAAATATTGCAGCGCGTCCAAAGTTTGTCCTCTTTTGCCGATCAATATACCAAGCTCAGGACCGCTTAAGCTCAAGACCGTGCCTTCTTTATCTTTACGCTGATCTATGGTGATGGAAATTTGCATCGTCTTGAAAATATCCTGTAAAAAAAGGTTCGCTTCCTCAAGCGGGTCCGGTATCAATTCTAGCTCGACTTTCGCCTCTTTAGAACCGATGAAACCGAGGAACCCTTTGGAGGGCTGCTCGAGAATATGAATATGAACACGATCTTCAGATACTTGCCATTTAGCGAGACCGGCTTTTACCGCATCTTCGATGGTTTTTCCAGTCACCACGATTTTTTTCATTTGGACAGGCCACCCTTATTTTTTTGAGATCCAGGAGAACCATAAATAAAGTAAGACTGAACAATTGTGAAAATGTTACCGTATATCCAGTAAAGCGGCAGAGCGGCAGCGAAATTCATCGACATGACAAAAATCATTACCGGAAAAATAAACAACAGGCTTTTCATCTGCTGATTCATTTGTGAAGACATGAACTTCTGCTGAATGAAAGTTGTTGCAGCCGCGATCAGTGGCAGAATGTAATAATGATCCGGTGAACCTAAGTTCAACCATAAGAACGTATGCTCACGAATATGTTCGTTCCGCATAATCGACTGATACAATGCAATCAAAATTGGCATCTGAATAACAATCGGGAAACAACCTGCAAGCGGATTGACTCCATTTTGTTGAAACAGCTTCATCGTTTCTTCCTGCTGTTTCTTAGCGTCATCCTTGTATTTCTCTTTCAACTTCTTCATTTCTGGTTGCAAATCTTGCATCCGTTTGGAGCTTTTATACTGCTTGAGTGTCAGAGGCAATATAATGAGACGAATAATGATCGTGACGACCAGGATGGAGAGACCGTACTGACCCCATAAGTGATCTGCGAACCAATCAAGCGTTTCTGATAAAGGGTACACAAAATACTTCGTGAAAGGATTTGCGGTGTTTAAATCAATGGGTGCCGTGGCAGCAGTATGTGGCGCACAACCGGCGAGCAAAACGAGCATCGCTGCAGCGGCAGCAAGCAAATAGATTCGACGAGTCAAAATGAGGTCCTCCTATATATCTTTTCCAACATAAACTATACCACAACTTCTATGCACAAGGAAATACGAGCTACTTTTTTACGGGCTCGCTTCTTTTCGGATTAGAAAAGGCTTTCCTAATAACATGGTTCAAACTCTTTTCAATTTCGTGATAGTCCATTTCCGCCGCAGGCTTTCTTGCGATCAAGACATAATCGAAGTGAGGCGGCATCGAATCCTTACGCAGACGGATAACTTCCTTTATTACACGGCGAAGACGGTTGCGAACAACCGCATTACCTACTTTCTTACTAACGGATATGCCTAACCGGAATTCCTCCTGCTTTGGCTGAGCCAAGTAATATAGTACAAATTGATGATTTGCCATCGATTTGCCATACCGGTAAACCTTATTAAAATCTTCTCTTCTGGCCAACCTATATTTCTTTTCCACAGATAAGCACAACTCCAGGCAAGCAGGCCCCTTCATCAAAGGTTGCTTATATATAATCTATTTATTCAGTGTAACCGCATCGTTTTGAATCGAAACCCCAATTTCTTCTGTAGACACAAAAAAAAGCCCCTTTCGGAGCCTCTCTTTATGCGCTAAGAATTTTTCTTCCTTTTAGACGACGAGCGCTCAGCACTTTACGGCCGTTCTTCGTGCTCATTCTTTTACGGAAGCCATGGTTTTTCTTGCGCTTTCTCGTATTAGGGTTAAACGTTGGACCCATCTATAGCACCTCCCTGTTCGAGGATATCCATCCTTCAAATTTCTTTAATCATTAAAGCATTTTCGCAGCGAAAAGTCAACCAGCACATAGGATCGCCAAGATTGGACAATTTAATGCTAAAGAACAACCTGTGTATAAAATTTCGAGCGCAAAAATCAAAGAATGTCGAAAATTAACAGAATATCAACAATATCTTGTGCTGTGTATAAAACCTATGCACAACTTATTGAAATTGTGGATAAAGGTAAACAATCCGTTGATTAAGCCGTCATCTTTTGATAAGATGATAATGTTTCTGTTGTGGATAGTCCTCACACATCCTCAAAATTATCAACAGCCTGTGGATAACATTGTGAACAATTTTCCCTCTCAACGAATAAGTCTTTTTAACCGATTCTTAGTTGTGTGGATAAAACGACAAAACCTACTCTTTTCTGACATGCCATTCCTCTTGCTGGCCTTATGCCACATGTACGAATTTCAAAGGAGTGAATTACTGTGGAAGGCCATACTAACGATTTATGGCAGCAAGTCTTGTCCATCATTCAAACCAAGCTGAGCAAGCCCAGTTTCGATACATGGTTAAAATCAACCAAAGCTTCAGTATTTACAGATGCTTCGGTTGTTATTTGCGCGCCGAACAATTTTGCTAGGGAGTGGCTCGAAAGCCGCTACACCAAACTAATAGAAGGAACCATCTACGATTTCACCGGCAAACGAGTTGAGGTCAAATTCATCATCGAAACCGAAGAGCAGAAGTCACAAGCTGCTGCGCCGACAGGTGTTGTAGTTCCGCCCAAAGGCCCGGTCATTACAGCCCAAGAAGAGAATTTCACCAATATGATGAACGCACGCTACACATTTGACACGTTCGTCATCGGTTCGGGCAACCGCTTTGCACATGCAGCATCACTAGCGGTAGCGGAAGCGCCGGCCAAAGCTTATAACCCTCTCTTCTTATATGGAGGAGTTGGACTCGGCAAAACTCACTTAATGCATGCGATCGGCCATTACGTACTGGAGCACAATCCCAAAGCGAGAGTTTTATATATCTCATCCGAGAAATTTACGAACGAATTTATCAATACCGTGATCCTTCATAACCGCGGTGAAGATTTCCGCAATAAATATAGGTCTATCGATGTTCTGCTAATTGACGATATTCAATTCTTAGCTGGAAAAGAAGGTACACAAGAGGAATTTTTCCATACATTCAATGCGCTTCATGAAGAAGGCAAACAAATTATTATCTCGAGTGACCGTCCGCCCAAAGAGATCCCAACTCTTGAAGATCGGCTGCGATCAAGATTCGAATGGGGACTTATTACCGATATCCAGCCGCCCGACCTGGAAACACGAATCGCGATTCTACGCAAGAAAGCGAAAGCGGAAAATCTAGAAATTCCGAATGAAGCGATGAATTACATTGCGAATCAGATCGATACGAACATTCGTGAGCTGGAGGGTGCCTTGATTCGCGTAGTAGCCTATTCTTCCTTAATCAATCAAGACATTAGTGTTCACTTAGCAGCCGAAGCGCTGAAGGATATCATTCCTTCAAGCAGGCCTAGGTCATTACGATTCAGGATATTCAGCAAAAAGTAGGCGAATTCTATGGGCTGAAGCTTGAAGATTTCAAAGCGAGGAAACGAACGAAGGCAGTAGCCTTCCCGCGGCAGGTTGCCATGTACCTAGCGAGGGAGCTGACTGACTTCTCCCTTCCGAAGATCGGAGAAAATTTCGGTGGGCGTGACCATACTACCGTTATACATGCGCATGAAAAAATAACCGAGTCGTTAAAAGCCGATCAGGAATTATATAAAATCATTCATACCTTAATTGAGAAAATCAAAAATCCGTCGTAATCGGATCCCATCTATAAACAATAGCCTTAAGCCTATGCACAATCTATTCACATGTGGATAGGCTTGATTTTTGAGTGTTTCGTCCACATATCCACATATTCAGTGGCCCTACTTCTATTACTAAAAATAATTCAAATATTAAAATATGTTATTATAGATCAATATGCTCGTTCATCGAAAAAAAGAACCGCAGGAGTGAAAATATGAAACTAACCATTTTGAAAGACCATCTAATTGAATCCATTGGTCACGTTTCCAAGGCTATATCGAGCAGAACCACAATTCCTATCCTCACCGGGATAAAAATAGATGCAAACCATCACGGCGTTACACTAACCGCCAGCGATACCGATATTTCTATTCAAAGCTTTACAACTACAGAAAATGGGAACTTGAGAATTATTGAATTATTTCGCCCTGGCAGTGTAGTGCTTCCCGCTAAATTCTTTGTAGAAATTATTCGAAAGCTTCCCTCTCAATCGATTGAGATTGAGGTCGGACAGCATTTTCAAACGACCATTCGGTCCGGTTCCTCCGAAATTCAAATTATGGGACTTGACCCAGACGAATACCCGCTTTTGCCACAAATCGAAGAAGATAAAATGATTCGTGTTCCTAGCGATCTCTTAAAAATGATGATCAAGCAAACTTCATTTGCTGTTTCGACCAATGAGTCCACACCTATTCTAACCGGTGTACTGTGGCATATTAGCGGCGACAAGTTGAAGTTTATTGCATGCGACCGTCACCGCCTGGCAAGCCGGGAAATCACGATTGACAATGAAACCGCGCAAAACTTGCAAAATATCGTCATATCCGGGAGAACCCTTAATGAACTAAGCAAAATTTTGCCGGATCAAAACTCCCTTATAGACATTGTTATTTCGGACAATCAGGTTTTATTCAAGATTCATTCGATTTTGTTCTATTCGAGAATTCTGGATGGTACCTATCCGGATACGTCTAAGCTGATTCCGCAGTCTTTTCAAACTGAAATGGTAGTTCCAACCAAAGGATTAGCTGAAGCGATCGACCGCGCTTATTTATTGTCGCGAGAGGACAAAACCAATATTGTGAAAATGATTATGCGTGAGGATCAGACTATAGAGATTTCCTCCAGCTCCTCCGAGCTAGGTAAAGTAACCGAGCAAATTAACCTGCAAAGTATTAGTGGTGAGCTGCTTCGAATCTCTTTTAACTCTAAATACATGCTCGATGCGCTTAAGGTTCTCGATTCTGATTTTATTCATATTGGATTTACCGGTGCTATGCAGCCGATTATTATTAAGCCTGAGGATACCTCCAATATTCTTCAGTTGATTCTTCCTTACCGCACGACGAACTAATCCACATGTGCATAACTTTTCAAAAAAGGGAGCTGCCGTATGAAGCAAATCGCTATTCGCGATGAATACATCACGTTGGGACAATTTTTAAAGCTGTCGGACTGTATATCCACAGGTGGACAAGCTAAATTTTTTGTGCAAGAGACGAAAATTGAAGTGAACGGACAAGCGGAGAACCGCAGAGGACGAAAGCTGGTACCGCGAGATGTGGTATCGGTTGAGGGCTTCGGACAATTTGAAGTGGTAAGCTCCTGATAGCGCCGGGCTTCCAGGAGGGTCTGCCATGTTTTTAAATAAGCTGAAGGTGAATCACTATCGGAATTATGAGCAGGTAGAGCTAACAACGGACAGCAATATCAACATTTTTGTCGGCCCCAACGCTCAAGGGAAAACGAATCTGCTCGAATCCATCTATGTCCTGGCCATGACGAAATCGCATAGGACCCATCAGGATAAAGAACTGATCGGTTGGAATCAAGATCATACCAGTCTGCACGCCGAGGTCACTAAGCGATACGGCAGCTGCAAGCTGGACCTTGCTATTTCCCCTAAAGGAAAAAAAGCAAAGATAAACGGCCTGGAGCAAAAAAAACTGAGTAATTTTATCGGTGCTCTTAATGTCGTTATGTTTGCCCCCGAAGATTTGGAAATCGTGAAAGGGACCCCGGGGATCAGACGGCGATTCCTGGATATGGAGATCGGACAGGTGCATCCAGCCTATCTCTATGATTTGTCCCAGTATCAAAAAATACTGCTGCAGCGTAATAATTACTTGAAGCAGTCGGGTCCTGTCAAAGCGTCATTAGACCCCATGCTGGAGATCTGGAACGAACAATTAGCCCAGTATGGTGTTAAAATCATGAAAAAGCGTCAAAGCTTTATTAAGAAGCTCCAACAATGGGCGGAAACTATTCATAGAGGGATAACCAATCATAACGAAGAGCTCAGAATCCGCTACTCCCCATCGTTCGACATCCAGGACTTTGAAGATGAATCTGTTTTCTTAGAACAATTTATGATAAAGTTATCACAGGTTAAAGATCAGGAATTTCGCAGAGGTGTAACCCTGGTGGGCCCTCACCGCGACGATCTTCTTTTTTACATCAATGAGAAAGAAGTTCAAACTTACGGATCTCAGGGACAGCAGCGCACAACTGCCCTATCGCTTAAGCTGGCCGAGATTGAACTCATTCATGAGGAAGTCGGCGAATACCCTCTTCTATTGCTGGATGACGTACTTTCGGAGCTGGACGAATATAGACAGACTCAACTTATTCAGACATTTCAACAAAAGGTGCAAACGTTTATAACAACAACCGGTCTGGATAGCGTTCATATGGATAAGCTGGACCACGCTTCCGTGTTCCATGTTTTGAAAGGAAATGTAAGTAGCAGGAGCTGATGCGAATTGTTTATACATTTGGGCGGAGAAAAGATTATTCGGGCTTCCGAGTTGATTGCTATATTTGACATTTCCATCGAGAAGTCTTCCAAAATATCAAAGCAGTTTATCCAGTTTGCCAGCAAGAATAAAAATATCGAGAAAATCGGCGAGGAAGAGTGCAAATCGCTCGTGGTTACGCAGAGTAAAGTCTATTACTCCCCAATCTCTTCAACGACTCTTAAGAAAAGAGCTCATCAATTATTGACGAACTAACCGGTTTTCACTATAAAAAAGCAGGTGGAGATTAACATGTCTGTGAATCAAAATGCGTATGATGAAAGCCAGATTCAGGTTCTGGAAGGCTTAGAAGCAGTCCGGAAACGGCCTGGGATGTATATCGGCTCGACCAGCTCTCGCGGACTTCATCATCTCGTGTGGGAGGTTGTCGATAATAGTATCGACGAGGCTCTGGCCGGATTTTGTACGAGAATTGATGTCATCGTTCACAAAAATAATAGTATAACCGTCATTGATAACGGACGGGGAATTCCAGTCGGCGAGAACGCAAAGCTAAAACGTCCGACTCTTGAGGTTGTTCTCACCGTGCTTCACGCAGGCGGTAAATTCGGCGGAGATGAATCTGGTTATAAGGTTTCCGGAGGGCTGCATGGTGTAGGTATCTCCGTTGTAAATGCGCTTTCTGAGACATTGACCGTTCAAGTAAAGCGCGAAGGAAAGATTTATCAACAGGAGTACCGTCGAGGTACGCCTCAATACGATGTCAAAGAGGTCGGAGAAACAGAAGAAACAGGGACGATAGTAAAGTTCCAGCCGGACCCGGAAATTTTCAAAGAAACCACCGAATACGACTACGATATCTTGCAAGCTAGGATTCGTGAGCTGGCGTTTTTGAATAAAGGAATCGAAATTAACCTACTGGATGAGCGTACTGATACTTCGAATACATACATGTACGAGGGCGGTATCATTTCCTTTGTTGAGTACTTGAACCGGAATCGCGAGGCAGTGAACCAAACTCCGATTTACGTGGAAGGCTCCAAAGATAATATCTCCATCGAGATTGCCTTACAATACAACGACAGCTATACAGAAAACATTTATTCTTTCGCTAACAATATCAATACTCACGAGGGCGGAACACACGAATCCGGTTTTAAAAGTGCTTTGACACGGATTCTGAACGACTATGCCCGCAAAAGCAACTCCATCAAAGAGAGTGACTCCAATCTCTCGGGCGATGATGTACGTGAAGGACTGGCTGCAATTATTTCGGTGAAAATTCCCGAGCCTCAGTTCGAGGGTCAAACGAAGACGAAGCTAGGTAACAGTGAAGTCCGCGGTATTGTGGAGTCTTTGTTTGCCGAGAAGCTGCAGACTTTCCTGGAAGAGAACCCGGCTACCGCTAAACGCATTGTAGAAAAAGGCGTACAGGCCGCTCGTGCGAGAGAAGCAGCTCGTAAAGCAAGAGAGCTTACAAGACGTAAGAGTGCGCTTGAGGTTAGTTCTCTCCCTGGTAAGCTTGCGGACTGCTCCTCCAAGGATGCGTCAATCAGTGAAATTTACATCGTAGAAGGTGACTCCGCGGGGGGATCTGCCAAGCAGGGGCGCGACCGTCATTTCCAAGCTATTTTGCCACTGCGCGGTAAAATTTTGAACGTGGAAAAAGCGAGACTTGATAAGATTTTATCGAATACAGAGATTCGAGCCATGATCACAGCCTTCGGTACCGGAATTAGTGATGACTTCGATATCGCTAAGGCTCGCTATCACAAAATCATCATTATGACCGATGCTGATGTCGACGGCGCGCATATCCGTACCCTGCTGCTAACTTTCTTTTACCGTTACATGAAGAAGCTGATCGAATACGGCTATGTCTATATCGCACAACCCCCTCTCTATAAACTCGAACGTAATAAGATCATTCGTTATGCTTATAATGACAAGCAGCGTGAGGAAATTATGCAAGAGTTCGGAGATAGTATGAAGGTGAACGTACAGCGCTATAAAGGTCTAGGAGAGATGAATCCAGATCAGCTTTGGGAAACCACCATGGACCCGGAGAGCCGAACTCTTTTGCAGGTTACCATTGAGGACGCCATTGAAGCGGACTCCATCTTTGATGCTCTGATGGGAGATAACGTAGAACCGCGCAGAGATTTTATCGAAGAGCATGCGAAATACGTGAAAAACTTGGATTTCTAAAATCGACGTCTTAGGCGTTGCATATGATGTAAGCTTTCAGGAGGAACATTCATGAGCGAAGAATTACATTCGCAAGTCAAAGAAATCGATATTGGTACGGAGATGCGCACATCCTTCCTGGATTATGCGATGAGTATTATCGTCTCGCGTGCCCTGCCTGATGTAAGAGATGGACTTAAACCGGTTCATCGGCGTATTTTGTATGCCATGTCAGAGCTGGGAATGTCACCGGATAAACCTTACAAGAAGTCGGCTAGAATCGTCGGCGAAGTAATCGGTAAATATCATCCGCATGGTGACAGCGCTGTTTATGAGACCATGGTACGTATGGCCCAGGATTTTTCACTCCGCTATATGCTTGTAGACGGTCATGGTAACTTCGGTTCGATTGACGGTGATATGGCTGCTGCGATGCGTTATACGGAGGCTCGTTTATCCAAAATTGCGATGGAACTTCTTCGTGATATTAACAAAGAAACCATTGATTATGCGCCTAACTACGACGGTGAAGAGCAAGAACCGGTTGTACTGCCTTCTCGTTTCCCTAACCTATTGGTCAACGGAAGCTCTGGTATTGCGGTAGGTATGGCTACTAACATACCTCCTCATAATTTGCGTGAGGTTATCGAAGGCATTCAGATGCTAATTGAAAATCCCGACATAACGCCGCTTGAGCTGATGACAGCTATTAAAGGCCCCGATTTCCCTACAGCTGGGTTAATCTTAGGCCGTGAAGGGATTCGGCAGGCCTATTCAACGGGCAGAGGCTCCGTTACCATGCGAGCTCGCACGAACATCGAGGAAACAGGTAATAAGGCCAAGATTATCGTCACAGAACTTCCATACCAAGTGAATAAAGCACGACTGGTTGAAAAAATAGCCGAGTTAGTCAGAGAAAAGAAAATCGACGGAATTACTGATCTTCGCGACGAGTCCGACCGTAACGGAATGAGGATTGTCATTGAGCTTCGAAGAGATGTGAATCCGAATGTTGTGCTGAATAACTTGTTTAAACAAACGGCGATGCAGTCCAATTTCGGTATCATCATGCTAGCCCTCGTAAACGGCGAACCTAAAGTGTTGAACTTACGTCAGATGCTGCATTATTATCTCAAACATCAGCAGGAAGTAATTCGTCGCCGTACCGAGTATGATCTGCGCAAAGCTGAGGCTCGCGCACATATTCTAGAAGGATTGCGTATTGCGTTGGATCATCTCGATGAAGTCATTGCGCTCATCCGTTCTTCACAAACGACCGATGAAGCCCGGGAAGGCTTGATCAACACATTCAGCTTAAGTTATGAGCAGGCACAGGCTATTCTGGATATGCGTTTGCAGCGCCTGACAGGCTTAGAGCGTGAGAAGATCGAGGCTGAATATGCCGAGCTTATGAAAAAAATCGCTGAATACAAGGCAATTCTGGCTGATGAGCAGCTAATCCTTGGCATCATCAGTGAAGAGCTGAAAGAGATTAAAGAGAAATTCGGAGACGAGAGACGCTCTGAAATCACCATAGGTGAAGAAAGCATCGAAGATGAGGATCTCATACCACGCGAAGATGTAGTTATAACAATTACGCATACCGGCTACATCAAGCGACTTCCAGTAACGACATATCGAAGCCAGAAGCGCGGTGGGCGTGGTGTTGTTGGGATGGGTACCAAAGACGATGACTTTGTAGAGCATTTGTTCGTAACCAACACGCATCATTACCTGATGTTCTTTACTGATAAAGGGAAGGTATATCGTCTGAAAGCTTACGAGATCCCGGACCTGAGCAGAACGGCACGGGGAACGCCGATTATTAACTTAATTCAGATCGAACAGGGCGAAACCGTGAATGCGGTAATTCCGGTAGAGAGCTTTGAGACTGAACAATATCTGTTCTTTGCCACAAAGCAGGGTATAGTGAAGAAAACCCCGATTAATGATTATTCCAATATCCGCAAGGGCGGATTGATTGCTATTAATTTGCGGGAAGACGACGATTTGATCGGCGTCAAGCTGACAGATGGTAATCAAGGCATCATTATGGGGACTAAATTCGGTATGTCCATTCATTTCCCTGAACAAGAAGTTCGTTCAATGGGGAGATCGGCTACAGGGGTTAAAGGAATCCATCTGGATGAAGACGATGCGGTAATCGATATGGATGTTGTGCACCAAGACAATAGCGTACTTATCGTAACCTCGAAAGGGTTTGGTAAACGAACACCTGTCGGCGAGTACCGGATGCAGTCCCGCGGAGGTAAAGGTATCAAAACCTTGAATGTCACGGATAAAAACGGCCTAGTCGTAGGACTTAAAGTTGTGCAAGAAGACGAGGACCTCATGATTATCACGGCATCAGGAACTGTTATTCGTACCAGTATGTCTGGAATTTCCTTGATGGGTCGTAATACACAAGGTGTGCGTCTCATTAACATTCGAGAAGACGATGAAGTAGGAACACTGGCTCGAGTTCAGAAAAATGAGGAACAGAATGATGATTTGGATGAAGAATCGGAAGATACGGAATCCTAAAAATAAAATGTCGGGATGGGCTTACAAACCCATCCTTTTTATTTTACAATGAAGGTAAGACCAACTAGTAAAGCGAGTGAATGATGTGCCAACAATAGCCGTTACTCAATTGAAATATGGAGACAAGCTAGGCGACAACGTTGTAACGAAGCTGGGCAATATACTTTTTAATAAAGGGAAACTACTTTCAGAAAGAGATATTGAAATTCTTAAAGCTTTTCTTATTCCATCCGTTTCGATTGAATCAAAGACAAGCAGCTCTGAGCCGGAAAGTATTTCAAGCGAACCGAGAATTGAAGAAAGCACTGCATCACATTCATTTCATACGGAATACCAGAGTATGTTAACCCTGCTCAAGAGAGTATTCCATTTGGTTAACGGTGGACAGCCGATCCCGATACTCGATGTACGAACTAGATTAGAGGCATTAATCCAACACATTGATTCGTATAAGGTGCTTACCTATACACCTAAGAATCCTAATCTTCAGGATTATTTGTATCATAACAGCATTATGGTCAGCTTAACTTCCTATTTGCTAGCGAAGTGGCATGGAATGCCTCAAAAAGATCTCATGCAAATCGCATTAGGAGGATTACTTCACGATATTGGTAATGCGAAGGTTGATTACGCGATTCTTGAGAAGAAACACTCGCTTACCCGGCCTGAAATGGAGGAAATCAAGCAACATACCTTGATTGGGTATAATGTCCTTAAGAACTTGAGCGCAATTAACGAGGGAGCCAAATTAAGTGCGTTGCAGCACCATGAACGAGAAGACGGATCCGGCTATCCGTTAGGAGTTAAAGGCGATAAGATTCACATCTATGCTAAGATCATTGCAATTGCGGATATTTATCATGCTATGACAAGCGATCGTTTCTACCGTTATGGATTTTCCCCCTATTTGGTGCTGGAGCAGCTGTTTACAGAATCGTTTGGTAAGCTTGACCCCACACTTGTTCAGGTTTTCATAAACAAATCTACACAGATTAGCAATGGAACTTTAGTAAAGCTAAACGATAATCGTGTGGGTGAAATTGTGTTCTCAGATCGTGCCTATCCGACAAGGCCTTGGGTGAACATTAATGGAACTATCGTGAACTTGGCTATTGAACGCAGTCTCTTTATTGAAGAAGTCATTGGCCATGTGTAAATAGTTGAATGCCTTGTGCAAAGCACAGGGTATTTTCTTTTTCAATAAAAAGCTTGCATTCATTATCTAGATTTGGTATATTACTTCTTGTCGCTTCGAAAGCCGAACGAAAGAAATAAAAAAAACTTGCAATTGGCTGAATGAATGTGATATATTAATCAAGTCGCCCTCGAGAGATGGCGGGTTTGAACGAAAGAAATTGTTCTTTGAAAACTGAACAACGAGTGAAGAAGCAAGTCGAGAAATCGACTTAAAACAAAGAGATTATAAAATCTCGTCAGCTTTGAAATTGAGCTATTCAGCTTAACAATAGGTAATACCTTATTGGAGAGTTTGATCCTGGCTCAGGACGAACGCTGGCGGCGTGCCTAATACATGCAAGTCGAGCGGGTTTGTCCCTTCGGGGACAAGCTAGCGGCGGACGGGTGAGTAACACGTAGGCAACCTGCCTGTAAGACCGGGATAACTATCGGAAACGATAGCTAAGACCGGATAGCTGGTTTCTCTGCATGGAGAGATCATGAAACACGGTGCAAGCTGTGGCTTACAGATGGGCCTGCGGCGCATTAGCTAGTTGGTGAGGTAACGGCTCACCAAGGCGACGATGCGTAGCCGACCTGAGAGGGTGAACGGCCACACTGGGACTGAGACACGGCCCAGACTCCTACGGGAGGCAGCAGTAGGGAATCTTCCGCAATGGACGAAAGTCTGACGGAGCAACGCCGCGTGAGTGATGAAGGTTTTCGGATCGTAAAGCTCTGTTGCCCTAGACGAACAGCATCAGGAGTAACTGCCTGGTGTGTGACGGTATAGGAGAAGAAAGCCCCGGCTAACTACGTGCCAGCAGCCGCGGTAATACGTAGGGGGCAAGCGTTGTCCGGAATTATTGGGCGTAAAGCGCGCGCAGGCGGCTATTTAAGTTTGGTGTTTAAGCCCGGGGCTCAACCCCGGTTCGCATCGAAAACTGGATGGCTTGAGTGTAGGAGAGGAAAGTGGAATTCCACGTGTAGCGGTGAAATGCGTAGAGATGTGGAGGAACACCAGTGGCGAAGGCGACTTTCTGGCCTATAACTGACGCTGAGGCGCGAAAGCGTGGGGAGCAAACAGGATTAGATACCCTGGTAGTCCACGCCGTAAACGATGCATGCTAGGTGTCGGGGATTCGATTCCTCGGTGCCGAAGTAAACACAGTAAGCATGCCGCCTGGGGAGTACGCTCGCAAGAGTGAAACTCAAAGGAATTGACGGGGACCCGCACAAGCAGTGGAGTATGTGGTTTAATTCGAAGCAACGCGAAGAACCTTACCAGGTCTTGACATCCCTCTGACCGCTCTAGAGATAGGGCTTCCCTTCGGGGCAGAGGAGACAGGTGGTGCATGGTTGTCGTCAGCTCGTGTCGTGAGATGTTGGGTTAAGTCCCGCAACGAGCGCAACCCTTGATCTTAGTTGCCAGCACTTCGGGTGGGCACTCTAAGATGACTGCCGGTGACAAACCGGAGGAAGGTGGGGATGACGTCAAATCATCATGCCCCTTATGACCTGGGCTACACACGTACTACAATGGTCGTTACAACGGGAAGCGAAGGAGCGATCTGGAGCCAATCCTAAAAAGGCGATCTCAGTTCGGATTGCAGGCTGCAACTCGCCTGCATGAAGTCGGAATTGCTAGTAATCGCGGATCAGCATGCCGCGGTGAATACGTTCCCGGGTCTTGTACACACCGCCCGTCACACCACGAGAGTTTACAACACCCGAAGTCGGTGAGGTAACCGCAAGGAGCCAGCCGCCGAAGGTGGGGTAGATGATTGGGGTGAAGTCGTAACAAGGTAGCCGTATCGGAAGGTGCGGCTGGATCACCTCCTTTCTATGGAGACTCGGTTCTGCAACGAACCAGTCAAGTGCTCTTGGAGCACAAATAGCTTCTTCACTCGTGTTCAGTTTTGAAAGGTCAATCCTTTCAAAGTAATGCATTTGTTCCTTGAAAACTAGATAACGAAAACGAAACGTAAAGCGTGAAACTTAGAAATCCTTTTCGACATCTGGTCAACAGATGAAGAAAGTACATTCTAGTGGTTAAGCTAGAAAGAGCACACGGAGGATGCCTAGGCGCTAGGAGCCGAAGAAGGACGTGGCGAACGACGAAATGCCTCGGGGAGCCGTAAGCAGGCTTTGATCCGGGGATGTCCGAATGGGGGAACCCAGCTGTGGTAATGCGCAGTTACTATGCAGTGAATACATAGCTGCATGAGAGGCATACCCAGGGAACTGAAACATCTAAGTACCTGGAGGAAAAGAAAACAAAATGTGATTCCGTCAGTAGCGGCGAGCGAAAGCGGATTAGCCCAAACCAAGGAGCTTGCTCCTTGGGGTTGTAGGACCTCAACGTGGCAAAAGTTTGTTAGGTGAAGTGATCTGGAAAGGTCCGGCAAAGAGGGTAAAAGCCCCGTAGCCAAAAACAAACGTATGCCTAGAGGGATCCTGAGTACGGCGGGACACGTGAAACCCCGTCGGAATCCGGCAGGACCATCTGCCAAGGCTAAATACTACCTAGCGACCGATAGTGAAGCAGTACCGTGAGGGAAAGGTGAAAAGCACCGCGGAAGCGGAGTGAAAAAGAACCTGAAACCGTGTGCTTACAAGAAGTCAGAGCCCTCTTTATGGGTGATGGCGTGCCTTTTGTAGAATGAACCGGCGAGTTACGTTCCCGTGCGAGGTTAAGCTGAAGAAGCGGAGCCGTAGCGAAAGCGAGTCTGAATAGGGCGCTTTAGTACGTGGACGTAGACCCGAAACCGTGTGATCTACCCCTGTCCAGGGTGAAGGTGAGGTAACACTCACTGGAGGCCCGAACCCACGAATGTTGAAAAATTCGGGGATGAGGTGGGGGTAGCGGAGAAATTCCAATCGAACTCGGAGATAGCTGGTTCTCCCCGAAATAGCTTTAGGGCTAGCCTCGGAATCAAGAGTTGTGGAGGTAAAGCACTGATTGGGTGCGGGGCCCGCCAAGGGTTACCAAGTCCAGTCAAACTCTGAATGCCACAAACTCATATCCGGGAGTCAGACAGTGAGTGCTAAGATCCATTGTCAAAAGGGAAACAGCCCAGACCATCAGCTAAGGTCCCCAAGTGTGTGTTAAGTGGGAAAGGATGTGGAGTTGCACAGACAACCAGGATGTTGGCTTAGAAGCAGCCACCATTGAAAGAGTGCGTAATAGCTCACTGGTCGAGTGACTCTGCGCCGAAAATGTAACGGGGCTAAACACGCCACCGAAGCTATGGCATGTACGTAAGTACTTGGGTAGGGGAGCGTTGAATGCGGGTAGAAGTCAGACCGGAAGGACTGGTGGACTGCATTCAAGTGAGAATGCCGGTATAAGTAACGAAAAGATCAGTGAGAATCTGATCCGCCGAAAGCCTAAGGGTTCCTGAGGAAGGTTCGTCCGCTCAGGGTCAGTCGGGACCTAAGGCGAGGCCGAAAGGCGTAGTCGATGGACAACAGGTTGATATTCCTGTACCACCGTAGCCGTTATGAGCGATGGAGTGACGCAGAAGGATAGTGACGCGAGCTGATGGATGCTCGTCCAAGCAGTGAGGCTGGTGTGTAGGCAAATCCGCACACCATAAGGCTGGGCTGTGATGGGGAGGGAAACTTATAGTACCGAAGGTCATGATTTCACACTGCCAAGAAAAGCTTCTAGCCAGGCGAAGGTGCCCGTACCGCAAACCGACACAGGTGGGCGAGAAGAGAATTCTAAGGCGCGCGGAAGAACTCTCGTTAAGGAACTCGGCAAAATGACCCCGTAACTTCGGGAGAAGGGGTGCCTCGGTAGGGTGAATAGCCCGAGGGGGCCGCAGTGAAAAGGCCCAAGCGACTGTTTAGCAAAAACACAGGTCTGTGCGAAGCCGCAAGGCGAAGTATACGGGCTGACGCCTGCCCGGTGCTGGAAGGTTAAGGGGAGCGGTTAGGGGTTTACCCCGAAGCTGTGAACCGAAGCCCCAGTAAACGGCGGCCGTAACTATAACGGTCCTAAGGTAGCGAAATTCCTTGTCAGGTAAATTCTGACCCGCACGAATGGCGTAACGACTTGGGCGCTGTCTCAACGAGAGATCCGGTGAAATTTTAATACCTGTGAAGATGCAGGTTACCCGCGACAAGACGGAAAGACCCCATGGAGCTTTACTGCAGCTTGATATTGGACTTTGGTACGATCTGTACAGGATAGGTGGGAGCCGTAGAAGCCTGAGCGCCAGCTTGGGTGGAGGCGCCGTTGGGATACCACCCTGATCGTATCGGAGTTCTAACCTTGTACCGTGAACCGGTATGGGGACAGTGTCAGGTGGGCAGTTTGACTGGGGCGGTCGCCTCCTAAAAAGTAACGGAGGCGTCTAAAGGTTCCCTCAGAATGGTTGGAAATCATTCGAAGAGTGCAAAGGCATAAGGGAGCTTGACTGCGAGACAAACAGGTCGAGCAGGGACGAAAGTCGGGCTTAGTGATCCGGTGGTACCGAATGGAAGGGCCATCGCTCAACGGATAAAAGCTACCCTGGGGATAACAGGCTTATCTCCCCCAAGAGTCCACATCGACGGGGAGGTTTGGCACCTCGATGTCGGCTCATCGCATCCTGGGGCTGAAGTAGGTCCCAAGGGTTGGGCTGTTCGCCCATTAAAGCGGTACGCGAGCTGGGTTCAGAACGTCGTGAGACAGTTCGGTCCCTATCTGTCGCGGGCGTAGGAAATTTGAGAGGAGCTGTCCTTAGTACGAGAGGACCGGGATGGACGTACCGCTGGTGTACCAGTTGTCTCGCCAGAGGCATAGCTGGGTAGCTATGTATGGAAGGGATAAGCGCTGAAAGCATCTAAGCGTGAAGCCCACCTCAAGATGAGATTTCCCAATTCGTAAGACCCCTTGTAGACGACGAGGTTGATAGGTTCGAGGTGGAAGTGCAGCAATGTATGGAGCTGACGAATACTAATCGGTCGAGGGCTTAACCTAAATACCCAAGAAAGTGAAGAAGAGCTTCGAAGCATATTCCGAATACTTTCTCGGGGCCCGGAACAAAACCGGTAAACAAATACTCACACTTTACGTAAGTTTCGTATCTAGTTTTCAGGGTGCAAGCCTTGAAGAAAGCTTATGCTTTCGTAGTCAGTTTTGCTAAAGCAAAACTCTTAGTTTGGTGATGATGGCGGAGGGGATCCACGCGTTCCCATCTCGAACACGACCGTTAAGCCCTCCAGCGTCAATGGTACTTGAACCGAAGGGTTCTGGGAGAGTAGAACGTTGCCAAGCAACAAAAGAGTCTTTTTGGGTGAAATCCCAGAAAGACTCTTTTTCTTTAATCGTTACAAATTGATGAATTTAACCATACTAGCCCTATGAGGAGGGATTGGTATGGAAAGACTTTTACTAAGAAGTACAACGCTTATTTTGTTAGTATCTGTGATTATCTTACAGAACGGATGTACTGGACAGCCTGATTCAGCAACTCATCAAATAAATCCGCAGGCTCATTCATCGGCAGTGCCTATCCCTAAATCCCAGGAAGAAAAGCCAAAAGCATCGCCTACAACGGAAGCGCCACCTTCGCCACCTTCACCATCAACTTATCCACCTAATGGGCCTAGAGTACAAAGTACGAATGACAATAGGCAGCCGATATCACAGAATGTCCAAGTAAAAGGGATCTACGTATCTGCTTGGTCAACAGTTGGCAGCAAGTTCGATAAGCTTGTAAAGTTAGTGGATGATACAGATCTAAACGCAATGGTGATTGATGTTAAGAATGACTCCGGTCAGGTTACACATCCTTCTAAGGTTCCTTTAGTAAATGAAATTGGGGCCAATAGTAATATTATAATTAAGGATATGAAGGCAAAGCTTCTATATCTGAAAGAGAAAAACATATACTCCATAGCAAGAATTGTTGTTTTTAAAGATCCATACCTAAGTAAAAAGAAACCGGATTATGCCATGAAACGTAAATCGGGAGGGGTATGGAAGGACAATAAAGGTATTGCTTGGGTGGACCCATATATAGAAGATGTATGGAATTATAACATTGAAATTGCGAAAGAGGCTGCAAGTCTGGGCTTCGACGAAATTCAGTTTGATTATGTTCGTTTCCCTGATAACGGAAGAAAAGTAGATAAGGAAGTTACATTTAGTAATAATCGTGGATGGTCAAAGCCGGAGGTCATTGAGGGCTTTTTAAAAAGAGCTAAAGAGCAAATTAAAGGTACACCCATCTCTGCAGATGTATTTGGCTTAACAACATCATCAGATAATGATATGGGTATCGGGCAAGAGTGGAATCGAATTAGTAAGTATGTCAATACCATATCGCCTATGCTTTATCCTTCACATTATTCTAGTGGTGTGTATGGAGTGAAGCATCCTGATTTACAGCCGTATGCGATTATCCATAAAGCAATTGGAGATGCTATTTTAAAGAATAATATTTTACAGAAACAAGGAATACAGGCCGCAGGGATTAGACCCTGGTTTCAAGATTTTACGGCGACTTGGGTAAAGCCACATCAAACATATGATGCCAATGATGTACGAGAGCAAGTAAAAGCAGCGAAAGAATATCAGGTAGAACAATTCATTTTGTGGAATTCAACAAGCACTTATACGTATCGTTAACGCAATCTTCATATTTAGATGATATCGATTTGGAATAGAGTCCTTTTCCTTGACACGAAAAAAAGGCTTTTGTTACTATTGCAATAATTATATAGATGTCTGAGGAGGAATTCGTGTTGTGAGGGAAGACAAGTTCGCTAAGGAAGGCTTAACGTTTGACGATGTGCTTTTGGTGCCAAGAAAGTCGGAAGTGTTTGGTAAGGAAATAGATATAGCTACGGTTTTGGCTCCAAACGTCAAACTGAACATTCCTTTCATCAGCTCTGCGATGGATACCGTTACAGAATCCAAGCTTGCTATTGCTATGGCACGTGAAGGTGGAGTAGGTATTATTCATAAAAACATGCCGATCGAGCAGCAAGCGGAAGAAGTGGATCGTGTTAAAAGATCCGAAAGCGGAGTTATCACGAATCCTTTTTCACTTACACCTGAACATCATGTCTATGATGCGGAAGCTCTTATGGCTAAATATCGGATTTCAGGCGTACCAATCGTTAATGAGGACAATAAGCTCGTTGGTATCCTGACCAACCGAGACCTTCGTTTTGTACATGACTATTCGATAAAAATCAAAGAAGTTATGACCAAAGAAGATTTGGTTACCGCTCCTGTAGGTACAACACTGCAGCAAGCAGAGATCATACTCCAGCAGCATAAAATAGAGAAATTGCCTTTGGTTGACGATAATAATGGACTGAAGGGTTTAATTACCATTAAGGACATTGAGAAAGCGATTCAGTTCCCGAATGCAGCTAAAGATTCATTAGGACGTTTGCTGGTAGGTGCAGCAGTTGGCGTATCTAAGGATGTGATGGAACGTACAGCAGCTTTAGTGAAGGCGGGTATCGACGTAATCGTTGTAGATTCAGCTCATGGTCACCACATTAACATTGCAAATACGGTCAAAAAGATAAGAGAGCTATATCCTGAACTTCCAATTATTGCGGGTAATGTGGCAACTGGTGATGGAACTAGGGATTTAATCAAAGCTGGTGCCTCCATGGTCAAAGTAGGTATCGGTCCTGGATCGATTTGTACAACACGTGTAATCGCAGGAATAGGTGTCCCTCAAGTTACGGCCATTTACGATTGCGCTCAAGCGGCTGCAGAATTTAATGTCCCGATCATCGCTGATGGTGGTATTAAGTATTCGGGAGATGTAGTCAAAGCAATTGCAGCAGGAGCCAGCGCCGTCATGATCGGAAGCTTGTTTGCCGGTACGGAGGAAAGTCCGGGAGAGTCTGAAATTTTCCAAGGTCGAAGATTCAAGGTTTACCGAGGTATGGGCTCACTAGGAGCGATGAAAGAAGGGAGTAAGGATCGATACTTCCAGGAGAATGAGAGTAAGCTTGTTCCGGAAGGTATTGAAGGGCGTGTGCCATATAAAGGACCTCTAGCGGATACCGTTTATCAATTGATTGGCGGATTACGTTCAGGTATGGGTTACTGCGGCGCTCACAATATTCAAGAGCTCATTCACGATACTCAGTTCATTCGCATTACCGGTGCAGGGCTTCGTGAAAGTCACCCGCATGATGTTCAAATTACAAAAGAGGCTCCTAACTATTCCATGTAAGTCTAATTGCTCATAAGAGAGAGGCGAGGGATTGAACCTTCGTCTTCTTTTTTTGTCTATTAGGGTGTGTTACAATATATCGTGACTTTTAAAAGATCAGGGAGAGTGAAATTGTGAATATATTGGCTTGGAATAAAAGGAAGTTGGCAATTGCATTGGGTGCGAGTCTAATGGTTCAATCCGTACTTTTACATATACAGCCATCGAAAGCTCTAGCGGCGGAAACACCGGCTGCAACAACAGCACCAGCGGGAAATGAACCGCAAATTAATGGGAAGTCTGCAATTGTTATGGAGGCAAGCACGGGTACGGTTTTGTATGAAATGAATGCAGATGAGGCACTTCCGCCAGCAAGTATGGCAAAAATGATGACAGAATACCTTGCAATGGAAGCCATTAAGGAAGGCAAATATACTTGGGAAACCCCAATCACTGCTAGTAAAAATGCAGCAGATGTCATTGGTTCCGGTCAATTAATTGCAGAGAATGAGACGCTTACTTACAAAGATATGTTCAATGCAATGTCGATCTACTCAGCTAATGATGCTTCGGTTGCGTTCGCCGAGACGCTTGGTGGAACGGAAGAGAATTTTGCTAAAATGATGAATGAGAAAGCTAAAGAGCTGGGGATGTCCGATCAAGCACATTTCATCAGTGCAACGGGCTTATCTCGTGCTGACTTAAAGAACCCTCCTGCATCTATTGAGGGAGAAACAGTTATGACTGCAAGGGATGCCGCTATTCTCGCCTACAATATTTTAAAAGATCATAAAGAAATTCTGGAATTTACTAAAATTCCATCGTTGAAGCTGCGCCCTACAGACAAAACGCCGATGATTAACTGGAACTGGATGCTGGAAGGTAATGCGAGCAATACGAATTTTAAAAAGTATGCGTATCCTGGCTTGGATGGTTTAAAAACAGGCTCAACCGACGATGCGGGCTACTGCTTTACCGGTACGGCTGAAAGAAATGGTATGCGTATTATTACAGTTGTGATGGGAACGAAAACAGAGCCTGAGCGGTTTAACGAAACACGCAAGCTGCTAGACTACGGGTTCAATAACTTTGAAGTCAAGCCTTACATGAGTGAAAAGACAGAAATAGATTCATTGAAAAAGGTAAACATTAAAAAAGGCGTCCAAACGGAAGTTCCTCTTGTCACGAAGTCCGGCGTAACCTTTGTAACGAAAAAAGGCGCGAAGCCGGAGGAATTCACCATCACTGCTGAGCCTGTTGAAGAAAGCAAGCTGGTTGCCCCAATCAAGAAGGGTGATGTGTTAGGCAAAGCGAAGGTTAGCTATAACGGTCAGGTACAAACTATTGACTTAATTGCTGATGCAGATGTGGAAAAAGGCAGCTGGATTCGTCTGCTATTCCGTTCCATCAAAAACTTCTTCGGTGACATGTTTAGCGGAATGAAGGACATTTTCTAGAACCAGATAATGGGTTGTATATTGAGGCACCATCATGTAAAATGATTGTTTAGAAGTTTACTATCGAATCGTGCAAAGAAACGCATGAATTTGGCATAAAGGCATAGGAGGAATTGGAGTATGGAAACAGGAACATCCCGCGTGAAAAAAGGTATGGCCGAAATGCAAAAAGGCGGCGTCATCATGGACGTTATGAACGCCGAGCAAGCAAGAATCGCTGAAGCTGCAGGCGCCTCTGCAGTTATGGCATTAGAGCGGGTACCTGCCGACATCCGTGCAGCCGGCGGCGTAGCTCGCATGGCTGATCCTACAATCGTCGAAGAGGTAATGAAGGTTGTTTCCATTCCGGTTATGGCGAAAGCAAGAATCGGTCATTTTGTTGAAGCGAAAGTGCTTGAATCCATGGGTGTCGATTACATCGATGAGAGCGAAGTACTGACTCCGGCGGATGAAGTTTATCATATTAGAAAAAGTGAGTTCACAGTTCCTTTTGTTTGCGGAGCGCGTGACCTTGGTGAGGCGCTTCGCCGTATTGGTGAAGGTGCTTCCATGATCCGTACAAAAGGTGAACCGGGAACGGGTAACATCGTCGAAGCTGTTCGTCATATGCGTATGATGGTCGGTCAGATTCGCAAAGTACAAGCTATGTCTACAGATGAGCTGATGAACGAAGCTAAGCTTCTAGGCGCTCCATACGAGCTGCTGCTGCAGGTTCACCAAACAGGCAAGCTGCCTGTCGTTAACTTCGCTGCAGGAGGCGTAGCGACACCTGCTGACGCTGCACTGATGATGCACCTTGGCTCGGACGGGGTATTTGTAGGCTCCGGTATTTTTAAATCGGACAGCCCTGAGAAATTCGCTAAAGCGATCGTAGAAGCCGTAACTCACTACACAGACTATAAAATGATCGCAGAAATTTCCAAAAACCTAGGAACTCCAATGAAGGGAATTGAAATTTCCAAGTTGGATGCATCCCAACGTATGCAGGAGCGCGGTTGGTAATGATCAAAATTGGTGTTCTTGCCCTGCAAGGTGCGGTAGCTGAGCATATTCGGTCTATCGAATTAGCGGGAGCTCAAGGCGTTGTTATTAAAAGAACGGAGCAGCTGCAGGATATCCAAGGTATTATCATTCCTGGTGGTGAAAGTACAACAATCGGAAAGCTGATGCGTACGTATGGCTTTATAGATGCGCTCCATCAGTTTTCGGCTGAGAACAAGCCTATCTTCGGTACATGTGCAGGTCTCATTGTCATTGCTAAGGAAATTACAGGACAGCCGGAGGCCCATCTAGGGCTAATGGATATCACGGTAGCCCGCAATGCTTTTGGACGACAACGGGAGAGCTTTGAAACAGATCTGCCTATCAAAGGCATCGATGAGAAAGTACGGGCGGTATTTATCCGTGCACCGCTCATTGAGAAGGTTGGTCCTAACGTTGAGGTGCTTTCCACCTACAATGGGCAGATTGTTGCAGCACAACAAGGTCACTTGCTGGCAGCGTCATTTCATCCTGAACTAACGGATGACTATCGTCTGCATCGTTATTTTCTTGATATGGTCAAGGCTAGACAAGCCTAATGAAAAAGCAGGAACCAAGCACCTCGTATGACCGGATCTCCGGCTAGGGTGCTTGCTTCCATATCATCAACCATTTTGCGCTAACGGAGGAATCTCCTTGTTTGATGTAAAGTTACTTCGAAATGATTTAGCGGCCGTACAAGCCGCCATGCAAAATCGCGGCAAGCAAATTGAAGAGCTACATGGCTTTACAGAGCTCGATGTAAAGCGCCGTGAGAAGCTGCAGGAAACGGAGCAGTTAAAAAACCGTCGTAACACGGTCTCACAGGAAGTAGCAGCTCTAAAGAAATCCGGACAGAACGCGGATGAATTGATTCAAGAAATGAAGGTTGTCGGCGATCGCATTAAAGAGCTGGATGATGAAATTCGTCTTCTTGATGAATCTCTTCAGCAGGTTCTGCTGTCCATTCCGAACATGCCGCATGCCAGTGTTCCGGTAGGCTTATCGGAAGAGGAGAACGTTGAACTGCGCCGTGTAGGTGAAGTACAGGAATTCTCGTTTGAAGCAAAGCCTCACTGGGAAATTGCTCAGGAACTGGGGATTCTTGATTTTGAAGCTGCTGCAAAAGTAACCGGTTCCCGCTTTGTCTTCTATAAAGGCTTGGGAGCTAGGCTTGAGCGGGCTCTGATCAACTTTATGATGGACCTGCACAGCGACGAGCACGGGTATGAAGAAATGCTGCCGCCATATATTGTGAATCGCGACAGCCTGACAGGTACTGGCCAGCTTCCTAAATTCGAAGAGGATGTATTTAAGCTCGAGAATTCAGAATATTTCTTAATTCCGACTGCAGAAGTGCCGGTAACCAATTATCACCGGGATGATATCCTTTCTGCAGAGCAGCTACCGGTGAACTTTGTGGCATTCAGCGCATGCTTCCGTTCTGAAGCAGGCTCGGCCGGCCGCGACACGCGCGGACTGATTCGCCAGCATCAATTTAACAAAATTGAACTGGTTAAGCTAGTTAAGCCGGAAGAATCTTATGACGAGCTGGAGAAGCTCACAGGACACGCTGAGCGCGTTTTACAGCTATTGAAGCTTCCATACCGCGTACTAAGCTTGTGTACCGGTGATATTGGCTTCTCATCAGCCAAAACATACGATCTCGAGGTCTGGCTGCCAAGCGGCGCATCATACCGCGAAATCTCTTCTTGCAGTAACTTTGAGGATTTCCAAGCTCGCAGAGCTAATATTCGCTTCCGCCGAGATGCCAAATCAAAGCCTGAGTTTGTACATACATTGAACGGCTCGGGTCTTGCTCTGGGTCGCACAGTAGCAGCAATCTTGGAAAATTATCAGCAAGCTGACGGATCTGTGGTCATTCCTGACGTTCTGGTGCCTTACATGAATAACGTGAAGGTCATCTCTAAAAAATAGACTTGCTTACTTCCTTTCAATATGCTACAATGCTTTTTGTCACTGCATAAGTTGTTCCTTCAACAGGGACAACTTCATGGAGAGGTGGTCGAGTGGTTTAAGGCAGCGGTCTTGAAAACCGCCGTGTCTTTGCGGGCACCGTGGGTTCGAATCCCACCCTCTCCGTACACAAGAAGTCATGCGATTCTACAAAGAATCGTGTGGCTTTTTTTATTTCTTGATAAGAACGTATAAGTTGTATACTTTTGCTTCGCATCAACCTGGACAGACGGCTTGTCCCTTAAGGTGACGTAGTCGGTTATCCGTATATGCAGTATCAAGTAAGGGATATTTTCCTAACTAGCAATCCGGATAAAAGGACCTAAGCTTTCACAATTTAATCTTGTGGAGGTGTTACTCATGAGTAAAATAGATACGCTAAACATTAGTCAAACGAGCTTGGTTGAAGAATGGAAGAAACGCTTGCCTGAGGTACTGAACAGCTCCGACCAAGCAAGAGTCTGGGCTGATGAGGCCGACTCCAACGCCCTGCGCGTTCATATTACGACTGCCGGGCACAGCATGTACACCTTTGACTTTAAGGTGACTTATGTGGATTCCAGAGAAGTGAAGGTTGAGGTTATTGATGTAGAGCAGGAGCAGAAGCATATTGATGAGCGTCACGGCGTTGTTCAGAATCTACTGGATGATTATGTGCGACATATTCATGAATGTGCGCAAATTCTGCATCAAGTTACACATGCTTAATTCACGGAGGGTTCAGCGATGACACAGCAAAAGAGTCGAGATAAAAATTTGCAAAACGTGGTAAAGGATCTTGAACAAAGACCGGTCAACAGCCACCACGCTCAGCAGGTTCAGCAGCAAACCAATGATCACAGACATCAAGATGCATTGAATCACGACGAAGAATAGGAGCGTGTAGACTCATGACGAAACCGGAAGCGTACTCTGTTCAGGATGCCGTAACGAACCATAACAGTGAAAAAGACCACGAGAACAACCTTCAAGATCCATTGTCTGGCTCGAAAAAGGTCAAAAACCGTAATCATTCTAGAGCAAACCAGCAATCAAAAGGTTCAGGGCACAGATAAAATTTTTCACTTCGTAAATGTTTAAAATGAGCCAAACCGGACATACTATATTTGTCGGTGAGCAGAGAGGTGTGGTTCCGTTGGAGAAGTTCAGCGAAATACAACCGTTGCATAGAGGACTTTCATACCTGTTATAATCAGGCTGGAGGGGATGTGCGAAAGACACGTAACGTGTTTTAGAAGCAGATTTACCAAAGGTTTACAAAGTAACACGGTTAAGAAAGAACATCAACACCGACAAAAAAGAACCCGCAAGGGTTCTTTTTCATTCATAATGATTGTCGGTCGTTTACTTTGATTGAGTGGCCGTTTTACGGGAATTTTCTCCTCCTCTTCTCCGAATACATAGACGAGATTCATGGAACGAAACCCTGCAGTCGGCAAAGAAAAGAACGAATCCGATGATTCGTTCTCTAAGGTGGATTTATAGGGACATGGAGCTTTCTTTGCTGGAGGAAGGCTGCTTAGGTGCTTGAGCGACTCGTATAAACAATTGAGATAACACAGCAGTAAACACGCCGAGTATGCCTAATACGATGAAGCCTTGGCTGAGCTTAAACCAGTCACCGATCCAACCCATTAAGACGGGTCCGACAAACATTCCTAGACCATAAATGGCTTGGAAAAAGCCCATCGCCGTTGCCCGTTTGTCTGAAGGCATATGCTTGATGCTGAGCGCCATCAGAACGGTAAACGAAAGCCCTCTGCCAAAACCGGCTGCAGCTTGAGTCAACATCAGCACCCACAAGTGCTGAGAAAATGGTATCGATAACGTAAAGATGCCCATGAGGACAAAGCCCCAAACGACTACACGTTTTTCACCGAACTTCGCTGCCCATTTGCGCCCGCCGAAGAGGGAAGCGATAGCTACCGGTACGTTAGAAAAGAAAGTGAGCAAAGCCAGGTCGAACTTGCTCGCACCCATCCCAGTTGCAAACACAGGTGTGAAGCCGAATACTGTCGCAAAAGTTAACACTTGCGATAAAATGGCAAGCAGCGAGACGAACAACAGCGTGCGGTCTGTAGCCACGTTACCGATGCCGCGAAGCGTTATCTTCGGTGCGTCTTCCGGCGCATTTTCCACTAGGAACAGTGAAGCGACGAGCCCTACGGCGCCAAGAGCCGCACCCATAATAAAGGCCGCCTCCCAGCCAAGCTGGTCTGTCGCCCAACCGGCAGCCAGAATGCCGAGCATTTGACCCGAAGAATTATAGAAGCTGATCGTACCGATCGCCTTGGTGGATTCCTCATGCTTATAGTAGCTGGTAAAGAGCACGGTAAAATCGACCCATGTTGCTGCTGCTGCGCCGCAAGAGCTCTTAGAAGAATCATCCACGTAAAATCCTGGGTGATCCAAAGCCCAAGGCCGCTAAGTCCTGTGAACAGCAGGCCGAATGTAATGAACATCTTACGTTTGTGAAACCGGTCTGATAGTACGCCTACCGGCACGCGAAGCAGCATTTGGGAGATACCGTACATACCCACGATCCAACCTGCGAGCTGGTGAGAGCCGCCCAAATATTCTACATACGGTGCAATGATGGGCACACTGGTGTACATGGACATCCAAAATAATAAAGTTACGATACAAAATAACGGAATACGATAAGAACGATTTGCAGGTATCTGACTCATGGAATCGTGCTCCTCTCCTTACTGGTCATGAACGATTGATCCTAATGTTGGTTTGCTGCGGCTTGGCATAGGGGATACTGAATATGTCACAAAAAAACAAAGGGATCGCCAACCTATAAGGCGTAATCCCTTTGTTTAATATGTAACCAACCGTTCGAACATAACTTCGCTACTTGTTATTGTAACTCAAGATACATGTTGTCACAAGCTATCTGATATGGTAACTTGAAGCATATGAGCTCAGGAGGAATTAGGATGACGAAGCAGCAATATAGATGTAATTTCCGTCTTAAGAAAAATAACGAATACCTCGGTACGATTTATCTAGGAGATCCGATTCCTGCTGTGGAAGATGCGATTATGATCGGCGAAAAAAAATATGAAATCGTGGAAATTGCAGCTGGTAATGCGCGAGAAGCCTATGAGGTATATGTTTCGGAAGTGAAAAAAAGTAATAGATTATGCCAAGAACATACAGCGCCAAGGTCGGCTATAAAGCTGCTCTTGGCGCTGTTTTGTGTATCTCTTGATTTACTTAGTATCAGGATATCGAAAGTCAACGAGTTCTTCTGTCCAGTACTCTTCTTTGCAATTCGATTCATCTTGAAGAAAGAGATGAATCCCTAGACAGATCGCAATAATGAATAAAATAGACACAGTAGTCTCCTATTGTTCAAAAAATTTCCTGTAGTGTTACATTTACATATAATAACACAAGTATTTTGGAAGCGCTATACGACAATTTTTCTCCAAATTAGGTCTTTAGATATAACAAAAAACCTCCTACGTAATAACGTAAGAGGATACAAAACCACAAGACGCGCCACGGCGGGATTCGAACCCGCGACGCACAGTTTAGGAAACTGTCGCTCTATCCTGCTGAGCTACGGGCGCATAAGCAAGGATTATGATAGCACGAAGGCAAGCCGTGATGCAACCTCATACAGGCGGCTGCTTTTTACTGCTGCGCAGCTTCCGGAAAAATTGCGTGAGCATGGATGAGCATTCCTCCTGCAATATACCGCTAATGACATCTACACGATGATTGAACCGCTCCTCTTGAAGTAAATTCATAAGCGTTCCTGCACAGCCGGCCTTGGGATCGGTAGTTCCATAAATCACTTGCGGCACCCGGGACTGTACGATCGCTCCCGCACACATGGGGCAAGGCTCCAAGGTCACATACAGCTTGCAATCCAACAGCCTCCATGCTTGCAGATGCTCACTTGCTTGGCGAATAGCGATCATTTCTGCATGGGCAGTGGGATCCAGAGAAGTTTCTCGGAGGTTATAGCCCCGCCCTATAATCTCTCCTTGATGTACGACAATAGCCCCAATAGGCACCTCGCCAAGGGCCTCTGCTTTAAAAGCCTCTTGTATGGCTTCATTCATCCAGTAGGTATGTTCAAGTAGTTCATCCACAGGGGGCACCTCTCTTTCAGACTCATTGTCCACATGTGCATAAAAAGTCGAACAGGCATTCGTTGTTAACAATCTGTGGACAACTTTGTGGATAACGTACTATTTTGTGGATAGTTGCTCTTATTGTAGGGGCATCTTGTCATGGAATCAAGTTATCAACATAGCATTCCGTAAATTAAGCTTAAAAAAATGAAATTTTTTAGCAAAACATGGTGAAACCTAGTTGATAATGAGAGACAAAGTGAATATACTAATAATTACATATAGTAGGTCTTTTCGCCTACAGGGTATAAGAGTATTGTTAGGTCTAAGAATAGGTCTTTATATACATCAATAAATAGATTCGATAATGGCAAACTTGTCGAAAGACAAGGACGCAAAGCTGAGGGTCTAACGTTCCATCAAGGAGCTATGACAGCCTGGTTACCGAAAATCTGGAGGTATCGATTTTGGTAATAGGCTGCTCCTGGGATAGTTATCAGGGGGAGTCTATTTTTATATCCAATAACAATGCTGAAAGGATGTGGCATGATGTTATCGAACAGGGAGTCTAGATTTGAACCAATGAAGTATTATGGTAGTAAAGAAGGCAATGACGCAGAGATTTTAATAGATAGTAAGGCGGTTTTGGACAAAAGGGATTTTGTAGCCACAGGAGTGATCACCTACGTATTGGGAGATATCATCGAGATTGAGCTCCCACAATATAATATCTTCCAGCTCGGGGACAAGATTAAAGTCACCATCTACACTAAATCAGGACTCTTTGTGTTCGACACCTCTGTTGTAGCCAAGGACCATGGTTCCATTATTGTTATAAATCCTCCAGATAATCGAAAGAAATTTACCGAGAAGCGGGAATTCCCACGAATTGAGATTGTAAAAGGCGGCTTGCTGCACGGCTTGCATGATATACAAAGAAGGAAGCATCAGTTTGAACGCCCGGTAAGTATCAACATCAAAAATATTAGCTTGAGCGGTGTTGGATTTACAGTGGATGATAATATTCATCTGGACACAACCGCACACCTTGAATTAGAGCTCTTGCTCGGATTCTCCATTTCCTGCCTAACAGAAGTAGTTAGACGAGAAACGCAAGATACCGGAATTTACTACGGCGCCAGATATATCAATGTACCTGATGCTAAAACAAACGCACTTCGAGCGTTCATCTTAAAGAATCAAGTCGAGGCCTATTTTGTTCAGAAAAAAGATGTTAAAATGAAAAAAGTCACGGATATGGGATCCGGGGTCCGCTAAGATAGCGGGCTTTTTTTTGATTGACAAGTGCTATATAATAAATGAGGATATTTTCAAACATTAAGGAGTTGTGAACGGCAATGGCGTTGAAAGCAGGAATCGTCGGTCTACCGAACGTCGGCAAATCGACTTTGTTTAATGCAATAACACAGGCGGGAGCAGAATCTGCGAATTATCCGTTCTGTACGATTGATCCGAATGTCGGTGTAGTGGAAGTGCCGGACGAAAGACTGCGGAAGCTGGTGGAACTTGTAGTGCCCAAGAGCATTGTTCCGACCGCTTTCGAATTCGTCGATATTGCGGGTTTAGTGAAGGGCGCGAGCAAGGGCGAAGGGCTTGGAAATAAGTTTTTGGCGCATATTCGTGAAGTTGATGCGATCGTGCATGTCGTTCGCTGCTTTGTGGATGAGAATATTACGCATGTATCCGGGAAAGTAGATCCGATCGGCGATATCGAAACGATTAATCTGGAGCTGATTCTGGCGGATATCGATTCCGTTGAGAAAAAGCTGGAGCGTTCCCGTAAGAATTTGAAGGGCGGCGACAAGAAAGTTGCGGCTGAAGTAGAAGTGCTTGAGCGTATTAAAGAAACGCTGTATGAAGACAAACCGGCGCGCAGCATGGATCTGAGCGATGACGATAAACTCATTGTCCGTGATCTCCATCTGCTCACAATGAAGCCCGTGCTGTATGCAGCGAATGTAAGCGAAGACGAGGTAGCAACGGCTGATGATAACCAGTATGTGAAAATCGTTAAGGAATTCGCAGCGCAAGAGAATGCCGAGGTCGTTCCAATCAGTGCGAAGGTGGAATCCGAAATCGCTGAACTGGAAGACGAGGAAAAAGCGATGTTCCTTGAAGAGCTGGGACTTCAGGAGTCCGGTTTGAATAGATTGATTAAAGCAGCTTATAAACTGCTCGGCTTATACACGTATTTTACTGCCGGGGTGCAGGAAGTACGAGCATGGACAATCCGCAAAGGAATGAAGGCTCCGCAAGCGGCGGGCGTCATTCACTCGGATTTTGAGCGCGGCTTTATCCGTGCGGAAGTCGTGTCTTACGATGATTTGATGGCTGCCGGATCGATGAATGCTGTGAAGGAAAAAGGACAGCTGCGTTTGGAAGGTAAAGAATATGTCGTACAAGACGGCGATGTCATGCATTTCCGTTTCAATGTGTAAAATAGTGAAAAACCTATAAAAGGAGTGGTCCGGATGTTAGATCGACTTCAGGCAGTAGCGGATCGCTACGAGAAGTTAAGCGAGCTTTTGTGTGATCCTGATGTAACCAGCGACACGAAGAAGCTTCGGGAGTATTCCAAGGAGCAATCGGATCTTCAGGAAGCTTACGATGCTTATCAGGAGTATAAAACAGTTACTGAACAGCTCGAAGATGCAAAGGTTATGCAGAATGAGAAGCTAGATGACGAGATGCGCGAAATGGTCAAAATGGAGATCGAGGAACTCAGCGAACGAGCTGCAGAGCTGGAAGAGAAGCTGAAAGTTTTGATGATGCCAAAAGACCCGAACGACGATAAAAACGTCATTGTGGAAATCCGCGGCGCTGCAGGCGGCGACGAGGCTGCTTTGTTTGCGGGCGACTTATACCGCATGTATACACGCTACGCGGATTCGCAAGGCTGGAAGACCGAAGTCCTGGATGCCAGCTTGAACGACTTGGGCGGATTTAAAGAGATTATCTTCATGATTACGGGCAAAGGCGCTTACAGCAAGCTGAAGTTCGAGAGCGGCGCTCACCGCGTACAGCGTATTCCGGTAACGGAATCGGGCGGACGGATCCATACGTCCACGTCGACGGTTGTGGTCATGCCCGAAGCGGAAGAAGTAGAAATTGAAATTCACGATGCGGACATTCGCGTGGATACGTTCTGTTCCAGTGGAGCGGGTGGTCAGTCCGTTAATACAACGAAATCTGCGGTTCGCGTTACGCATGTGCCAACAGGCATTGTTGCTACCTGTCAGGATGGCAAATCGCAAAACTCCAATAAAGAGCAGGCACTCCGCGTGCTTCGCGCACGGATTTCCGATAAAATGCGCGAAGAAGAAGAAGCGAAGTATGCCGGCGAGCGGAAAAGCAAAGTAGGTACGGGCGACCGCAGTGAGCGGATCCGCACGTACAACTTCCCGCAAAGCCGTGTAACCGATCATCGTATCGGCCTTACGTTACATCGCTTGGAAACGGTCTTGAGCGGCGATATGGATGAGATCGTATCTGCCCTTACGATTGCGGCACAGTCCGATCTGTTGGAAAAAGGGGAGCAGGCGATCTGATGCCGACTGCTGGAACGATTCGAGAAGCCTATGTTGAGGCTTCTTCTTTTTTAGCGGCGCAGGGCGTGGCGGAAGCAGCCGCCTGCGCAGAACTCCTGATGCAGCACCTGCTGGGCTGCAGCCGCACCGAGCTGCTGTTCCGCTGGCAGGAACAGCTCCCTGCTGAGCTGGCGAACCGCTGGCGCCAGCTGATCAAGAGGAAGGCCGCGGGGGAGCCGGTGCAGTATATCACCGGCGAGCAGGAGTTTTTCGGCCTTCCTTTTGCCGTGAGCGGCGCGGTGCTGATCCCGCGGCCGGAGACCGAGCTCCTCGTGGAGGCAGTGCTCCACGAGGGCTCGCGCCTCTTCCCGCAAGGCGCTCCGCTGCTTGCGGATGTAGGCACCGGGAGCGGAGCCATCCCGGTGACGATCGCGCACGCGCGCCCGGCGTGGCGCGTGGCGGCCAGCGACATCTCCGCGGCAGCGCTGGAGATGGCTCGTGCCAATGCGCAGCGTAACGGCGTCGCTGCGCGCATCGAGTGGCTCGAGGGCGACCTCCTCGAGCCTTGGATCCAGAGCGGGTTGGCACCGGACATCCTGGTGTCCAACCCGCCTTACATCCCCGACGGCGATTTGCCGTCGCTGATGCCCGAGGTGCGGCTCTATGAGCCGCACACGGCTTTGTTCGGCGGTCCCGAAGGGCTGGACCTGTACCGCCGCATGATACAGCAGCTGCCTCAGCTGCCGCGAATCCCGACGGTGGTCGGATTCGAGGTTGGCATCCGGCAGGCGGGGGATGTGGCGGCTATGCTGCGTGAAGCCGCCGACTGGCGCGAGATCCGCATCGTGAAGGATCTCGCGGGGATCGAGCGCCATGTGATTGCGCTGCGCGACCCGGAGCTTGTGTAGACGAAGCCCTGCTTTGGCAGAGTCTAGTAGAACTTGCTGTAGAGATTATTCTCGTCAACTTCAATTCGTTCATAAGTTGACCGGCCTCATTTGTTAGCTGCACAAATGTGTGTCTTGTTTCATGTGCGTCGGGGTGCTGTATTACAGTCTAAGTGAATTGATCGACTGTATGCCTGGCGGCGAGAGAGTTAGGTCTAGCATGAAGAGCCTACTGCCTAGCAATCATGAGGAGAAGCTGAATAAGGAACGCAACATAGTGCTGCGTAAATTTTTGAAAGAGGTCCGCCACTACACGGCTGGGCCAATCCTTGAAGCACTCGATCCCATGCCCGCAGCGTATGTACAAAAGACGCTCAACCGCTCACCGAATTACTACAAACTTCAGATAAAACTCACACTCTCTCACTAGCATCTATCAAAAATAAAAAAATAATAGATTACTAGGTTTAGCCTCTCTCTTTTTTGCCCATACTGTCTGATATGGAAGGTAGAAGCGAAGAGAAAGGGGCTTTTCCTAATGGTGAAGAGAGTGAACCGTTCTTATAAACATTTATTATTCGTGGCTTTTGCACTTATTGTTCTTATGGCTTGTTGGGATTCAAACCGCACGAATGCGGCTGTAGTAGCTTCTGAGATTCCGCAAGATTCTATCCGTTTGCGCATTCTTGCTAACTCTGATTCTGCTCAGGACCAAGCGCTAAAAAGAGAGATTCGCGATGCCGTCATCGCCCGCATGCAGGAGTGGGTCGTGGGCCCGCATACGTTGGATGAGGCTAGAGCTGTAGTTAGAGCACATCTGCCGGAGTTTGATAAGCTGGTAGGTCAAATGATCGAAGAACGCGGCTACACCTACACACATTCCGTTGAATTGGGCGTTGTTCCGTTCCCGACTAAGCTGTATGGTAATGTTGTTTATCCGGCAGGAGATTATGAGGCTCTCCGTATTATCATCGGCAGCGGTCAAGGACAAAACTGGTGGTGCGTATTGTTTCCGCCGCTCTGCTTCGTGGATTCGGTATCCGGCGAAGCGGTTGCAACAACAGCAGAAGTAGTCGCCAAAACAGAAGCTAGCGATGCTAAAATGGCGGCAGCTGCGAAAGCGGATGGTAAGTCTGCAAAAGCTGAAAGCAGCAAGACTGCTGCTAAGAAAAGTGATAAAGCCTCCGATGCAGATAAAGGCAGCGAGGTAAAAGGAGCATCTGATAACGCAAAGCCTAAAACGGAAGTGAAGTTCTTCCTGTGGGAAATGCTTAAAAAAGTAGCATCTTGGTTCAGTTAATCCTATGATACTGAGCAAGCTGCTGATAGTAAGGATGGTACCAACGTGACCCAATATTGGACAGCAAGGGCTTCGGAAGTTGGAGCACTTGACCCGGATTGTATAACTCAGGCTGCGAAGCTTCTCCGTGAGGGAGAAACCGTGGCCTTTCCTACTGAAACGGTATATGGATTAGGAGCCGATGCTACCAACACCAAAGCCGTTGATCAAATTTATAAAGCAAAAGGACGGCCTTCCGACAATCCTTTGATCGTGCATATTGCGGATATCCGGCAATTGAACGATTTGGTGGCCGCATCTGCAATTACATCTTCACACCGGCGGCTGATGGAGGCCTTTTGGCCGGGGCCTCTGACGATTGTTTTTCCTGTGAAAGAGGGAGTCCTCTCACCTTTGGTAACAGCAGGCCTTTCGACTGTCGGCATCCGCATCCCCGATCACCCTGTTGCCTTGGAGCTGTTGAAGGAAGCGGGATGTCCAGTAGCGGCACCGAGCGCTAACAGCTCTGGCCGTCCAAGCCCTACGTTGGCTGTGCATGTGAGAGAGGATTTGGAGGGGAAGATCGGAGGTCTGCTTGATGGCGGACCCACTGGGGTGGGCGTTGAATCGACCGTCATCCAGATGGTGGATGATAACGAATTATATATTCTTAGGCCTGGCGGGATAACGGCTGAATCGCTCCGTGCTGCACTTCCCGGTAAGGTGGTTCACGAACCCCAGAAGGAAACGCTGCATGAATCGGAAGCGCCACGAGCTCCAGGAATGAAATACACGCATTACGCTCCGCAAGGCGCCATGCAAATTGTAATGGGAGACACGCCGCAGGCTGTCGCCGCTTGGATTCAGCAGGACCTTGATGCTGCCAAACTACAAGGAATGAGAACGGGTGTTCTAACCTATGAGGAACACGCTGCTTGGTATCAGGCTGATCTTGTTATAGCCTGCGGCAGTCTTTCACGTCCTGAGACGATTGCGCGGGAGCTATACGGAGCGTTAAGGCGTTTTGATACGGAAGGTATAACCTATATGAATGCTGAGGCTTGTCCGGAAGAGGGGCTAGGCCAGGCGATCATGAACCGGATGTACAAAGCAGCCGGCCATAGCCTTGTGCAAGTATAGCTAGCATGAATCCCTGTTTGTCCGCATATCTTGGGAAAGAAAACGTGGACAGGGGGTTCGGGCATGTTTGCAACATCAATGGAATTAGGACAACTGCTGACGATTATCATCATGGCCATCGCCTTGGGGCTGGATGCATTTTCACTGGGCATCGGCATTGGGATGAAAGGTGTGCGCCTGCTCGATATTCTCAAAATTAGCATCGTCATCGGCATTTTTCATGTCATTATGCCTTTAATGGGGATGTTCATGGGGCACTATGCGAGCTCGCTGCTCGGTAATGTAGCGACAGCTGCAGGAGGCTGTTTGCTTATTTTATTAGGCGCTCATATGGTATACAGCTCTTTGAGAGGAGAAGACGTCTCCTCATTCGATCACAGCACGTTATGGGGACTTACGCTTTTTGCACTGAGTGTGAGTATCGATTCCTTGTCCGTAGGTGTTTCCCTGGGGATGTTTGCTTCTGATATTGTTCTCACTGTACTCATATTCGGGGCGTTCGGAGGACTCATGTCCATCGCGGGACTTCTGCTCGGCAGACGGGTGGGCAATTGGGTTGGTGAATATGGAGAAGCCTTTGGCGGACTGATTCTTCTCGCGTTTGGGATCAAATTTCTGCTGTGATACAATATAAAGATGCAGTGGTTGCAAGAAATGGCAACTGCAATCGAATTATGCTTTCATCAGGAAAGCTTGGTAAGGAGTGATCAAGTTGCGAATTCTTTTTGTCTGTACAGGAAATACGTGCCGAAGTCCACTCGCGGAAGGGTTGCTGCGTATCAAGGTGCAAAAAGAAGGACTTGCGGCTGAGGTCCGTTCTGCTGGCGTATCGGCATTCACCGGAGGGGATATTTCGGCGAACAGCGCCTCTATTTTGCAGGAAGCGGGTTTCAGGATACCATCCGTTCTCTGGCTGTCCAAGCCTCAGAAGTCGAATGGGCAGATCTCATACTAACGATGACCGTTGGCCATAAGCGCAATGTGATCCAACGATTTCCGGATGCCGTTGAAAAAAACGTATACACTAAAAGAGTACGTTGAGGATGACCCGAAGGTAATCCAGGTGGTAGAAGAGCGGGAAAAGCTCATTAGCGAGCTTCAATTGAAGCAAGCCCTATCCGAGCCGATTACAGATGAAGAACGCCAGCGATATATGATGCTTGACCTGCAGGCCCCCGACTATGATATTTCCGATCCTTTCGGAGGACCCATTGAGGTATACCGGGAGACAGCCGCAGAGATTGATCAATTTCTCGATAAGCTGATCCCTAAGATTCGTGAATGGCAGTCCCGCTCAAAGTCTTAAATTACAGGTGCACAGCGGAACCATCTTTACAGGTGTGAAGGAATGCGTTAAAATAATGATAACAAGCAAGACCTGATGTAACTGGCGACGAGTGGGAGCAACCACAATGGAGCATCGGGTTATACGGCCGGTCGCCTGGGCAAAAGAGCAATACGCGGAGTTCCGCGTATCCTGCTCTTTTTTTCGTTTTCTGGTGGACATTAGGCTATAATAGGAAGGGCAAGTTACTTAACAAAGGAGCGTTTACCGATGAAAATTGCATTAGGTGCGGATCATGCAGGGTATCGTTTGAAAGATGTTATCATTCCTTTTATTGAATCTTTGGGCCACCAGGTTATAGATTACGGCTGCAGCTGCGCAGATTCCGTGGATTATCCCGACTATGCGTTGGAAGTTTGCGAGAAGGTTGTTGCCGGTGAAGCGGATAAAGGTATTCTCATTTGCGGTACAGGAATCGGCATGTCGATCGCTGCGAACAAGGTTCCCGGCATCCGCTGTGCACTAGTTCACGATTTATTCTCAGCTAAAGCAACTCGTGAGCACAACGATACGAATGTACTCGCGCTTGGTGAGCGTGTAATCGGGCCTGGCGTTGCTGAAGAAATCGTAAAGATTTGGCTGGAAACGGAGTTCTCGCAAGGCGTTCGTCACCAAAATCGGATTAACAAGGTTCAGAAGATCGAAGACCGCTTTACTCTGCATCCCTAAGGCAGGAGGCGACCCTATGTCCGATTCCATTCTTGAAAGTGTGGCTGAAGGTGTAGAAGCGAATCTTCGTGCGTTGGTGCAAGCAGGAGGACTGAAGCCGGGGCAGCTGCTGGTTGTTGGCACGAGTACGAGTGAAGTCGTAGGGCAGCGCATCGGAACTTCCGGGACCTTGGATGTGGCACAGCCAATCTTCCAAACCGTACAGGCTGTATGCCGGGAATTTGGACTTCATCCTGCATTCCAATGCTGTGAACACTTGAACCGGGCTCTTGTTATTGATGAGGCAACACTTGCCTTGTACCCGCATTTGGAAGAAGTGTCGGTGATTCCGGTACCGAAGGCCGGTGGCGCTATGGCGTCCTATGCGTTTCGCCACTTTGAAAAAGCTGTTGCAGTAGAAACGATTCAAGCTCACGCGGGCATCGATATCGGCAGTACGTTGATCGGCATGCATGTACGCCGTGTAGCCGTGCCAGTCAGACCGCCCGTGAAGCACATTGGTCATGCCTATGTCACGATGGCTTATGCAAGACCTAAGCTGATCGGCGGCATGCGTGCGGTTTATACCGAGGAAGCGGCAGGACGGCAATATCAAGGAGCATCACCCCAATCGGATTGTTGAAAGAAGATATAGATATAACTAGGGAGGAATGTTAACATGTCTACGAATTTTTTGAGCAAGCAGGATCCAAAAATCGCGGAAGCGATGAACCTTGAGCTAGGTCGCCAGCGCGACAAAATTGAATTGATTGCTTCCGAGAACATTGTCAGCGAAGCTGTAATGGAAGCAATGGGTACGGTCCTTACCAATAAATATGCGGAAGGCTACCCAGGCAAAAGATACTACGGCGGCTGTGAATACGTCGATGTCGTAGAAGATATTGCACGTGACCGCGCGAAAGAATTGTTCGGTGCTGAGCATGCGAACGTGCAGCCTCACTCCGGTGCCCAAGCTAATATGGCGGTATACTTGGCAGCATTGAATCATGGTGATACCGTCCTGGGTATGAATCTGGCGCACGGCGGCCACTTGACTCACGGCAGCCCGGTTAACGCATCCGGTATCCTGTACAACTTCGTTGCTTACGGCGTTAGCGAAAAAGATTTCCGCATTGATTACGACGATGTCCGCAAAGCGGCATTCAAACATAAGCCTCGCATGATCGTAGCGGGCGCAAGCGCGTATCCGCGTATCATCGACTTCGAAGCACTGGCTTCCATCGCTAACGATGTAGGCGCATTGTTCTTCGTAGATATGGCACATATCGCAGGTCTCGTAGCTGCAGGCTTGCATCCAAACCCAGTGCCACACGCGCATTTTGTTACAACAACAACGCACAAAACGCTTCGCGGTCCTCGCGGCGGTATGATTTTGACCCGCAAATCCTGGGCGGCAGCGATCGATAAAGCGGTATTCCCTGGCTCCCAAGGCGGACCATTGATGCACACCATCGCAGCTAAAGCCGTATCCTTCGGCGAAGCTTTGCAGCCTGAATTCAAAGAGTATGCGAAGAAAGTCGTCAGCAATGCTCAAGTTCTAGCTGAGTCCCTGCAAGCGGAAGGCATTAACCTGGTTTCCGGCGGTACGGATAACCACTTGATGCTCGTTGACCTGCGCAACCTGAACATCACAGGTAAAGATGCAGAGCATGTACTGGACGAAATCGGTATTACAGCGAACAAAAATGCAATTCCTTTCGATCCTACAAGTCCGTTTATCACTAGCGGTATCCGTTTGGGTACGCCAGCAGTGACTTCCCGCGGCATGGATGCTGAAGCGATGAAGACAATTGCTAAAGTCATCGGCATGACACTGAAAAATCCGAAGGATGAAGCTATTTTGGAAAAAGCAAGCGGTATGGTGAAAGATTTGACAGCTCAGTACCCGCTTTACCCAGGTTTGAGCTACTAATTTCATAGATCTCCATAAATAAGAGCTGACTCGATCGATGAGCCGGCTCTTTTTTTGCTCTGTAATAAGAAGAATAGAATAGGCAGGTTTTGTAGAGGATAAGTTGGATAACATATGATATAATGGATAAGATTTGCGTAAATAACGGTTTACGCTTATGTAGAAAGCTTTCAGGAGGAAACAAATTATGGGGAAAGTATTTATCTGTGATCATCCGCTTATCCAACACAAACTTACATATATTCGTGATGAAAATACGAATACAAAAGACTTCCGCGAGCTCGTAGACGAAGTCGCGACGCTAATGGCTTACGAGATTACCCGCGATATCCCGCTAGAGCACGTACAGGTGAAGACGCCAGTGACGACTGCAGATTGCCGTATTATTTCCGGCAGAATGCTGGGGCTTATCCCAATTCTGCGTGCAGGTCTAGGGATGGTAGACGGCATTCTTAAGCTGCTTCCTGCAGCTAAGGTCGGACACGTCGGCTTGTACCGCGACCCGGAGACACTTCAACCGGTGGAGTACTATGTGAAGCTTCCAACGGATGTCCTGGAGCGGGAGCTGATTGTCATTGACCCGATGCTGGCAACCGGGGGCTCGGCGAATGCAGCAATTGAAGTGCTAAAACGCAGAGGCTGCACGCAGATCAAGCTGATGTGCCTGATTGCAGCGCCGGAAGGCATTAAAGCCGTGCAAAATGAGCATCCAAACGTGGACATCTACGTGGCGGCTGTAGACGATTATCTGAACGATCATGGCTATATTGTTCCTGGTCTTGGAGATGCAGGGGACCGTTTGTTCGGTACGAAATAAGAGTGGGGGAGTAAGAACCGATGAAGCGTTTGAAAATCATTACGATCTTTGGGACAAGACCTGAAGCTATTAAAATGGCTCCGCTCGTACTAGAGCTGGAGAAGCATCCTGAGCATATTGAATCGCTCGTATGCGTAACAGCACAGCATCGCGAAATCCTGGATCAGGTACTCGATCTGTTCAAGATTAAGCCGGATTTCGACTTGAATGTCATGAAGGACCGCCAGACGCTGAACGAAATCACCATCCGCGTGCTGCAAGGACTGGAGCCGGTCTTTCAGGAAACGAAGCCGGACCTGATTCTGGTCCATGGCGATACGTTGACGACATTCTTGGGCAGCTATGCGGCGTTTCTGCAGCAGATTCAAGTGGGCCACGTAGAAGCGGGCCTCAGGACTTGGAATAAGATGTCCCCGTATCCGGAAGAGATGAACCGCCAGTTGACGGGTGTACTCTCCGATCTGCATTTTGCCCCGACGGATCTATCGGCGAGCAGCCTGCGCAAAGAGAACAAACCGGAGGATCGCATCTACATTACAGGCAACACAGTAACGGATGTGTTCCAATATACGGTTCAGAAGGACTTCCAGCATCCGATTCTGGATTGGGCGCAAGGCCGCAAACTGATCCTAATGACAGCCCACCGCCGAGAGTCGCAAGGCGAACCGCATCGACAAATTTTCCGAGCTGTGCGCCGGATTGCCGATGAATTCGAGGATATCGCCATTGTGTATCCTGTTCACCCAAGCCCAGCCGTTAAAGAGCCGGCTCATGAGATTTTAGGCGATCATCCTAGAATTAAACTGATTGATCCGCTTGATGTGTTCGAGCTTCATAATTTTTATCCGCATACCCATATGATTTTGACCGATTCCGGCGGTATTCAAGAAGAGGCACCTTCATTCGGCGTGCCGGCACTAGTACTTCGTGAGACGACGGAGCGTCCTGAAGGCATTGATGCAGGCACTCTGGAGCTGGTGGGAACAAGCGAGGAGAAGGTATATGAACGTACACGGGCCTTGCTGACGGATGCAAATTTATACAATAAAATGAGTCAGGCAGCTAATCCTTACGGGGACGGAAAAGCCTCTCAGCGCATTGTTCAGGCGATCCTTCACCACTTCGGAAGAACGAGCGAACGCCCGGCCCCGTTCCAACCGTGACAAAATCATGACAAACGCTACAGCGTACAGTTCGACTGTTTGGTTTGAAAATCGGCAAACCCTAGAGCCGCAAGGCTCTAAGGCGTTTGCGCAATGCGAACATTAGGAGTTTCCTCAATTGACAAACCTTGCATCGCTTCGTTACAATAAATGAGGATTCAGCCTAGGCTACGAGTTTCCCTAGAGGGAGGCTCTCAGGAGGAATGCGATGAATAAGCCAGATCCCAAGGATAATCCATGGCGGGCGGCTGCCTTGACCAGTGCAATCGGTATCGATCTTGTCGTATGTTTGTTGGCCGGCTACTGGTTCGGCGAATGGCTGAGCCATACGTTAGGCGGGCAGTTTTGGCTGCTGGGCGGATTTCTGTTAGGGCTAGGGGCTGCTGTCGGAAGCATTTACCTCATGATAAAGCAGTACGGAGGGCTATAATGGATGATTTTTCAGCCCATCTGAAAACGGTTCAAAATGTATTTCTCTTCTTTCTCTCCTTTTGTCTGGCGGCTTGGGCACTGCTTGTAGATTACAGGGTGTATGTGGCCGGTATCATGCTCGGCTCAATTGTCAGTATGATCAATGCCCGCTATTTAGCCTGGAAAATCTTTAAGATGTCCGCAGCTGTTGTGGAACAGAAGGGACGCAAAGTAAACATTGGCTTTTTGACAAGGGCAGCCATTGCGGCGTTGGCAGGGATTATCGCCATTCGATATCCGCAGCATGTCGCTTTGACGACAACGGTTGCCGGATACTTTTTCGTACAATTGGTAACAATTGTATTGGGTATTCTTTCTATTAAAAAGTCAAGGAAGTAAGACCAACTGTTGAAAGGGGTGAAAATGGAAAACATGGAACATCATGCACCAGAGTTTGAATGGATGGGCATTCATTTTGATGCGGCAGCGTTATTGATGATTGTCATTACGACGATTCTTGTCTTGATTCTTGCTATTGCGGAGCGAGCAGAGCTTCGGTAGACAATCCGTCCAAGCTGCAAAACTTCATGGAATGGGCGATCGAGTTTGTCGAAGGAATTATCGGAAGTACAATCGGTTCCAAGCACGGCAAGCCGTTTATCGCACTCGGTCTTACGCTGATTATGTACATCTTCATAGGTAACATGTTGGGACTTCCGTTCTCAATTGTAACCGAGGATCATGTGTCATGGTGGAAATCGCCGACAGCGGATATCGCCGTAACTGGAGCATTAACCGTTATCGTTATCTTCCTCAGTCACTATTTGGGGATTACCCGCAACACGAAGCATTACTTTGCGCATTATTTTGAGTACAAAGGGGCTATGCTGATCCTTCATTTAATTGAGGTCGTATCCAAGCCGCTGACGCTCGCTTTCCGTCTTTACGGTAATATTTACGCAGGTGAAATTATGATATCTGTCATCATCGGGGCTAGTTGGTGGGGAATTGCGCCTCTATTTGTATGGCAGGGCTTTAGTGTGTTCGTAGGGGCTATTCAGGCGTTCGTTTTCACAATGCTGACGATGGTATATATCTCGCAGACATTGGTCCACGAAGAAGAACATTAAGCAACAAGATTTACCTCGGGATGTCTCGAGTCATCTAATAAACTAACTAATTCAATTTAAGGGAGGATTTTCTCAATGGGAGTTATGGCATTAGTAGCAGCAGCAATCGTATTTGGTCTTGGAGCGCTTGGCGCAGGTATTGGTAACGGTTTGATCGTAGGTCGCGCTTTGGAAGGTATTTCCCGTCAACCAGAACTTCGTGGTACGCTTCAAACAACAATGTTTATCGGTGTCGGTCTGGTAGAGGCAATGCCGGTCGTTGCGCTCGTTCTTGCATTCATTTTCTACGGGGCTGCCTAAGAAATACGTTTGGCGGGGATGGCGAAGCAGCCTCCACGCCTTCGTTTTGCCTACGTTATCAGAAGGGAGTGACGTTACTTGCATATTGAATGGTCCACATTTTTTATACAAATCATCGCGTTCTTGATTTTGTATCTCCTGCTCTCTAAGTTTGCGTTCGGTCCTCTGTTTGGGATGATGGAAAAACGCAGACAGTTGGTGAAAGATCAAATCCAAACGGCAGAAAACAGCCGTAAGCAAGCTGATCAGTTGTTAGAGGAGCAGAAGCAAGCTCTTCAACAAACACGTAAGGAAGCTTACGACATTATCGAGCAAGCGAAACAAACAGGCTCCAAACAAGCGGATGAGATTATCCATGCTGCGCAAGCAGAAGCAGGCCGTCTGAAAGACGAAGCGCTGAAGGATATCGAAACGGAGAAAAATAAAGCAGTTGCTGCTCTGCGCAGCCAAGTGGGCGCGATGTCCGTTATGATCGCATCCAAAATTATTGAAAAGCAAATCGACGAAAAGTCACAGGAAGAATTGGTTGAGCAATACCTCAAAGAGGTAGGAGGCAACGTATGAGTGACATCGTCGTAGCGAAGCGTTATGCCAAGGCTCTTTTTGAAGTCGCTCAGGAGAAGAATGCAGTCTCCCAAGTCGAAGAAGAGTTAACATCTGTAGGTAGTGCCATTAAGGACAATGCAGATTTGCAGAAGTTCTTAAGCCATCCGAACATCGGAGCTTCCGTCAAGACAGACCTGCTCAAGCAGTCACTCAGCGGTAAAGTTTCCGAGATGGTCATGAACACGCTGCAGGTCTTGATCGATAAAGGCAGAATTTCGATTTTGTCGGCGCTAGTCAGCGACTATGTCAAGATTGCCAATGAAGCGCTCGGACAAGCGAGTGCGACGGTATATTCCACAGCTAGCCTGACAGATGCTCAACAAGCTGAAATTGCAGCCCAATTTAGCAAGATTACCGGAAAAACGATTCGTGTCACCAATGTAATCGAGCCTAAGCTGCTCGGCGGCATTCAAGTGAGAATCGGCGACCGTTTATATGACGGCAGCATTGCCGGCAAGTTAGACCGTTTGGCTAAATCATTAGCATAATTCGTTCGATTGCAAGTATAAGCACTGTAAGAATAGGGGTGAAGTTCGTTGAGTATCAAACCTGAAGAAATCAGCACATTGATTAAACAACAGATTGAGAATTATAAATCCGATATGCAAGTTGTTGACGTAGGTACAGTCATTCAAGTCGGTGACGGTATCGCTCGTGCTCACGGCTTGGAAAACGTAATGGCAGGAGAGCTGCTTGAGTTTCCAAACGGCGTACTGGGCTATGCGTTTAACCTTGAGGAAAGCAACGTAGGTATCGTTATTCTCGGACCTTACACGGACATTCGTGAGGGTGACCAAGTAAAGCGCACAGGCCGGATCATGGAGGTTCCTGTAGGTGAAGAACTTCTCGGCCGTGTTGTTAACTCCCTGGGTCAGCCGGTAGACGGCAAAGGTCCTGTGAACACAACATCATTCCGCCCTGTAGAGAACATGGCTCCAGGCGTTATGGCTCGTAAATCCGTTCATGAACCTATGCAAACTGGTATCAAAGCGATTGACGCGATGGTTCCGGTTGGTCGTGGACAACGGGAGCTTATTATCGGCGACCGTCAAACAGGTAAAACAGCTATCGCCATCGATGCGATCATTAACCAAAAAGGCAACGGCGTGAAATGTATCTACGTTGCGATTGGTCAAAAGCAATCCACAGTCGTTGGCGTTGTTGAAACGCTGCGTGCTGCTGGCGCATTGGAGTACACGATCGTCGTGACTGCATCGGCTTCCGAGCCGTCCCCAATGCTGTGGCTGGCTCCATATTCCGGCTGCGCAATGGCTGAGTACTTCATGTACAAAGGCGAGCACGTTCTGATCGTATATGATGATCTGTCCAAGCAAGCTGCTGCATACCGTGAGTTGTCCCTCTTGCTCCGTCGTCCTCCAGGTCGGGAAGCTTATCCAGGTGACGTATTCTACCTGCATTCCCGTCTGCTTGAGCGCGCTGCGAAGCTGAACGATGAACTTGGTGGCGGTTCGATTACGGCACTGCCATTCATCGAGACGCAAGCGGGCGATATCTCCGCTTACATTCCTACGAACGTAATTTCGATTACGGACGGACAAATCTTCCTTGAGTCCGACTTGTTCTACTCCGGTCAGCGTCCAGCGGTTAACGTTGGTAACTCTGTATCCCGGGTAGGGGGTTCCGCTCAAACGAAAGCAATGAAAAAAGTTGCCGGTACACTGCGTGTAGACTTGGCTCAATATCGTGAGCTTGCGGCTTTCGCAGCGTTCGGTTCTGACCTTGATAGAGCAACCAAAGCTCGTTTGGACCGTGGGGTTCGTACACTTGAGATTTTGAAACAAGGCGTACACCAACCGCTTTCCCTCGAGAAGCAAGTTGCATCCCTGTATTCCGTAGTAAAAGGACATTTGGATGATATCCCGGTTCAAGACGTGACTCGTTTCGAAGCACAATTCTTGGCTTACCTGGATTCCAACCGTCCAGAAATTCTGCAAAGCATTCGCGATACGAAAGATCTGACTGCGGATAACGACAAAGCTTTGGCAGAATCGATTCAACAGTTCAAAAAGAGCTTCGCAGTTTCTGAATAATTCATGTATACCTGAGCTTTTCCTTGCGAGAAGATCAGGTATGCCATGTTAAGCCTGGGATCAAGCGGTTCGCGTGAGGTCAGGTCTTTCGAATCAAGGCTTTCAAAGCCTCAAAAGAGAGGTGAGCAGGTATGGCAAAAGGAATGCGCGAGATTAAACGCCAGATTAAATCGACTCAAAACACGAAGCAGATCACCAGAGCTATGGAGATGGTAGCTGCAGCGAATTTGAGAAGAGCCCAACAGGCAGCGGAAGCAGCCCGCCCTTACTCCGATAAACTGAAGGAAGTGGTAGGCAGTATTGCTGCGGGTACTAAAGGCGTGAAGCACCCTATGCTTCAATCCCGTGAAGTGAAGAAAACCGCTTATCTGGTTATTACATCGGACCGCGGTCTGGCTGGTGGTTATAACGCTAACGTATTGCGTAAGGTTATGACGGAAATTCGTGAGAAGCATAAGTCGACTTCCGAATACGCAGTCTTTGTAATTGGCCGTAAAGGAAGCAACTTCTTCAATAAACGTCAAATTCCGATTGTTGAAGAAGTAACAGGCGTTCCGGATTCCCCCAAGTTCTCGGATATCAAGCAGGTTGCGGCTGCTGCCGTAGCTAATTTCGAGAATGGCACTTACGATCAATTGTTCTTGGTGTATAACCAATTCAAAAACGCGATTACTCAAATTCCTACTATGGTACAGCTTCTCCCTATGGAGAATGTGGCTGGAACGGCAAGCGCTGCAAGCTATGAGTATGAGCCATCACCAGAAGGCGTATTGGAAGTTCTTCTTCCTAAATACGCGGAGACGCTCATCTATAGCGCAGTTCTTGAAGGTAAAGCGAGTGAGTTCGGGGCGAGAATGACAGCCATGAACAGCGCGACGAAGAATGCAACGAAAATGATCAGCTCGTACACGCTTGCTTACAACCGTGCGCGTCAAGCTTCGATTACGCAAGAGATTTCGGAGATCGTCGCAGGGGCAAGCGCCAACGCATAGAACGTGAAAGCTCTGTGATACAGAGATCGGATATATGTTGAAAGAAAGCTTTCCTAGCGGAAAGCTCAGTAGTTCTTACGAAGTTAGCTTTGCTAAAGCAAAGCTTAGTAATGCTTACGATGTTAGCTTTCCTTACGGAAAGCTCTTAGGAGGGAAACCATGAGCAAAGGGCGCGTTGTGAATATCACAGGTCCTGTTGTCGACGTTGAGTTCGAACGTGGACATCTACCTGAAATTCTTAATGCTATCAAAATTGAAAAGACTGAGAACGGCCAGCAAACTTCGATGACAGTTGAAGCTGCGGTTCACCTCGGTGACAACCTGGTTCGCTGCGTAGCGATGTCATCTACGGATGGTCTCGTTCGTGGTGCCGTTGCTACAGATACAGGAGCTGCTATTACAGTACCTGTAGGTGCAGCAACTCTGGGTCGCGTATTTAACGTATTGGGAGATCCTATTGACGGTGTTGAAACAGTAGACCGTACATTGTCCAGCCCAATTCATAAAGAAGCCCCATCTTTCGAAAATCTGTCTACAAAAGCAGAAATCCTGGAAACAGGAATTAAAGTTATTGACCTGATGGCTCCTTACGCAAAGGGTGGTAAAATTGGTCTCTTCGGCGGTGCGGGTGTAGGTAAAACCGTAACGATGCAAGAGTTGATCCACAACATTGCACAAGAGCACGGCGGTATCTCCGTATTTGCCGGCGTAGGTGAAAGAACGCGTGAAGGTAATGACCTTTACCACGAGATGAAAGAATCCGGCGTTATTTCTAAAACAGCGATGGTATTCGGTCAAATGAACGAGCCGCCAGGCGCGCGTCTTCGCGTAGCATTGTCCGGTTTGACTATGGCTGAGTATTTCCGTGACGAAGAAGGAAGAGACGTTCTTCTGTTCATCGATAACATCTTCCGTTTTACCCAAGCAGGTTCCGAGGTTTCCGCCTTGCTGGGTCGTATGCCATCTGCGGTAGGTTACCAGCCTACTCTGGCAACAGAAATGGGTCAATTGCAAGAGCGTATTACATCCACGAAAAAAGGTTCCGTAACATCGATTCAAGCGATTTACGTTCCTGCGGATGACTATACGGATCCGGCTCCAGCGACAGCGTTCGCTCACTTGGACGCTACAACGAACTTGGAGCGTAGTATCGCAGCAGCGGGTATCTTCCCTGCCGTGGATCCGCTTGCTTCTTCTTCCCGTATTTTGACGCCAGAAATTCTTGGCGAAGAGCACTATAAAGTAGCTCAAGGCGTGAAGCAAATCCTTCAGCGCTACAAAGAGCTTTTGGATATCATCGCAATCTTGGGTATGGATGAGTTGTCCGACGAGGACAAATTGGTCGTAACCCGTGCGCGCCGTCTCCGCTTGTTCTTGTCCCAGCCGCTTCACGTGGCCGAGGCGTTCAACGGCATTCCTGGACTTTACGTTCCGGTTAAAGAAACGGTTCGCAGCTTCAAAGAAATCCTTGAAGGTAAGCACGACAACCTTCCTGAACCGGCGTTCCACAACGTTGGTACGATCGAGGATGCAATCGAGAAAGCGAAAACGCTGTAAGGCATAAGCATATGCTTTCGAGGCAAAACTCGAAGAAGGGGGAGTCCAAGTGAGTACATTCCTGTTAGAAATCGTAACTCCTGAGCGCAAAGTGTTTGCTGAGCAAGTGAACATGATTGTAGCGAAGGGCGTTCAAGGGGAGCTTGGAATTCTGCCGAATCACATTCCGCTTGTCACTCCATTAAAGATTGCGTCGGTTACTGTGAAACAACAAGGAGCAAAAGACCAGTTGGTTGCAGTGAATGGCGGGTTCATGGAAGTGCGCAAGGACAAGGTGGTTATTTTGGCGGAAAGCGCCGAGCTGCCGGAGCAAATCGATGTAGAACGTGCACGGGCTGCTAAAGAGCGTGCCGAGCAGCGTCTGAAAGACAACAAGCAAGCGAACGTTGACTTTAAGCGTGCTGAGACCTCTCTGCAGCGGGCACTGAATCGGATCGACGTATCCGGAAGAAAATAAATGCAAGACAGTGAAAGTCATCTCGGTATTGGGTTCATCCCATGCCGGGGTGGCTTTTTTCATAACCGGATGGCACACGCCGAGGTGAAACTATTGACTGAGGGAATATCGTAATGAATAACAAATAGTTCTCAAAATCGGGTAATCGCCGGCAACCTATTTTCATAAGTAGGTTTATACGTAGCTTAAACTCATGCATAATCGTGCATGACCGTTTGCAGAGGGAGTCTTTCTTTTTAACGGGCTCTCCGCATATATTGAATAATCGGCTATTTTTATGGAAAAATTATACGGAGGTGATCGTTTGGAAATAGTCATCGACGCCAAAATACCTTTTTGCTATAATTGTGAAGGTGATTATTACCAATTTTAAAAGGTGTCACAACGAAGGTAAATAAGATTGGAGGCGGTTACATTCGGATGATGTACACAAATAATTATGTAATTGTAGCAATTTTCCTGGGTTTGGCAATATTTCTTCCGATAGCAGCCCTCACTTTGGGCAAGCTGCTGCGACCGAATAAACCTGCCGAGGAAAAGTATACGACGTATGAGAGCGGAAACGAGCCTGTCGGTGAAGGGCAGATCCGGTTTAACATCCGTTATTACCTGTTTGCATTAATGTTTGTCATCTTTGATGTAGAGACCGTGTTCCTGTATCCATGGGCTGTGGCTTATAAGCAGCTTGGATTATTTGCTTTAGTGGAAATGTGCATTTTTGTAGCCTTGCTAGCCATAGGATTAATATACGCTTGGAAAAGAAGGTGCTGCAATGGACTTCAGTCTAGAATCCATATCCCCCGAGGAACGGGAAGAACTTAATCGCAACGTATTTATGACAACGCTGGAGCAAGTGAAAGCTTGGGCTCGCAGTAATTCCCTTTGGCCATTAACGTTCGGTCTGGCATGCTGCGCGATCGAAATGATGGGCACTGGCGGTTCGCACTACGATTTAGACCGATTCGGAGTCATCTTCCGTACATCCCCTAGGCAATCTGATGTGATGATTGTAGCAGGGACGGTTACGAAGAAAATGGCTCCTTTGCTGCGCCGTCTTTATGAGCAGATGCCTGAGCCCAAATGGGTCATTGCCATGGGTTCATGTGCAACGGCTGGGGGACCTTATGTCAAATCCTACTCCGTTGTAAAAGGTGTCGATCAGGTTGTCCCTGTCGATGTGTATATCCCGGGTTGTCCGCCGAATCCGGCTGCCCTCATCTATGGAATCAATAAGCTCCAGGAGAAGATTCGCTATGAAGCGAAGACCGGGAAGAAGGTGATCCATCAGTGAGCGATGAGCAAGAGAAGAAGCTAGTAGGACATCAAGGCGCCGAGCAAGAGAAGCAAGCGGAGGACACGCAGAAGGCCGAGGAATCAAATGCGGAGTTAACCGTTGACGACAAGAAAGAGCTAGACGAGGCAGCAGCAGAGATCGGCAAGATGCCGCCGGAGGCGCAAGCAAGCAATACACAGCTGAGCGCGAAGACGCAGGCTGAGGTGGACGCAGCGGCAGAGAAACAAGCGGCGGACCCGTCGGCACAGACGACGAGCGAGCCGAGCGACGCACCGGCTGCGGAGCTTGCCGAGGCGTCAGCCCGTGAGCCGGCAGCTGAGGCGGGGGAGCCTGCATCAGCGGGCTTAGCCGAGCCGACAAGCTTGCCGGGGCCGCCCGACGCAGCCGCAGGCGATGCGCCGAGCGCGGGTGCAGTAGACGCCGCGGCAGAGCGCGCGGCAGCCAGAGCGGCCCGCCAGGCGGCGCGCGCCGCAGCCGCAGGCGATGCGCCGAGCGAAGCTGCATCGGCGGAAGCAACAGCGCCCGCAGGCGATGCGCCCAGCGGGGGGCAGTAGACGCCGCGGCAGAGCGCGCGGCAGCCAGAGCGGCCCGCCAGGCGGCGCGTGCCGCCAAGGATGCGGACGCGGAGCCTGCCGCGCCGAAAGAGCCGTCGCCGAATCAGCCGATCCTAGACCGGCTGGTGGCGATTCTTAAGGCGACAGCGCCGGTGAAGGCGCTGTCGTGGACAGCTTCATTAACGAAAGGGACGGACATCGTCCTTACGTCGTGATACATAGCGAGCATTGGCCGGAAGCGGCCAAGACGCTCAAAGAGCATGAAGAATTGAAATGCGACTACTTGCGCAATCTTTCAGGCGTCGATCAGGAGACTCATCTGGAGGTTGTGTACCACGTGCTCTCAATGGAAAACAGCCGCGAGTACTGTGTGAAAGTCAAGACGGACCGCGAGCAGCCCAGCATTCCATCGGTGACGCCGGTATGGCCGACAGCCAATTGGAATGAACGGGAGGTTTACGACCTGCTCGGTATTGATTTTCCGGGACATCCCGACTTACGACGCATCATGATGCCCGACGATTGGGTCGGATATCCGCTCCGCAAAGATTACGAACCGCTCGACCCGGAGGTGTAGCATTTGTTACGGACAGAAGAGCTGCTGTTAAACGTCGGTCCTCAGCATCCAAGTACGCACGGGGTTTTCCGTGTGATCGTCAAGCTGGATGGGGAGGTCATTCGAGAAGCCATTCCCGTCATGGGCTACCTGCATCGGGGAACCGAGAAGCTAGCCGAGAACCTGAATTATACACAAATCATTCCATACACGGACCGCATGGATTATGTGTCGGCGATGACCAACAATTACGTGCTCGTCCACGCCGTAGAAAAGCTCATGCAGCTTGAAGTGCCCGAGAAAGCGGAATTTCTCCGTTTGATCGTCATGGAACTGCAGCGGATTGCCAGCCACATGGTGTGGTGGGGAACCTATTTGCTGGACATTGGTGCCATGAGTCCGTTCCTGTATGCGTTCAGGGATCGCGAAATTATTATTAATCTGTTCAATGAGCTTTGCGGAGCAAGGCTTACTTACAACTACATGCGCGTAGGCGGCGTTAAATGGGATGCGCCTGAGGGCTGGATCGAGAAAGTGCGCGATTTTGTACCCTATATGCGCGGCAAGCTGAAGGAGTATGATGATCTCGTCAGCGGCAATGAGATTTTCCTGTCCCGGATCAAAGGGATCGGTAAATACGATGCGGAAACAGCTATCGCCTACGGATTGAGCGGTGCCAATTTAAGATGTACGGGTGTCGATTGGGATTTGCGTAAAACGCAGCCCTACAGCTTGTACAACCGCTTTGAATTCGATGTTCCTGTGCGTAGTGGCGGCGATTGCTATGACCGTTATGTCCTCAGATTGGAAGAGATCAAGCAGTCGCTGAGAATTCTTGAGCAAGCGGTGGAACAGTTCCCGTCCGAAGGCGAAACGATGGGCAAGGTGCCAAGAGTGCTGCGTCCTGCCGAAGGTGAGATCTATGCAGCGATCGAGTCTCCACGAGGAGAAATCGGCTGCTATATCATATCCCGAGGCAAGCAAGAGCCTTATCGGCTCAAGTTCCGCAGGCCGTCCTTTGTGAACCTGCAGATTCTGCCAAAGCTTCTCGTAGGAGAAACGATGACAAACCTCATCACAATTCTGGGCGGTATCGATATTGTCGTCGGGGAGGTAGATGCATAGATGCTGGATCTGCTGAATGAAAGCTTGACCTGGACAAATTTTTTTATCTTCCTGTTCTGGGGCATCGTGATGCTGCTGCTCGTACTCGGCTTTGTGACATATGCGATTTATTTTGAACGCAAGGTTCTGGGGTGGATGCAGCTGCGTATCGGTCCGAATCGTACCGGTCCGCTTGACTTCTACAGAGCGTTGCAGACGTGACCAAACTGCTCATTAAAGAAGATACGATTCCGCGTAAAGCGGAAAGAGAGCTCTTTATTTTGGCACCGATTATTACGTTTATCCCATCGTTCACGATCATCGCGACGATTCCTTTTTCCGATAAACTGTTCAATGCAAATTTAAATATCGGACTGCTCTACTATGTGGCACTCTCAGGCATTTCGACCATCGGCATTATTCTCGGAGGCTGGGCTTCCAACAATAAATACGCGCTGCTAGGCGGTATGCGCTCCGCTGCGCAAATGATCAGCTACGAAGTGCCGCTTGTCGTATCCGTGATTGGCGTCATTATGATGACAGGCACGCTGAATTTGCATACGATTGTAGATAATCAAGCTGGAGGCATCTGGCATTGGAACTTCCTGCCGCAAATCATCGGCTTTGTCGTGTTCGTGATTGCCGGTATTTCCGAGCTGAACAGAACGCCTTTCGACCTGCCGGAGGCGGAATCCGAGCTCGTTGCCGGTTATCACGTGGAATACAGCGGTTTCCGTTTTGCCTTCTTTATGCTTGCTGAATATGTGTACGTATTCGTTATTGCATCGCTGACCACGCTTCTCTTTCTGGGAGGCTGGCAATCACCCCTGCCGTTTCTTGATTTCATACCGGGTGTCATCTGGTTCCTGCTGAAGTTCTCGCTGATTGTCTTTTTCCTCTTCTGGATCCGTGCTACGCTCCCGAGGGTTCGCATCGATCAATTAATGGGCTTTGGTTGGAAAGTGCTGCTTCCGCTTGCTTTGGTGAACATTTTCGTTACGGCCATCTATATGGCAATTGTTTCGTAGTCTCATCAGATGGAAGTAACGCTAAGCAGGGCACCATAGAAGCTTGAACTTCCACTGGGATTACAGGAAAAAAGGCGACCCCGTGAACGGGTTCACCTAGCAGGAGGATTTAGGAGGGCTAATCATGAAGGGCTTAATGAAAGGTTTAGGCGTCACGTTCAAAAGCATGACTCAAAAGAAAATTACGTACGCATATCCCGATGTACCGCTTGAGATGCCGGACCGCTTTCGCGGTATTCAGCATTTTGATCCGGAGAAGTGCATTGTCTGCAATCAGTGCGCACGGATTTGTCCGACGGAATGCATTACGTTAACCGGTAAGGCGAATCCCGACCCTGAGAAAAAAGGGAAGGTCATCGACACATACGATATCAATTTCGAAATTTGTATCTTGTGCGATCTCTGCACAGAGGTATGCCCGACCGAAGCGATTGTCATGACCAACAACTTTGAGCTAAGCACCTACAGCCGTGACGATTTGTTCAAGAACTTGCAATGGCTCAATGATAATAACCAAAACATTCGTCAAGAGAATAACTCGGCCATGCCAAAAGGGGGAGCTAAAAAGGATGTTTAGCGGAATCGGCGATATCTTATCGAGCGGCACCAGCTGGGCCTTCTTTATCTTCGCCTTGCTGGCCATCGGCGGCGCGATCTTCATGATCAGTTTTACCAAAGTGATTCATATGGTTGTTTCGCTGGCTCTGACTTTTATCAGCTTGGCTGGGCTTTACGTGATTTTGGAAGCGGAATTTGTAGCTTTTGTACAGGTGCTGATCTACGCCGGTGCAATTTCTATTCTGATGATCTTCGGGATCATGATGACCAAGCACAGACAAGGCGAAGAGCAAGAGCCTCGGCGTCCTTGGCATGAGGGTCTCGCGATTGTCGGGGCATTAGGATTGTTCGGCATTTTATTCTATGCCATTCAGAAAACCACATTTACCGCAAGCGGCACACTGGACGCAGGCAAAGACAACACATTGGAAATCGGAAAGCTGCTCTATAACGAGCATGTGATTCCTTTTGAAATCATGTCTGTGCTGCTCACCGTAGCCTTTATCGGAGCTATTGTGGTTGCCAAGAGAGAGGAGGATTAGCACATGGGTACGATTATTACGCCCTACCTGACTCTGGCAGCGATTCTGTTTTGTATTGGTCTGTACGGGGCATTGACGAAGAAGAACGGCGTGATTGTTCTCCTGTCCATCGAATTGATGCTGAATGCCGTTAATCTCAATCTGGTGGCGTTCTCGAAGCTTGGAGATCATCCTGTACTTACGGGGCAAATTTTTTCTCTCTTTAATATTACGGTAGCTGCTGCTGAAGCGGCTGTTGGGATTGCCATACTGATTGCCCTATACCGCAACAAAGGGACAACGGATGTCACCGAAATGGATTCTATGAAGCGCTAGGAGGCTGAAAAGGACATGGTATCGGACTATTCACAATACGCATGGCTCATTCCGTTGTTTCCGCTGCTTGCTTTTCTAGCGCTTACGGCTATGGGGCGTCAAATGAAAGAAGCTGGCATTTATTTCAGTATTATCGCTATGCTTGCCTCCTTTATCGTGGCGCTGCTGATCTTCGTGGAGCGTCTTGGCGGCAATGTAGAAGGATATACCTGGGATAAGTTGGATTGGCTGAGAGTGGGCGATATAACGCTCAACATGGGTTTTGAAGTAACGAATTTAAATTCACTGATGCTGGTCATCGTGACGCTAGTCAGCCTGTTGGTGAATGTGTATTCCAAGGGATATATGAAGGACGATGAAAGGATCCACGTATTCTTCAGTTACGTTGCCCTGTTTTCTTTCTCCATGTTAGGGCTTGTTATCTCTGAAAATATGCTGGAGTTGTACATTTTCTGGGAGCTCGTAGGGGTATGTTCCTTTCTGCTTGTCGGCTTCTGGTATTTCAAACCGGAAGCAAGGGCTGCTGCGAAGAAAGCCTTCATCGTGACAAGAGTCGGCGATGTCGGTTTGTTTATCGGCATTCTGCTGCTCTTCTGGCACATGCCTGGGCATTCGCTGGATTTTAGCTCCATTCACAATGCATTCTCTACAGGCAAAATAGACCCGTCGACGACTACTTGGATCGCGATTCTGATCTTTATCGGAGCGATCGGCAAATCCGGTCAATTCCCGCTGCACACTTGGCTTCCTGATGCGATGGAGGGTCCTACGCCGATTAGTGCGCTCATTCACGCTGCAACGATGGTTGCCGCTGGGGTTTATCTAGTAGCGCGTACGTTTGATATTTTCCATGCATCGTCGGATGCTCTGCTCGTTGTTGCTTATGTGGGAGGCTTCACCGCGCTGTTCGCAGCGACGATTGGCGTGGCGCAGAACGATATCAAGCGGATCCTGGCGTATTCGACGGTCAGTCAGCTCGGCTACATGATGATGGCGCTGGGCATGGGTGTGTCTTATGCCTCGGGTATGTTCCATTTGTTCACGCATGCTTTCTTCAAAGCGCTGCTGTTCCTGGGAGCAGGCAGCGTCATTCATGCTGTACATACGCAGGATATCAATGAGATGGGCGGCTTGTCCCGCAAAATGAAGATCACGACGTGGACCTTTGCAATCGGGTCGCTCGCACTCTCCGGAATTCCGCCGTTCTCGGGATTTTGGTCGAAGGATCTCATTTTATCGGAAGCCTATGAGCATAATAAACTGCTCTTCTGGGCCGGTCTTATAGCCGCTTTCTTTACCGCGTTCTACATGGCTCGTTTGTTCTTCCTTGTATTTATGGGTTCGCCAAGTAAGAAGCATCACGCTGCGGCGGCGGATGGTTCAGACCATACTCATTCCGCGCACCATGAGCCGCACGAATCGCCGGCAACGATGACAACACCTCTGGTTATTCTCGCTGTGCTTGCGGTTGTCGCAGGTTTCGTGAATACGCCGATGAATGAGTGGTTTAGCCACTGGCTGACAGGCGAGGATCATGCCGAACCGGTTAATTGGTTCATTCTTATTCTCTCTACGCTAACGGGTCTGCTCGGTATCGGACTTGGTTATCTGATGTATCTGAAGCGTTCCGTACCTAGAGATGTGGTTTCAGGCAAGCTGCCGGGACTGCATACGCTTGTTTATCGCAAATATTTTATTGATGAAGCCTACGACGGTATATTGGTAAAGCCGCTTCGAGGGATGGGCTACATCCTCGAGCTCATTGATATCTACATCATCGACGGCATTGTCCGTCTGAGTGCTTATGCCGTTGTCAGCCTAGGACGTTTAGGTGCGCGTCTGCAAAACGGACAGCTGCAGACCTACGGGGTAATCACGATACTAGGCATGCTGATCCTGGCACTGGCTATTGCGGGAAGGAGGTTCATCCATGCTGAATAATCTGCCGATTTTAAGTATGATTGCCTTCTCGCCATTGCTGGGGATTCTGGTACTATGCTTCCTTCGTTCGGATAAAGGCAACCTGATCAAAACCGTCGCCATCCTGACGACGTTAATTCCACTAGTGCTGGCAGCTTGGCTGTACGTGGATTACAACTATCATGGCGATCCTCTGCAGTACAAGGAGCAGCTTAACTGGATTACGGTTCCGCTGAATCATGAGGCGATTGACAAATTAACGCAGTACTATTTTAAGTTTAAATATTCACTGGCTGTAGACGGGGTTTCACTACCTTTAGTATTTCTAACGGCTCTGATTTCTACGATGGCCGCCATGGCCTCCGTACATATCAAGAAGCGCTGGAAAACCTACTTTATCTTATTCCTGCTGCTGGAGATCGGGATGTTCGGCGTATTCATGTCCCAGGATCTGTTCCTGTTCTTCCTGTTCTTCGAGCTCACGCTGGTACCGATGTTCTTCTTGATCGGGATCTGGGGCTACATCAAGCGGGAGGAAGCGGCGAATCGCTTCCTGATCTATAACGGACTAGGCTCCGCCATTATGTTGATTGCTTTCCTGATTCTTGTCACGACGGCAGGCTTCAGTCAGTCGCCCTCGACTACGGAGGCTATCGTGTACTACAGCGGTGATATTCAAACGATCGCCCACAATTTATTGAAAGATCCTATGGCGCTAGTGAACCAGCCAGATACTCCTTTTTACTTGGGCAGCTCCATGAAGTGGACCCTGTTCATCATGCTGCTCGTAGCGTTCGGCATTAAACTGCCGATCTTCCCGTTCCATACGTGGATGCTGAAAGTACACACGGAAGCTCCGCCTTCCGTCGTCATGATCCACTCGGGCATCCTCCTCAAAATGGGAGCCTACGGTCTCATCCGCTTCGGGATTCTATTCTTTCCGACTGAGGCGAAGCAGTGGGCTTGGATGCTTGCGCTGCTCGGGGTCATCAACATTGTGTACGGCGCGATTCTGGCCATCGTACAGAAAGATTTCAAGCTTGTACTGGCATATTCAAGTATTAGCCATATGGGCGTCGTGCTGCTTGGTCTTGCGGCCTTTCAGGTCACCGGCTTGCAGGGCGCCGTATTCCAGCTTGTTTCGCACGGTCTGATCTCCGCGCTTATGTTCTTGCTCGTCGGCAGCATCTTCGAGCGTACGGAGACGACTATGCTGGATAGCTTGGGCGGTCTCGCCAAATCAGTACCGTTTATGAGCGGAATTCTGCTCATCTCAGGTATGGCATCCCTGGGCTTGCCGGGGCTGTCTGGCTTCATCAGTGAATTCCTGGCCTTCCTGGGACTATTCCAGTCTCATCCGGTGTACGCAATAGTCGGTACGTTAGGTATTATACTTGCCGCTGTGTACGTGCTTCGCGGGGTGCTTAGCATCACGTACGGCCCCTTGAAGGACCACCTGGCCGCTTATGAAATGCGCGATGCTAGATTGATGGAGGCCATTCCGATGATTGTGCTGGTCGCCTTTATCCTGCTGCTTGGCGTATTCCCAAGCGTGCTTAGCCAGGTTATGCATCAGACTTTAGGCAGCTTTGATCAAGTGATCCAAAGCGTAGCCGGGAAGATAGGAGGTTAGGCCGGTGGAACAGCTTCGTCTCCATGTCGCCGATTTGTCGCATCTTCTCCCTGAGCTCTCGCTGATTGCCGCCGCGATCATCCTATCGCTCTTGGATTTGCTTCTACCTAAGAACGTCAGCCGTTCCGTGATCGGCTGGTTATCTCTAGTTGGCATCATCATCTCCGCGGTGTTTGTTGTTCTGCAGCTGAATCCGGAGCAGCCCATACAGCTGCTCAACCAAAGCTACCGGATCGATGACTTCTCGAACCTGTTCAAGCTGCTCTTCCTAGCCGGTACGGGAGTCATTGTGCTGATGAGCCTCGGCTCGGTCAAAGAAGAGGAGATTCCGCATGTTGGGGAATATTATTACTTCTTGCTTCCGGCCGTGCTCGGCGCGATGGTCATGTCGTCCTCGGGCGATTTGATTACGCTGTTCGTAGGCTTGGAGCTTCTGAGCATCACATCTTATCTGCTGGTGGCAATGAAGAAAAAGAACCATCAGTCCAATGAAGGGGCCTTCAAGTACATCGTCATGGGGGGCGTTTCCTCTGCGATTATTTTATATGGCATGTCGTTCCTGTATGGCATGACCGGCTCTACCAATTTGATGGAGATCATGAGTGCACTTCCTTCGCTGATGCCGGGATACGAGTCGCTCTTGTACGTCACCTTCTTCCTGCTGCTGGCAGGCTTCGGCTTCAAGATCGCCGCCGCTCCTTTCCACAGCTGGGCGCCTGATGTGTATCAAGGTGCGCCGACACCGGTGACGGCCTTCCTGGCGGTCATCTCCAAAGCAGCGGGCTTTGCGATCTTGTTCCGCATGGTGTATCTGCTCTTCGGGTTTACCGATTATGGCGCCAGCAAAATTCAAGGAGACGTATTCCTAGCGTTGTCGGTTACCGCAGCCATCGCGATGGTTGCAGGGAACTTCATTGCTTTGAAGCAAACGAACCTGAAGCGCCTTCTGGCCTACTCGGGGATCGCCAATGCGGGCTACTTGCTTGTACCGATTGGCACCTATTTTTCCCCGGCGCATTATGGCAATTTCTCAGAGTTTATCTTCTATCTGATCGCCTATGTGTTCATGAATTTAGGGGCTTTCGCGGTTCTCATCGCGATGGAACGAGCAGAAGGGCATACGGAGCTTAAAGGCTTCGCAGGGCTCTACTACCGCGCTCCTTGGACGGCCTTGGGTATGGTGCTTATCATTCTTTCCCTAACCGGTATTCCCATATCGGGCGGGTTCTTCGGAAAGCTGTACATCATACTAGGTACGATGCAGACGCACCAATACTGGCTCGGTGCGCTTATGATCGCTACCAGCGTAGTCTCCTTCTATTACTACTTCGGTCTAGTGAGACAAATGTTTATGCGCGCGGACCATGAATCCGTCGAAGTACGAATCGCCGCTCCGCTTTGCATTTCTATATGGCTGTGTGCGCTGGCAGGCCTAGCATTAGGCTTCGTACCGCATCTTGTTCTGAAATGGATCGAAACCATCTTCAGCTTAAGCAAGGATTTTATCTTGTCGTAAAGACCTTCTAACCGAGTCTGCTCCTGCGTACATGTGGGAGTGGGCTCTTTTTTCGCGCTGAGGCAGGGAATCATGGATCCTATACAGAATGTATGTAAGATCAATATAGAAGGAAGAAGGACCTGTGATTTCATGAAAATGACCCGACAACTCTTGCTGCTTACATCATTGGCGCTGGTTATCGAATTTGCAGGATTGACAGGAAAGGCAGATGCGGCCTATCTGGAGTCGACGGATCCCATGCGGGTGAAGCAAACGTATCTGGATATGATTCATATGAACGAAGCTTGGGCTGCAGCGGTGGATAGCAAGTCTTCTCTCGTTGTAGCCGTTGTTGATACAGGTGTGGATCTCAAGCATCCGGATTTGGCGGGCCATCTGGTCGAAGGCGTCAATCTGACTCAACCGGGGCAGAAGCCATACGATGATAATGGACATGGAACCAATGTCGCCGGCGTAATCGCTGCCGTTCGCAATAACGATATCGGCATCGCAGGCATGGCTCCGAATACCAAGATTATGCCGATCAAAGCGCTGGAATCAGACGGCACCGGCGGGGAAGCGAAGCTTGGCGAAGGCATTCGCTATGCGGTGGACCACGGGGCCAAGATTGTGGTACTGTCCCTGGGACTGAACAAATACTCCGATTATTTAGCGGAGACCGTGCAGTATGCGGAGCAGCATGGCGTACTGCTGGTAGCTGCCGCAGGCAACGAAGGAACAAGCGTGAAGTATCCCGCTGCCTATCCGACCGTAGTAGGTGTCGGAGGCGCGACGGCCGATAAGCATGCGGACTACCGTTCCAACTATGGACCGGAGCTGGATATCGTGGCGCCGTGGGAGGTCTATACAACAGCTCTAGGCGGAGGCTATCAGTATCAGGACGGCACCTCAATGGCCGCTCCTCAGGTAGCCGCAGCAGCGGCACTGATATGGGCCAAATACCCCGGTCTTGCTCCCTACCAGGTACGCAACCTGCTGGAGCAAACAGCCGAGGATCTGGATGCGGACGGTTGGGATCCCAGCACGGGCAACGGGTTGCTGCGTGTGGACCGTGCGCTAACAGTCCCTTACCAAGAGGACCGCTTCGAACCCAATAATACGATCGACCAAGCTGCAAAGCTTTCCGTGCATGCGGTCACTCACGCGACACTCAGCTCCGCACAGGATCAAGACTGGTACGCCATTGATGCTCCCTATAGCGGAACGGTCCAATTAACGCTGCGCATGGAGGATGCCGGCGCCGGCATTCGTGTGCGCAAGGATGCAGGTACCACTTGGACGACTAATGGGTCGGATGCATCCGGTCCGATTACAATCCCAGTAAGCAAAGGACGTACGTATGTACAGCTGCAGACGGTAGACCGTTCTCGTCAAACAGCGCTGAGCTACTCGCTCCGCACTGATTTTCAAATTTACCGTGATCCCTATGAGGACAACAACAAGCAGTACAAAGCTTTTGTCATTCCCCCACGAAGTCAGGTCATCAGGGGGACCTTCCATGAAGAGAACGATTTGGACTGGTTTATGATCCCGCTGGAGCATTCAGGCACGCTGAGGCTGAAGCTTTCCACGGATACGGCCAGGATCGATCCCGCTATTTTGTTTCAAAAGGAAGGGGAGAAGTCGACACTAATCGACCAATCTGGTGACGGAGCGACGGAAGTGAGTTCCCAGATGGAGCTGCTGCCTGGTCAGTATTACATTCGCGTCAGCAATGTGAAGGATTATACGGAGCCGATTACCGGCGAGTATACCCTTGAGGTCGAGTATTCACCTAAGCTGATCGATCCGAATGAGCCTAACGACAAGTCGTATCAAGCGACTTACGCCGGCCTCTTTTCTGACTATGAAGGGGTGTTTCACAAGGATGACGACGTGGATTGGTTTGAATTCCGTCTGAATAAAGACAGCTTGGCGGAGCTGGACTTCTCCAATATTCCGGCAGCGAGAAGTCTGACGGCGACGCTTTATGACAGCGGGCATAACGAGCTTGGAAGCTACAAGAATGAATCCGGCTCTAGTAGCTTTCATATCGAGAAGACGTTGTCCCAAGGGAATTATTTTGTAAAGCTGCAAACGGATAAAGCCTTTAATAATCAGATGTACCGACTCAATATCGGCGGGTATCCGATCATTAGCGGGTATATTGACATTGACGGTCACTGGGCGCAGGACGCTATCGTGCAGATGACCGATAAACAGATTATTAGCGGATACGGTAATTACCGCTTCGCTCCGGACCGCCCGATCACGCGCGCGGAAGCGGCGGCTGTGCTGGCCCGCGCTCTGAAGCTTAACAAGCAGGAGGAGCTGCATTTCCGTGATGTAGACCCTTCGCACTGGGCATACGGGGAGATTGCCAAGATGGTCATGGCCGATCTGGTCGATGGGTATCCTGATGGGACATTTGGACCTGACAAGACACTTACTCGCATGGAAATGACGCAGCTGATTGCCCGCAGTCTGAATATGACGGGCAAACGCCGAGGCAATTCCCCTTTTACTGACGTCAAAGAATCGTACTGGGGAGTCGGCATACTAAAACAGATGTTTGCTGAAGGTTGGATTACGGGTTATCCCGACGGGACGTTCCACCCGGAAGAGCATGCGACACGTGCCGAGTTCGTGACCATGCTGGCCAAGGTCTTAAACCGATAATGAAAGGAAGCGCATAGCATGGCGGATGGCAATAACGTTTTAAGCTCGTTTGTGTCTTTTTCTACCGTTCTTCACATCATGATTTATCTGATTTGCATCGGCGTATCATGGTGGGCGCTTCAGGAATTTCGGTTCGACGTGCTGCTTAAGCGTCCTAAGAGCGCACCGGCCATCATGCTGCAAATTCTTTTGTCCATTGCCTTAGGTCAGCTCGTCGCCAGCTTCTTTATTCAATACCTGGGCCTGTCAATCGGCTTTGGCAACATGTTCTAATGGGGAGATTTCAGGGAATATTTCGAATAATGAGCAGTTTTCTTGTCAACAATGGATAATAGAACGGACCCAAAGAAAACTTTCATCCGAATCCTATGGATAGTTTAGGGGAATACCAAAAGAACACAGTTGTATGGATATAGGATGAAATGATAAACTTAGGAAATGTGAAAAGACAGACCTGTAAGACCCTGGATGTTCCAAAATGACGTTATTCAAAATAAGAGCGCGGAGGGACCATGATGAGCAAAATTATCGTCCGCGGTGGCCGAAAGCTAGCAGGCAAGGTAAAAATAAACGGAGCCAAGAATGCGGTGCTGCCGATTATTGCAGCCTCCATATTAGGTTCTGAAGGGGAGAGCGTCATTCACGACGCTCCGCCTTTGGATGATGTATTGGTGATTAACAAGGTACTAGAGAGTTTAGGCGTTGGCGTCGAATACAGCAACCAGACCATTCGGGTCCGGGCAGGTGAGATTGTGACCTGTGAGGCTTCCTATGATTTGGTTCGCAAGATGCGGGCATCTTTTCTGGTCATGGGACCACTGCTCGCCCGATTGGGATTAGCTCGTATTTCTTTACCCGGCGGCTGCGCGATTGGCACAAGGCCGATAGATCAGCATTTGAAGGGCTTCGAAGCGATGGGAGCAGCCATTGAGCTGGGCCAGGGCTATATCGAAGCGAAGGTGAAGGGAAGACTTAAAGGGGCCAAGGTTTACTTGGATGTAGCAAGCGTAGGCGCCACAGAGAATATTATGATGGCAGCCACGCTGGCTGAGGGCACCACGATTATTGAGAATGCGGCGAAAGAGCCGGAGATCGTCGATCTCGCTAACTATTTGAACGCCATGGGCGCTGTTGTCCGAGGCGCCGGTACCGGCGTGATACGTATTGAAGGCGTAGAGAAGCTTCGCGGGGCTGTACATACGGTGATTCCGGATCGGATTGAAGCGGGTACCTACATGATCGCAGCGGCTATAACAGGCAGTGAGCTCTATGTGGAGAATGCGATCGGCGACCACCTTCGCCCGGTAATTTCCAAAATGCAGGAGATGGGCGTTACGGTTGAAGAAGATGAGAATGGCATTCTTGTCCGTTCTACCGGTCCTCTTCGGGCTGTCGATGTGAAAACTCTGCCGTACCCGGGTTTCCCTACGGATATGCAGTCTCAAATGATGGCACTGCTGATGGTGGCGGACGGCACAAGTCTCGTAACGGAGACGGTGTTCGAGAACCGGTTCATGCATGTGGAAGAATTTATGAATATGAATGCTCAGATTAAGGTAGATGGGAGAACAGCCTTTATCAGCGGAAATTCCAAGCTGCAGGGAGCTAAGGTATGCGCGACGGATCTGCGGGCGGGAGCTGCTCTCATTCTAGCTGCGCTTGCAGCCGATGGGGAGACCGAGATTACAGGCGTTCACCATATCGACCGCGGCTACGTAGACATCACAGACGCACTGAGAGCGCTAGGCGCAGATATTCAACGCGTGGTCCCGCAGCCGGTAGAAGAAGAAGAGCCGGAAATAGGCTTCTTCAACATTCAGCCTTCGTTGGCTTAATAGCAGGTTGTTCAAATTCAAAGCTGGTCCTTAGACTTAGGGGGCCGGCTTTTTTCATTTTATAGGGTTATTTTCCGCGTTCTATTCTAGTAGAGCCATTCATAAGATGGGGTATACCAAAAGCCGCACCTATGGAGGCACTAGAAGATGATATATAAGAAGAGAAGAGTCCGAACCTACCGGGTCATCCTCTGGATGGCTGTTTGCTTGTCCTCCATGTTAAGTGTCACTATGATTGTGCCGGGATTGCTAGTTAAGAAGATTCCCGCCGCTGACCCTGCCGCTTCGCATATCTCCACGAATGGACTTACACAGGGACAGGAGGAAGGACTGATGATTCCCGTTTATTTAACCAAAAAAGAAGCCGTTGAGACGGTTCCCCTGGAGCAGTATGTCAAAGGAGTGCTGGCGGCTGAAATGCCGGTGGAATTCGAACTGGAGGCCTTGAAGGCTCAGGCGATGGCTGCTCGAACGTATGTTGTTCGCAGAGTGCTGGACAAGGATACCAGCAACGTACCTGTCAGCGATGCTTTGGTGACCGATACGACTTCCCATCAGGCATATTTAAATGAACAGGAATTAAGAGAACAATGGGGATCCGCCTATGAGAATAACATGGCCAAAATCGATAGGGCTGTTACCGAAACCAAGGATTTGATCCTAACCTATGAACATAAACCCATCAATGCTACGTTCTTCTCTACCAGTAACGGTTACACCGAGAATTCAGAAGACTATTGGGACGGAGTCATCCCTTATTTGCGGAGCAAGCCAAGTCCCTGGGATATCAAGCTTTCTCCTAAATACAAAGAGACCCTCACGCTCAGCTATAAAACGGTTTTGCAGAAGCTTGAGCTGCCCAGCATATCCAAGACCAGCGGCATCAAGGTTCAGCAGCAGACTGCAGGGCATCGAATCAAAACGGTAACCATTGGAGGAAAGAGCTTCTCGGGAAGAGAAGTGCGGGAAAAGCTAGGACTAGCTTCCTCGCAATTCGATTGGAAATGGGTAGGCTCGCAAATTGAGTTCACCACTTATGGCTACGGACACGGCGTTGGATTAAGTCAATGGGGGGCTAACGGCATGGCCAAGGAAGGGAAAAGCGCAGCGGATATTGTAACCTACTATTATACGGGGATATCTATCGAAAAGGCCGCAAATTTCGTCAAAACTACCTGAAAACAAGGGCCTTAGCTTTCTATAAAAATATCTTTCGGCAAAAGTATAAAACCTTTAAATGTGTCAAGAATGGTTGATGAGGTGATAACCATGAATGAACAAAACAAAGGTTTTCAAAAGGAAGAAGCTCCTAAAACTGTACAAGGAGCACAAGGCACTACATCTCCATGGAAGAGGTTGCTTGCAAAGAGATGGGTTTTCCCAGCTACGTATATGGCAGCAGCGGCAATTATCTTAACCTTAATGTGGGTGTATCAGGATGCCGGCAAGCAAGCAGTAGGCGAGAAGGACCTGGGTATTGAGGTTAGCAGTAACGATCAGCCAGTAACAGCACAAAGCTCCGCAGCACCAGACGGCGCATTAGCGGTTTCCGCTCAACCGGAGACGATGCAGTGGCCGGTGAAAGACAGAACGCAAGTAACAGTTTCTATGCCTTTCTATGACTCGAAAGCAACGAATGAGGAGAAGCAAGCAGCCATGATTCAATATGGCGATCAACTGATCCCTCATACCGCGATTAACCTGAAAGCGAAGGATGCTAAGGATGACGGAGCATTCGACGTCCTTGCAGCGATGAGCGGTAAAGTAACGGCTGTCGAGCAAAATCCGGTTGTCGGCAATCTGGTTGAAATTACACACAGCAACGGACTTGTGACGGTGTACCAAAGCTTGACTGATGTTCAGGTGACCAAAGGCGCTGAAGTGAAAAAAGGCGATGTGCTTGCGAAAGCGGGACGCAACGACCTGGAGAAAGAAGACGGCGTACATCTTCACTTTGAAGTTCGTCAAGGCACAGATGGAGCTGCGCTCAATCCAGAAACCATTTTGAATGATAAACAGCAATAAAAAATCGTTACATACGGAAGGCAGTCAGGCTAACTGGCTGCTTTTTTTGATATGACAGCGCAGTTGAGCAAGATTATGTGAGTCTGAGTTAGCTATGATCTTTGTTCTGGGGCTTTCCGCTACTGAGCAAAGTTTGCCGTGTGCGGGTCTGGCGTCGTATGACGGTCTCCAACCACGTTTTGTATACGCATTCACGCTCAGGAAGCTACATTTTGAAGGGAGAACGCCGGTTTTTGATGGTTTTTCATAAATAAATGCATGAATTGTGCTTGTCAGGCTTGGTCACGTAGAATATCTAGTCATGCCCCTCATATAATGTACCAAACTATCTCGAGTAGGGAGGCGAGGGGAGTGCACGATTACATCAAAGAGCGAACCATTAAAATTGGTACCTGTATCGTCGAGACCAAGAATACGGTTCGTACCATTGCCAAGGAGTTCGGCGTTTCCAAAAGCACGGTGCACAAGGATTTGACGGAAAGACTGCCGGAAATCAACCCGGACCTGGCCAATCAGGTCAAGCACATTCTGGAGTACCATAAGTCGATTAGGCATCTCAGGGGAGGAGAAGCGACGAAGATCAAATACCGTAAAACAAGAAGTCCGAAGAACGCCGAGCCCCTGGTTACGGTCAAGTCCTAACGAGCCTTCATCCCCGGCCGCTTCCTATAACTGGTCATGTCGAATTTTCACAAAAAAAGAGGAATTCATGCATTTGTAGCGAATTTAGCTTATAATTAGAACTATATATAAGAGCGCCGATTCTTCACGGGATGGACGGTTTGTTTAGGGAGGATTAACAGGAAATGTTCAGCAAGGATATTGGTATAGATCTAGGTACGGCGAACGTGCTGATCCACGTAAAAGGACGCGGCGTCGTGCTCGATGAGCCTTCCGTAGTAGCAATTGAAAGCGATACGAAGCGGGTGCTCGCTGTTGGTGAAGAAGCCTTCCGGATGGTAGGCCGTACGCCGGGGAACATCATCGCCATCCGTCCTCTCAAGGACGGCGTTATTGCCGATTTCGAAATTACCGAAATGATGCTCAAGCACTTTATCGCCAAGGTTGGGGGCAAGCAGTGGTATTCTCATCCGAGAATTCTCATCTGCGCCCCAACGAATATTACGTCTGTGGAGCAGAAGGCGATTCGCGAAGCGGCTGAACGAAGCGGTGCGAGGGAAGTCTTCATGGAAGAGGAACCGAAAGCAGCTGCGATCGGAGCCGGTATGGATATTTTCCAGCCAAGCGGCAACATGGTTGTAGATATTGGGGGAGGCACGACGGATGTGGCTGTCTTATCGATGGGCGACATCGTCACCTCCTCCTCCATCAAGATTGCGGGGGACAAGTTCGATACCGCAATTACGAAGTATATCAAAAATAAGTACAAGCTATTGATCGGTGAACGGACCAGCGAGGATATTAAGATTAGAATCGGAACGGTATATCCGGACGGACGCGATGAGTCCATGGATATTCGCGGAAGAGATATGGTATCGGGATTGCCGCTTACGATCTCGATTCATTCAAGTGAAGTGCAGGAAGCACTGTGGGATCCTGTATCATCTATTGTAACGGCAGCTAAGAGTGTGCTTGAGCGTACACCGCCTGAGCTTTCGGCGGATATTATTGATAGAGGCGTTATTTTGACTGGCGGCGGAGCACTGCTTCATGGTTTGGATCAGCTGCTTGCAGATGAATTAAAAGTTCCGGTGCTTATTGCGGAGGATCCAATGTCCTGCGTAGTGAAGGGAACGGGCATTATGCTGGATAATTTGGACAAGGTAACCAAGCGCAAGTTCTAGGATCTTGCAATCACCTAATGGGGCATAGGAGTGGACTAGCATGCTAAGAGGACTATACACGGCGGCCTCCGGGATGATCTCGGAGCAGCGGAGACACGATACCATCACGAATAACATTGCGAATATCAACTCACCTGGCTTTAAGCAGGGCAATTCGCTCTCCCGTTCGTTTCCTGAAATGCTGATTAGCACCATCCGCGGCGGAGAAGGGGCTTCTACGGCGCCTATCGGTAAGCTGAATACTGGTGTGTTCGCCGAGGAGAATATTTCTCTTCATGCACAAGGGGATTTGCAGGAGACACAGAATCCGTTCGACTTTGCTTTAGTGTCCAATATTCAAGTTCCAGGTGTGGCATTTGACGCTACAGGTAAGTATGTCAATGAGAATGGCGACCGGACTTTCCAGCCGCAGGCGCTATTTACCGTGCTCAATGCCAATGGGGAACCGCGTTACTCACTGAATGGTAAGTTTACGGTAGACCCGTCGGGACAGCTGGTGAACGCCAATGGCAATCAGGTGATGGGTAAGGACGGACAGCCGATCGTGCTTATGGACCCGGCGACGGGTGAAGCCATTCGTTCCTTTAAAGTAACGGATAAAGGAGAATTCCTTGATCCGGAAGGACGTCCGATGCTGAATGCCGCGGGAGAGCCGATCGGCCTGATGTTGTCCCGTGCGGAAGATCCGAACCGGCTGCTGCGAGAGGGCAATGGACTATACCGGATCAACCCCGGTGATGAAGCGACTGTCACACAAGTGGCTCCTGGAGACCAGGTTGAGGTACGTCAGGGCTTTGTAGAGCGTTCCAATGTGGATTCGGCACAGTCGATGGTGGATATGATGTCGGCGCTGCGCGCTTATGAAGCGAATCAGAAAGTCATCCAGTTTTATGATAAAAGCATGGATAAAGCCGCAAATGATGTAGGTCGCGTGTAAGTGGACTCGCATACGTTTAGGAGGAGAACTTCATGAACAACTCTATGATCAACTCGTCGGTATCCATGCACAGCTTGCAGCAAAAACTGGATATTCTGGCGAATAACATTGCTAACGTCAATACGACTGGCTTCAAGAAAAAAGAAGCCTCCTTTGAAGACGTTCTAACGAACGTTCAGAACCAACCTGAAGGTTTTCGCCAGCAGGGACGGTTTTCTCCGCTCGGTTTTAATCAAGGCTGGGGCTCGAGGCTGGTGCAGATTCAGTCCAATATGGCTCAGGGTGCCATTCAGCCGACGGGGAATACAACAGACTTTGCGATTCAGGGCGAAGGACTCTTTGAAGTATCGGTCAGCACGGTGGACGAGAACGGCAATCAGGTGTTCCAGCCGGCGTGGACGCGCAACGGAGCGTTCAACTTGAGTCCGGATGGCAACGGAAATACCGTACTGACCACGAAGGACGGACATTTTGTGAACGGAACCGATGGCAATCCGATTCTGATTCCGGACAACTATCGTCCGGTTGTGGAGCAGGATGGCACCATTAAAGCCTACAACGAGAAGGACCCGAGCGAAGCTCCGCTTAACGTTGGACAAATTAAGCTCGTGCGCGTCGTTCGTCCACAGCTGCTTCGCGATATGGGCGGCAACTTATACGCGCTTCCAGCCGGCGTAACGAATCAGGACGGCATTCTTCAGAATGTGAATGGAGCGGAAGGCACAGGGACGGAACGCGTATCACTTATGCAGGGTTACTTGGAGCAGTCTAATGTGAACTTATCGGATGAAATGACAGATTTGGTTATGGTACAAAGAGCGCTTCAGCTGAACTCCCGTGCAATCACGTCCTCGGATCAGATGATGAACATCGCCAATAACCTGCGCACCTAATCAAGATAGGGAGGGAACATGGCTCGATGTCTGAAGCTCAGGCTCCAACCAAGAAAAAGAAGAAGAAGGCAAGGCCCACTTGGCTGAAAGTGATCTTGGCCATTATAAAGGGGCTTCGTGTACCCGTACTTGCGCTGTTGGCTATCTATGCAGGGCTTTGGATTGGTTACAGCAAGCTTGGCGGTCAGCCTCCTTCGGAAATTTTTCATATCAGCACTTGGAAGCACTTATACGATCTGGTGTTTGCCAGCTAACGGAACTCCCGCAAGGGAGTTTTATTTTTTGGAAAGGAAAGGTATAATGAATGGAGGTTTAGGATGCCGGCATACCAATATGCTTAGCTGCAGAGGGAGGGGTACCTTGAATTTACCAAACATCCTGACAATCAGCAGGTTTATCTTGATCCCCATCTACCTGATCATATTTTTTGACGGTCATGCCAGAATTGCGTTCTTGATCCTCCTTCTCGCCGGAGTAACGGATATACTGGACGGACATATTGCTAGAACGAGGGGACTTATTTCACAAATCGGCATCATGCTGGATCCGTTGGCAGACAAGTGCATGATGATCGCTGTGATTCTCTCGCTGCTTATTTCCGGCATGATTCCCTGGCAGGCGGCGGTATTTATGTTTATTCGTGATATCAGCATGATTGCAGGTTCCGCCTTCTTCCATTTTCAAGGCAAGCTCACAGTGCCCGCTAATGTAATGGGTAAGCTGACGACAGTACTCTACTACCTGGCTATTCTCTTTATTGTGTTCGAAGTTAGCTTCGCTACCGTATACTTATGGTTTGTGATTATAGTCTCTATGATCACTTCCGTTATCTATATCGTCCAATTTATGCTGCTTAATCGCAAAGCAAATTGATGTGGAAAAAGAGCCTATATATGGGCCTGCCAAATAGGCTCATATATAAGCTCCCTTATATCAACCTTCACTGCTGCAGATCGTGAAGGGGGACATTCATATTGTAAGTAATTGCCTCGCATTTTATGCAAGGATCTCGAAAGGAGCTTACCGGTTACATGCTAGATATCAATCAAATTCAAGAAATTATTCCACACAGACCTCCCTTCTTACTTGTGGATCGCATTCTGGAAGTGGAAGAAGGCGTACGCGCCGTAGGCATTAAGAATGTGACGATGAACGAGCCCTTCTTTACAGGGCATTTTCCAGGCTATCCGGTCATGCCAGGCGTGCTGATTATCGAAGCGCTGGCGCAAGTCGGAGGTGTTGCCATGCTCTCCAAGCCGGAGAACAAGGGCAAGATCGGCCTGTTTGCCGGAGCCGACGGAATTCGCTGGAGAAAGCAAGTCGTTCCCGGGGATACGCTGATTTTGGAAATGACCATTACCCGTATGAAAGGCACTGTCGTGAAAGGTCAGGCGGTTGCTAAAGTCGGAGATGAAATTGTAGTCGAAGGCGAGCTTATGTTCGCCCTTGCTAATAAATAATTATAGAGAATAAAGGAGATGAAACTAACAACTATGACGCGCGTGCAAACACAATATCAATTATGGCTGGAAGACCCGGCAATTGACCCTCGAACCAAGGAGGAGCTTACTTCCATTAGCGGAGATGCCAAGGAGATCGAGGACCGCTTTTATAAGGACCTGGAATTTGGCACAGGCGGTTTGCGTGGGGTAATCGGAGCAGGCACCAATCGGATTAACATCTATACCGTTGGACGTGCCAGCCAAGGATTAGCGCAGTACGTGCTGAAAACCAAGGCGGCCAAGCCTTCTATTGTCATCGCCTATGATTCGCGTCATATGTCTCCTGAATTTGCGCTGGAATCGGCGCTCGTGTTCGCAGGCAACGGAGTGAAAGCTTACGTATTCCAAGCGCTGCGGCCTACGCCTGAATTATCATTTGCCGTTCGTTATCTGAACGCTTCGGCAGGCGTCGTCATTACAGCGAGCCATAACCCTCCTGAATACAATGGATATAAGGTATATGGAGCTGACGGCGGACAGCTGGTGCCCGAATATGCGGAGCAAGTGATTGCCGAAGTAGCGGGTGTAGACACCTTTGATAAAGTCAAAAAAGTTGACGCAAGCCGAAGCGGAAGCACAAGGACTGCTCGAATGGCTTGGAGAAGAAGTAGACCGCAAGTACATAGAAGCTGTTGCAGCTGTAAGTCAGAATCCGCAAGTCATCAAGGAAATTAGCGATGATTTCCGCGTTGTATTTACTCCGCTGCACGGTTCAGGCAATGTCCCGGTTCGCGAAGTACTGAAGGCGGTTGGCTTTGGACAAGTGAAGATTGTTGCCGAGCAGGAGCAGCCGGATGCCCAATTTTCAACGGTAAAGTCACCGAACCCGGAGGAAAGAGAAGCGTTCACGATTGCCATTGAGCAGGCGAAAGCATGGAATGCCGATATCATTATTGGAACGGACCCGGATGCAGACCGCATGGGAGCGGTCGTGAAGGATTCGAACGGCGAATACTTCGTTTTGACAGGTAACCAATCTGGAGCACTTATGGTCAATTACCTATTATCCAGTATGAAAGAGCGTGGTGAGCTTCCGGCTAACGGTGTCGTTATCAAGACGATCGTAACGAGCGAAATGGGTGCCGTGATTGCGGGTCATTATGGCATTCCGACCTTAAATACGCTTACGGGCTTTAAATATATTGGTGAAAAAATGACGGCCTTCGAGCAAAATGGTGAACATACGTTCTTGTTTGGCTACGAAGAAAGCTATGGCTATCTGGCTGGAGATTACGCAAGAGATAAAGATGCGGTTATCGCGTCCATGCTTATTTGCGAAGCAGCCGCCTACTATAAGAAGCAAGGCAAAACCTTGTATGAGGTTTTACAGGAGCTGTACGAATCATTTGGCTACTTTTTGGAAAAGCTTGAGTCAAGAACGCTTAAAGGCAAAGACGGCGTAGAGCAAATCGGCCGCATCATGCAGGACTGGAGAACCACTCCGCCTACTGAGATTCACGGTAAGGCTGTTGCGCAAATGGAAGATTACGAGCAGGGAATGAACGGGCTTCCGAAAGAGAATGTACTGAAGTTCATTTTGGAAGACGGCTCCTGGTTCTGCTTGCGTCCATCCGGCACAGAGCCGAAAATCAAGTTTTATTTTGCCGTGAAGGGTACTTCCGGTACGCAAGCATCGGAGCAGCTTAACGGAATCATTCAATACGTACTTAGCCGTGTAGACGGATAATAGAAAGAACTATTTAAGTTTTATAGAAAGCAGCAAACCTCTTCAGAAACTAATGCCGGGGATATATCGTCTAATGAATAAGTGGAAGTGTGTTCCACAAACAGTCATTAGAGGGATCTCTCGTTGGTACTAGGGAACTGGAGAGGTTTTCGACCGTATAAGTAAGTTTGGATTCTTCCATTACTCGCCCCCCAGACAGGAGTGAACGTGTTGTTACAGCGGTACCTATTTTGGAATAAGCCTTTTCGAAAAGTTTTATGGTGGTTAGTGATTATCGGCATGCTCGGCTCATTGCCATTAGCCTTGGCCAGGCAGCACACGGAGACCTCAGCGAACCAGGTGGAGTTTGTCTTTGATTACCGCGATCTCCTGGATATCGCCGATATTCAGACGAACCCGCAGGATTTCCTTGCGGAGCATTTGAAGCGAATGAAGGAAGCCGGCATTACCTCAATGGCAGTGTATGAATCAACGCTGTCTGAGCTGAGGGAAAGCCGCAGAATCGAGTATTACAATTCTCGGGATGCTATGATGATGATGCAAAACTACGGCAATCCCAATGAAAACTTTACCTACGTCTTGTTCGCAGACAGTGCGACACAGCAGGTCCTAGAGCCGTTGATTCAAAAAACGTTCAGTGACCTGAAGGTCGCGACAAGACCGTGGAGTTTCAAAAACAAGAATGGCTTGATCATTGAAATGAACTCGGACGAAGCGGCCATTCAATCGATGGACCCGGATCCGATGACGTTGAAAATGCTTAAGGACCAGGGCTTCCAGATCGTTGTGCGTCTATCCAACCGGAGACCTTTTGTCACGAATGAGATGGACAAGCTGTTAAAATCGCTGTATGACCTGGGAGTGCGCCGTATGATCGTTGACGGCAATGAGGTTCCTGGATATAGCGAAGAGAATACGGAAGTGAAATTAAATAAAATGGCGGACCTTCTGCATAAGAACGGAATCGGTCTGGCCGCGATCGAAATGCTGAAGGAACCGCAGGCGGGGTTCAGCACGTTAGCGAAGCAAACCAATTACGATGTAGTGCGATTGCATTCCTTTACGGAAAAAGACGGAGAGAAGCTGACGGAGCTCGTCAGTAAAGCGGAGCGTGCGGAGCGAATTCAGGGAGTTGCCGACCGATTTGTTCTTGCTGTCAAAGACCGCAACATTCGCATGGTGTTTTTGAACGCTAAACCGGTGAAAAATACGGATAAAGCAGTCCTAGTGGATCCGCTATCCGCGTATTATGAAGCTTTACAGGGGCCGGATGGCGCGATCCCGCGCATTGAGAAGGTCGGCTTCACGGTTGGCCAAGCGAAAGCCTTCCGGGTTCAGACCTCGGCGTTGCAGCCTGTAGCTAGTGCTCTTATGCTGATTGGCGGAGTTAGCTTGATTGCGCTCACGATTTCGTTTTTTGTACCGGAAGCCGCTTTGATTCTGTTTATTCTCGGCATTCTGGGTGCCGTAGCGCTGCATACGTTATCTGCGACATTGTATGCGCAAGGGCTTGCCCTGGCGGATGCCATATGTGCGCCGAGCGTGGCGGTTATGCTTGCAATTCGCTCGGTTCGCTCAGGACGCGCCGCCCAGTGGAAATCCGGGTTAGCCTATGGCTTCTGGCAGCTCATCAAAACTTCAGCGATTTCACTCATTGGCGTCGCCTACGAGGTTGCCTTGCTGAACCATATTACCTATGAGCTTGTGCTTCAGCAGTTCCGCGGCGTTAGTGCGCTGCATCTGCTTCCTATTGGAATCGCCGGACTGTACCTGCTGTTTTTCAGTGTGGAGAGCACATATGCTGAGAAGTTTGCGGCCGTTCGTAAAATCCTATCTTCGTATATTAATGTCCTTGGTATTGTCGTTGCAGTTGTTGCTTTGGGGGCAGTCTATTACTACCTCACACGAACAGGAAATGAAGGTCAAGCTTCGGCTTTCGAAAAGCTGTTCCGCTCTTTCTTGGAAAACACGCTGGGCGTAAGACCGCGTACGAAAGAATTCTTGGTTGCTCACCCGATCTTCTTGCTGGGAGCGTACTTGTCCGTTCGATATAGACATGCTGTGTATCTGATCTTTATCGGTGTTATCGGCCAGTTGTCCATTGTCGATACGTTTGCTCATCTGCATACGCCGCTGCATATCTCCTTGATCCGAATTTCATACGGTCTGGGCTTCGGTGCGCTAATCGGTCTAGCTTTCATTATCGTCTGGGAAATTGTCGCAAGGAGTTGGAAGCGTTGGGTACCTCGAGTATCAAAATAGTATTGTCCGGCTATTACGGCTTTGATAACAGCGGGGACGAGGCTGTGCTGCAATCGATCCTTTTCGCTCTGCAGGAGCAAGGTGAGGCGCACGGCGTTCAGATTGAGCCGATCGTCCTCTCTGCCAATCCGGAAAAAACATCGCAGATGTACGGCGTCCAATCGTATCACCGGATGAGACCGGGGCCGCTGCTGCAGGCGATAAGGCAAGCCGACGGGCTCATTAGCGGCGGCGGCAGCCTTTTGCAGGATGCTACGAGCGCCAAGACGATTCCATATTACTTGGCGGTCCTAAAGCTGGCGCAGTGGATGGGTAAGCCTACTTTCATCTATTCGCAAGGCATTGGCCCTGTCAACCGCCGCATGTTTGACGGCTGGATCCGCGGCACCTTCAAGCGGTGCCGGTATGTGTCCGTCCGCGACAACGAGTCCGCGGACTTGCTTGCGTCGATGCGTCTCCCTCGGGAGCGCATCGATGTCGTGCCCGACCCGGTCATGGGCCTGCCGCTGCGCGAAGCGCTGGGCGGGGTAGGGCCGGGGAATAATGCGGGGGCTTTGGCGAGTGAGTCGAGCCCAAGCAATGTCTTGGCTATAGCTGCGGAAGCAGGTGTGACAACGGCAGGTACATCAGCGTCGAGTGAGTCGAAGCTGAGCGGAGTTGTGGCAGGACATTCAGGAGCGAGTGAAGCACAGACGGACGCGGTAGAGCGGAGTGAAGCGAAGTCGAGTAAAGCCAAGGCTGGAATAGCGGGAGCGAGTGACGAAACGGCAGGCGTGTTGACGCCAAGCGAGTCAGAGTTGAGCGAAGCTGGGTCCGTGATCGCAAGTGGAGCACCGGTAGGCACATCTGCGCCGAGCGAGGCGAAGACGAGCGAAGTCGTGACAACGGCAGGCGTGTTGGGACCGAGCGACACGAAGCTGAGCGCCGCTGCCGGCACCAGCAGCCACGTGCGGACGGTCGGCGTGTCCGTCCGCTTCTGGAACCAGGACCGCTCGGAGCTGGAGGCTCTCTCGCGGTCCTTAGCGCAGCTGCTCGCAGCCCGCACGGATGTGCGGCTGCGGTTCCTGCCCTTCCACCTCCCTTCGGACAAGGTGGCCTCGCAGTACGTGATCGATCGCTTGGGCGGCGATCACGCGGGGCGGGTGGAGACGGCGCGCGGCGTCGTCCATCCGCAGGACATGCTCGCGGAGGTCGCGGGCTGCGACCTCCTGATCGGGATGAGGCTGCATTCCTTGATCTATGCAGCCTCGCAGTATGTGCCGATGGTCGGCATCTCGTACGATCCGAAGATCGACCAGTTCCTCCATCGGCTCGGCATGAAAGCAGCGGCATCGACCGCAAGCTTCGATGCCGGCGCATTCGCGTCCGAGGCGCTGCGCCTCTTGGACGGACGAGAGCAGTGGGCGGCGGAGAAGCGCGCCGCCATTGAGGAGCTGAAAGCGCAGGCGCAGCGCCCTGCGCAGCAGATTGCAACCTTTTTCCAGAAATAAACGTTAGTGAAATAAATCCGAATACTTGAACCAAGAAATTGAATGTTACGTCATAAAGGATGAGATTCCATGAGTACACAGTCATCGAAAGCGGCAAAGAGCGTATCCGAATCTGGGCTTGCGGCTATTCCGAAGATCCGAATCTACGGAGTTCCGATCTCCAAGATGGATATGAAGCAGACCGTTGCGTATTTGACGCAAGCCATTGAACAAAAAATCCCCCATCAAATTATTACGGCCAATCCGATCATGGTGATGGCGGCTCTAGAGGACCCTGCTTATATGAGCATGATGAAGCAGGCCGAGCTTATTGTTCCTGACGGCGCCGGTGTCGTCTGGGCGGCTGGATATGTGGGAGAGCACGTAGCGGAGCGGGTAGCAGGATACGACCTGCTGCATCAGCTGATGAAAGTCGGTGAACCAAAGGGTTGGAAGGTTTACCTGCTCGGGGCATCCCGTGAAGTAATCGAGGCAGCAGCCGATCGTCTGCGCGCCTTATATCCGGGTATTCAGCTTGTCGGCGTTCGGGACGGGTACTTCAACAATCAGCAGGATGAAGAGGTGCTTCGTGAGATTGAACAGGCAGCCCCTGATTTACTGTTTGTGGGCCGTTCGGCTGCGAACCAGGAACCATGGATTGCCAAATACAAAAACCGTCTGGAAATTCCCGTCATGATGGGCGTCGGCGGAAGTTTCGACGTACTTTCGGGTAAACTGAAAAGAGCACCAATCCTTTTTCAAAAACTTCGCTTGGAGTGGTTTTACCGTCTTCTTCAGGAGCCATGGCGCTACAAGAGGATGCTTATTCTCCCGAAATTCGCAGTGAAAGTCATCCGCGAGAAAGAGAAAGTCACAAAACCATGAAAATATTTCTGAAAATAACCTGAAAACGGGGAATTCAGACAAAATTAGCAGTGGTATTTGTGGACAATTGGGAGTATAATTCATTTCGGCGGACATCTGCCACCCAAGACAAGAGGAGCTGTGAAGAAAAACATGTATGGATTATACGCGATTGGGTTTATCGCTTCGTGCTTGCTAGCGCTGCTGCTGACACCCCTGGTCAAAAAATTTGCCTTCTGGGTTGGAGCTGTTGATGCCCCTAACCACCGTAAGGTACATACGCGAATCATGCCGCGTCTGGGAGGATTGGCTATATTCCTCGCTTTCGTAGGTGCGTACTTCGTTATTTCTCCGGCACTTGAAGTTTTTGATTACAGTGCTGCGCTCAGCTTGTTGATCGGAGGCGCTGTAATTGTCATTACAGGGGCTTTGGATGACCGATTCCAGCTTTCACCGAAATGGAAATTACTCGGACAAGTTATTGCTGCTTGTATCGTTGTCAGCTTTGGCTTGAAAATTGATTTGGTTAACATTCCTTTCGGAACGACGAACCTGCCTGTGGGCTGGCTAAGTATTCCAATTACGATATTATGGATCGTCGGCGTTTCCAACGCCATTAACTTGATCGACGGGCTTGATGGATTGTCCGCGGGTGTGTCCGGTATTGCTACCCTTACGATTCTCGTACTGGCCATCATGATGCCGAATGCTACAGTTGTTTTATTAAGTATCATTTTGCTGGGTAGTATTGTAGGATTTATGTTCTACAACTTCCATCCGGCCAAAATTTTCATGGGAGATTCCGGTGCTCTATTCTTGGGCTTTGCACTTGCGACACTGTCGATCCTTGGTTTCAAGCAGGCTGCCGTTGTTTCCTTGCTTTTACCGATTATGATTCTCGGAGTTCCGCTTTCCGATACTTTCTTTGCGATTATGCGCAGATATGTGAATAAGCTGCCTATCTCGGCTCCAGATAAGAGTCATTTGCATCACTGCTTGCTGCAGCTGGGATTTAGCCACCGCACAAGCGTGTTGATTATTTACGGCATTTCACTTACATTTGGCGGATGCGCGGTAGTATGCTCAGTCTTTATTTCCCAGCAGTTTATGTGGGGTCTTGTTGTAGTGATCGTAGCGCTGTTCATGCTTATGCTCGTCGGAGCGGAGGCTATCGGTATCATTAGCAAGAGCCGCAGGCCGGTACTCAGTTTCTTGCAGAGACTTGTACGCAGGCAAGTGCAGACGGATCGAGTCGGCAAGTAATGAACGGAATAGAGTATTCGTGAACCTAATCCATACTGGATTGGGTTTTTTTGTTTTTCATCAAATCCATGCAATCTCTAAACATTTCACTCCGTTTTACCGATAACAAAGGTACAACAACTTTTGACGCATTCGTGCGTCTAATTATGTAGAATCTTACAATATTTTAGGAGGTTTTGTCGGTTATTGAGGGTTCTAGCACTATCAGCTTTTAAATAGCCAAAATGAATGATGCATAAGGAGGAGCTAGTTTTGAAACGATTGCAGACCAAATGGGCAAGTCTTACGATCATATTGACTTTATTGATTAGCCTCTTGCCTACGATGACGGCTTACGCCTCTGCCACGCTGACCATTTCCAATCTGTATACCCAAACGAGTAATGCAGGGACAGCATCCGAGCTACCACTGGATGATGCAAGTGTAACTCGAGTCACAACTTTACCATTTGCACTCTACGTGGATATTACCGGTGTAACAGAAACACAAATCAATTCTTTATACTACGTGGTAACCAACCTGAACTCAGGAAGCATCAAGACAGAGAAGAATAACAAGGCGCAGAAGGCTTCCGCCAATCAAGTATTTTTTAATAATGTGAACTTGGAAGAGGGCCTGAATAAAATTGTTGTTATGCTGGGAGATACAGATACATACTCTTCAGCACCAGGCTGGATTTACTATGCCCCTACTACGAACTTGTCGGGCTTCACAGTGAATACGGCGAACTGGTCGGATAACACCATGTATCCTACCGATCGTACAGCACTTAAAGCCGGCAGCACGGGCATTCAAATTAGTGCCAAGGCGCCAAATGCTACCCAAGTAGAAGGGACAATGCTGGGTGATACGATCGCCAAGGACGGCTTTATTAGCAGCGATGGCAATGTTTATTTTACGGGTGACGATAAAACCAAAACGAATGCAACCTGCTCTTCAACTACGAATTTTTGCTTTACTCCCGGGGATAACCAAATTACATTCGTAGCAAGCAATGATACGAATAAGTATTCGGTAACTAAGAAAATTTGGTACGATAACGGCGGGCCGTTCGCATTTAATGGACAAATCGCGCAAACTTCCGCTACTCCGGTTTATCAAGATTTGATTACAGTTCCTACTTTTGAAAATACAAATCTAACGGTTAAGTTGAGCCTCAAAAGTGATTATTACGCAGGAACTACCGTAACCAAATATACGTATGCGGATATTGCCATCGATGGGCAGAGTATTGCTAACAATATCCTATTTTCAGCAAGCGACGCATCCGCTGTTGTAACGAACGGCAGTACGACTGCTACTTTGAACAAAAACAGCAGCCTGACCAAGTCCGGTGAGTATGCGGTAAGCGACCTTACTCTGGATACCAACATCGCGGGTTTAACGCTCGCAGCTAACCCTCAGAATCTAACGGTAACGTTCAAAGATAATACGGGAACACTGCCAGATGTGAGTACAACTTATAACTTTAAGTATGTAGATGCAACGAAACCATACATCAACTACACGGCTTTAAAATCAAACTCTGGCGTGGAAAGTCAATTAAGTTTAAGTGATACGAATGAAATCAGCGAGCTTCCTGCACAGTTAGTAGTGTACGCTAATAAGAATACAGCGACACTGAGAGTTGATGTTGACGGTTCGGCTTATACTTCCGACAGCGCTACTGCTACGATTAATGCATTCAATGCGCGAACACCGGACAGTGATTCAACAGCAGACGTGAACAAATTTACCATCACGCTACAAGGTCTAGCAGACGGAGCTAAAAATGTTCGTTTAACTCCATTTGATTCGGGAGGCTCAGCCTACAACGCGGCGATTACGGACTACACGATTAATATTAGTAATGCTCCGTATATTACGGTAAGTAATATTTCGAACAATATGACAATCAAGAATATTACTTCTTTGCAATGCGGTCTTTCAACTTCTGAACCGTGTATCTCGGGGCGAGCCATTAACTTTTACAAAGACGGTGCCGGGAATAAAATTGAAGTGTACATTAATGAGAAATCATTTACGCTTGACAGCAACACAGCCGATGCTATTTTCGATGATAATAACCAGTTTAAAATTCCTCTAAATGCAAGCACATTTGGGGCTTTGCCAAGCGGCTTTGTAGAAGGTTTAAATACGCTTAAATTTAGAGTTTACTTAGGCGGTTCTTTTATAACGCAGCAAACCTATAATATTTATTACTTCACAACAGAAGCGCCGGAGTTCACAAGTATCAAACCGGTTGAAACGGGTACAACAGGTGCTACGCAATATGTTCCAGCATCTACGGCCGGTACGTATACGACAACAGAGCGCACGGTTTCTTTTAAAGGGGTATTCTCCAGCTTAACATCTAGTGGAGATCCTACCATGAAGAGTTTATCGATCTATGTTCATACGAAGGATGCCAATGGCAATGCGCTTGTTCTTCATCAAACGGTGAACAGCAGCGGCGTCATTTCAGATCAAGATCCGAGCTCGACTTTGGCCCTTTCAACAGGAACGAGCTTCGTGGCAGGGGTAGTAGCTTCGTCTACACCACAATCTTTTACTACGGGCGCTTTTAAACTGTTAGAAAATAGTGACGTGGTGTTTGAATTTAGAATTACTAATAACTCAAACATTACAGCTACGAAGTCGATCACGATCACAAGAGCGAACGTACCGTATACCATCGTTCAACCTATCTTAATTACGAATAGTAGTGGAGATATGCAAGCCAACATCAACAAAAACTATTTCACCGTTAAGATTAATGCAGAGAATGCGGATAGTGTTGTAATTGGCAAAGATACAGCTACAAAAACAACGGTGTCGGATTCAACAGGTGACTATGATCAATATGTATACACTGTGAAAAATTTAAAAGCAGGAGCTAATACCATTAAGTTTACAGTTACTCGAGGTTCTAACAAATCATCAGGAACCTTCATACTGTACAATGCGAATACGGATGTCCAAGGCGCCGGTTACATGACAGATATGAGTACGAAGCTAAAAGCCTTTAATGGTAAGATTCAGCTTAACTTTCCAAGCAACACGAAGCTAATGAGAAATAAACCGGATAGCAATAACAATCAGTACATTACCAATGACCGTCAAGTTTTGTTTGGACTTGCTGATAGCACAGATGGACGACTAGATAAGACAACTTACACGACGAACAGCTATTATAAATCGCTGATCACACAAAAAATAACTGAGAATACTTTCGGACCTGCAAGTGAACTTTACTATCTGGATGCTGGTTTTATCCCGGATGCTACTTCAACTACAACCACAACAGCAGACTTATTAGCTGGTCTCACTGGTGCGGGGATGGATCCTTATGATGCTAGCAAATCGGGAAGAGCTTACTTCACCAGAAACTACGATGAGTTAGTCGTTCCGACAAACCCTGGTACACTCACGCTGGCATTCAATAGCGCACTTCGTATGGATGCAGGCAAATATGTTACGGTATTCTTCTATGATATTTATCCGAACTACTATTCACAAACAGATCGCGGTTGGAAAAACCTTGGCGGTGTCGTAGACACTTCGAAAAATACAATCACCGTTCCGTTCCAGAAGTTCGGGTATTATCAAGTCATGTACATGGATAAATCATTTGACGATATTACAGGACATGCGTACGCTCGTAATGAACTTGAAACACTGTATTCGAAAGGAGTAATGAAAGCATCCACCACGTACTCCTTTATCCCGGATAATGCGATTACGCGAGGCGAGTTTGCTGAGATGCTAGTCAAGATGTTCAAAATCCCTCTTGATTACGAAGGGGATTCCACATTCTCTGACGTGCTCAAAATGGACTACGGCTTATACGAGTACAAGTACATCGAGACCGCGGCGAGAGCTGGGATCATTAGGGGTCAAGCTAGTAACCGATTCAACCCAAGCGGATCTATCACACGTCAAGATGCAGCTATTATGATTGCACGCGCAGGTAACTTGAAATTAGGAACAGATCCAGCCAAATCTTTAACTTCACTGAGCAAATCCTTCACAGATGGCGCTGACATTGACTACTATGCAAGAACAGCAGTTGAAGCCATTGTAAAAGCAGGCTACATCGAAGGCATTGCAAACACAGTCGCAAATGGAACAAAAGCGACCTATCGCTTTGATCCTACCGAATTGCTTACACGCGCCCAAGGCTCCGTCATTGCCTACCGCGTCATGAAAAAATCAAAAATGGTTCCTTAATGAAACGGACGCCTCCTTGTGGGGCGTTTTTTTTGTGTTTAGCGCTAACAAGCTTACTATTCTTCAAGGTGATACTGAAACGTACGAGAAGATAACCGTATACCATATACACGTAGTCGTATTTAGCTGAAATCTTATGTTTCCTCTGATTCAACTAGTCACATGAAGAGCATATGGAAAATACTTATCAATGAAAAGTAGATAGCAAGATAGTATACTCATTCTTGTAGCCAAGATGATATACGAGTTGCTACACAGGAGTTGATCATCAAGTGTAAGCTGCACTATGATAGTAACGCTTATGCCACCAATAAAAGTCACCAATAACCAATTGGATCATTGGCGCATAAGTCTCCAAAAGAAACAGAGTTGCCCGCCGCAACCATTGCGGTCCACATGCCGCGTTACCACATTGGAGGCACAACCACAGGTTATAAGTTTTATAACAAAAACTTCACATACCAGGAGGAACCAACCCTTATGAAGAAAAGCCTATCTGTCGTTCTTTCTACAGCCGTAGCATTGTCGATGTTTTCTTCGATGGCATTCGCGAAAACATCTGCAGACTTCTCGGATTTGAAAGAGCTAGACGCAGCAACTCAGGCGAAGTTCGACGCGATGATCAGCGCCGGTATTTTTGATGGCGTGAGCGACACGACGTTCGGACTGAAAGATGAAATGAACCGCGCACAATTTGCAAAAGTAGCGGCCCTGATCATGGGTCTGGACGTAAATAAGGATCTCACAACTTCTAGCTTTAATGATGTTAGTGTAGACGATCCGGCGAACGGTTATGCACTTCCATATATTGAGGCTTTGAAAGAAGCTGGCGTAACAGACGGCTACGCTGAAGGCCAGTACAACCCAGCAGGCAAAGTAACGAAAGAGCAGTTGGCTACCTTCTTGGTTCGCGTACTGGGTAAAGACGCAGACGCTAAAGCCGTGACAGGCGAAGATGCCACAGTGTCCGACTGGGCACAAGGCTATGTCGCACTGGCACTGGAACTGAAGCTTCTTGCTAACGGCGAAGACGGCACATTTGGCGGCCAAGCCAATGCAACGCGCGACTTGCTTCTGACAGGTGCATATGAAGCGAAGCAGCAGTACGTACCAGCGGGTCAAGTATCTGTGACCGAAGCGAAAGCAACAGGCGTACAGCAAGTAACGGTTTCTTTTAACAAGCCGGTCGATACAGAGAAAGCGACACTATCCTTGAAAAAAGGCACAGCAGATGTAGCAACAACGGTGAAATTTGCTGATGATAAGAAATCTGCGGTACTATCGCTAACAGACGTAAAAGTAGGCGAAGGTGACTACACTGTAACCTTGTCTGGTCTTGATGCTGACGCGGTAGAGAAAACAACAGCTACATTTACAGGTGAAAAAGAAGCTGTGAAATCCATTGAGTTTGCAAGTGCAGGGGATACAGTAGCATATTCTAAGCAAGCAACGGTGCGAGTGAAGCCGCTGAACCAGTACGGTGAAGTAGCATCCTTCTCCGCAGGTGACTACAGTGTATACACAACAGACGGCAGCGCAACACTAAGCAAAGACAGTGTAGATGGATCCTTGATTGTGAAAATGAACACGATGGATATCACGGGCGTAGTACAAGGCGCAAGCATGATTCCTGTAACGGTGTACCACAACGATACGCGCATCAGCGCGCAAAAAACATTCAAGCTGGGCAACACATCGTTCATCTCCAAAATTGAGCTTGGCGATGCCAAATACAGCAACGGGTCGGCCCTATCTGATAAAGGCGACTACTTGGAAGTGCCGGTTCGCGAGCTTGACCAATACGGTAACGTTGTTACAGCCGACCAGCTCGAAGCAGACGGCATTAACGACAACCTGAACGCTGTGATTACGCCATACGAGAGCAACATTGCAGTCACGTATGACAAAGATAGCGAAGGAACCAACCGCATCGTCAAAATGACGCTGAGCGACAAGTTGGATAAAAACGGCGAGTACACAGCAACAATCTACGGCGGTGCATCATCCGAAACGATGAAATTCAACGTGAAAGCAGCCGCGGTCGTAACCAAAGTTGAGTTTGGCAGCTTTACGGGCACGCTAGCAGCGGGCGATGGCTTGGATGGAACCGATGCGCAGTACATTCCGGTGATTGGGTACGATGCGAGCGGCAATAAGCTGAGCACAACGGACCTGGTGAACGATACGAACATCGAGCGCATTAAAATTAGCGCATCGGGTAACGTACACGCAGTAGACGCTGCCGGTAACGCTAGCGCGCAGCTGATTAAAACAGGCGAGCATGCGGGATCGATTAAGCTAACCGTGGACAAAACAGCTGCGAATGGCACAGCGTACATTAGTGCCAACATCTCAGAGATGAACGCGAACGACTACAAATACATGAACCTGCCGATCGGCAAGGCGCGTGTAGCTGATACCATGACGGTAGCAACAGACAGCAAGAAAAAAGGAATTGGCACATCCGATACGGACTTGGTTGTCAAAGTCAAAGACCAGTACGGTGCGGACCTGAAAAACATCGTGGGTGATACAACTGAAAACGGCAAAGCAGTAACGTATGATGTGTACATGACGGTGACATCGGTAAACACGGATGCAGCGAATGAAGGAACAGGCTTTACCGTAACAGGTAAAGACGACAACGCCGCGTTTACAACGGCTCCGATTATTGGAGATAACGTGAAACAAAATTTCACGATTACACCGGATAAGTTCGATATCTTTAACGACGGCTTTACGATCAACACCAACAACACGATTGGAAAAGCAGAAGTGAAGTTTGAGCTTCGCAAAACCGTAGGAGACGGCACACCGTCGGTGATTAGAACGATCACGAAGACATTTGAAGGTTTGAACGCAGCCAAAGCAGACCTGACGTATAGCGTGAGCCAACCGGGAGAAGCATATGCGTTCCTGGATAACGCAGAGAACTTCGGCGCACTGGGCACAGCGTTAACAGCGAACTATGGCGGATCGAAGGTAGCGAAAGAAATTACGGTATCTGCAAAAGACTCCGCAGGTGATGAAGTGGCTATTCCGAACCAAGTACAGCGGGCAACAACAGGCGACCCTAACGTAGCCAAAGCAGTCATTGGTGACGGTGTGCATGGAGATGCAGGCAAAGCCTATGTGATGGGTAATGAGGCAGGCACAACGGATGTAACGGTACTCTACGAAACGCTGAAGGGCGAACTGAAATCAGTGAACACGAGCGTAACCGTGAAAAACGAAATGCCAGCGGTAGCCTCGATCACAGCCAATGGTGACAAAACGATTGCAGACGGCAGTGACATCAGCATCGACTCGATCATGGATCTAGCTGTAAAAGACCAGTTTGGAGACGAGTTTAAAGATGGCAACCAAGTCACATATAACGCGATTCTAGGTCTAACGTATGCGGTAGAAGATGTGGTAGGCGAAGGTAACATCACGATCGACCAAGACAACGGAACGATCAGCATCGATTCCACAGTTAAAGGCTTTACGCTGAAAGTCGTAGCACCGAACGGCAAAACAGCTTCCACAGCAGTAACGGTAAGCTAATCAATGAAAAGAGGGCCTTCGGGCCTTCTTTTTGTTATTTAGGGGTTTAGTGAGGTCAAGTAAGCTAAACAACGAATTCATGATCCGCCTAGTCCGCATACCTTTGATTCACACGGTGTCGGTGTTCCCGCAGGGAAACTACACATAGCCCCAAGTTTTGAATCCAAGTTAATTACAAGATGGAAAATACTTATCAATGAAAAGTTGCTTAGCAGATAGTATACTCATTCTTGTAGCTGATATGATATACGAAATGCTACACGATAGCGGTGAAAACGAGCGTCGGGCTCCAGCCGCCAACGGATGCAACACACTGACTCAGGTTATAAAGTTTATAACAAAAAACTTCACATACCAGGAGGAACCAACCCTTATGAAGAAAAGCCTATCTGTCGTTCTTTCTACAGCCGTAGCATTGTCGATGTTCTCCTCGATGGCATTCGCGAAAACATCTGCAGACTTCTCCGACTTGAAAGAGCTAGACGCAGCAACGCAGGCGAAGTTCGACGCGATGATTAGCGCCGGTATTTTTGACGGCGTGAGCGATACCACATTTGGACTGAAAGACGAAATGAACCGCGCGCAATTCGCAAAAGTAGCGGCCCTGATCATGGGTCTAGACGTGAACAAAGACTTAACAACTTCCAGCTTTAATGATGTTAGTGTAGACGATCCAGCGAACGGTTATGCACTTCCATATATTGAAGCTCTAAAAGAAGCCGGCGTAACCGACGGCTACGCAGAAGGTCAGTACAACCCAGCAGGCAAAGTAACGAAAGAGCAGCTGGCTACATTCCTGATCCGCGTACTGGGTAAAGATGCAGACGCTAAAGCCATGACAGGCGAAGATGCAACAGTGTCCGACTGGGCACAAGGCTATGTAGCTCTAGCACTGGAACTGAAGCTTCTTGCTAATGGCGAAGACGGCACATTCGGCGGTCAAGCCAATGCAACGCGCGACCTGTTACTCACAGGTGCTTATGAAGCGAAGCAGCAGTATGTACCAGCAGGTAAAGTATCTGTAAGCGAAGCGAAAGCAACGGGCGTACAGCAAGTTACGGTTTCTTTTAACAAGCCGGTAGACACAGAGAAAGCGACACTATCCTTGAAAAAAGGCACAGCAGATGTAGCAACAACGGTGAAATTTGCTGATGATAAGAAATCTGCGGTACTATCGCTAACAGACGTAAAAGTAGGCGAAGGCGACTACACTGTAACCTTGTCTGGTCTTGATGCTGACGCGGTAGAGAAAACAACAGCTACATTTACAGGTGAAAAAGAAGCTGTGAAATCCATTGAGTTTGCAAGTGCAGGGGATACAGTAGCATATTCTAAGCAAGCAACGGTGAGAGTGAAGCCGCTGAACCAGTACGGTGAAGTAGCATCCTTCTCCGCAGGTGATTATAGTGTGTATACAACAGACGGCAGCGCAACACTAAGTAAAGATAGCGTAGACGGCACCTTGATCGTGAAAATGAACACGATGGATATCACGGGCGTAGTACAAGGCGCAAGCATGATTCCTGTAACGGTGTACCACAACGATACGCGCATCAGCGCGCAAAAAACATTCAAGCTGGGCAACACATCGTTTATCTCCAAAATTGAGCTTGGCGATGCCAAATACAGCAACGGGTCGGCCCTATCTGATAAAGGCGACTACTTGGAAGTGCCGGTTCGCGAGCTTGACCAATACGGTAACGTTGTTACAGCCGACCAGCTCGAAGCAGACGGCATTAACGACAACCTGAACGCTGTGATTACGCCATACGAGAGCAACATTGCAGTCACGTATGACAAAGATAGCGAAGGAACCAACCGCATCGTCAAAATGACGCTGAGCGACAAGCTGGATAAAAACGGCGAGTACACAGCAACAATCTACGGCGGTGCATCATCCGAAACGATGAAATTCAACGTGAAAGCAGCCGCGGTCGTAACCAAAGTTGAGTTTGGCAGCTTTACGGGCACGCTAGCAGCGGGCGATGGCTTGGACGGAACCGATGCGCAGTACATTCCGGTGATTGGATACGACGCGAGCGGCAATAAGCTGAGCACAACGGACCTGGTGAACGATACGAACATCGAGCGCATTAAAATTAGCGCATCGGGTAACGTGCACGCAGTAGACGCTGCCGGTAACGCTAGCGCGCAGCTGATTAAAACAGGCGAGCATGCGGGATCGATTAAGCTAACCGTGGACAAAACAGCTGCGAATGGCACAGCGTACATTAGTGCCAACATCTCAGAGATGAACGCGAACGACTACAAATACATGAACCTGCCGATCGGCAAGGCGCGTGTAGCTGATACCATGACGGTAGCAACAGACAGCAAGAAAAAAGGAATTGGCACATCCGATACGGACTTGGTTGTCAAAGTCAAAGACCAGTACGGTGCGGACCTGAAAAACATCGTGGGTGATACAACTGAAAACGGCAAAGCAGTAACGTATGATGTGTACATGACGGTGACATCGGTAAACACGGATGCAGCGAATGAAGGAACAGGCTTTACCGTAACAGGTAAAGACGACAACGCCGCGTTTACAACGGCTCCGATTATCGGAGATAACGTGAAACAAAATTTCACGATTACACCGGATAAGTTCGATATCTTTAACGACGGCTTTACGATCAACACCAACAACACCATCGGGAAAGCAGAAGTGAAGTTTGAGCTTCGCAAAACCGTAGGAGACGGCACACCGTCGGTGATTAGAACGATCACGAAGACATTTGAAGGTTTGAACGCAGCCAAAGCAGACCTGACGTATAGCGTGAGCCAACCGGGAGAAGCATATGCGTTCCTGGATAACGCAGAGAACTTCGGCGCACTGGGCACAGCGTTAACAGCGAACTATGGCGGAGCGAAGGTAGCGAAAGAAATTACGGTATCTGCAAAAGACTCCGCAGGTGATGAAGTGGCTATTCCGAACCAAGTACAGCGGGCAACAACAGGCGACCCTAACGTAGCCAAAGCAGTCATTGGTGACGGTGTGCATGGAGATGCAGGCAAAGCCTATGTGATGGGTAATGAGGCAGGCACAACGGATGTAACGGTACTCTACGAAACGCTGAAGGGCGAACTGAAATCAGTGAACACGAGCGTAACCGTGAAAAACGAAATGCCAGCGGTAGCCTCGATCACAGCCAATGGTGACAAAACGATTGCAGACGGCAGTGACATCAGCATTGACTCGATCATGGATCTAGCTGTAAAAGACCAGTTTGGAGACGAGTTTAAAGATGGCAACCAAGTCACATATAACGCGATTCTAGGTCTAACGTATGCGGTAGAAGATGTGGTAGGCGAAGGTAACATCACGATCGACCAAGACAACGGAACGATCAGCATCGACTCCACAGTTAAAGGCTTTACGCTGAAAGTCGTAGCGCCAAACGGCAAAACAGCTTCCACAGCAGTAACGGTAAGCTAATCAATGAAAAGAGGGCCTTCGGGCCTTCTTTTGTTATTTAGGGGTTTAGTGAGGTCAAGTAAGCTAAACAACGAATTCATGATCCGCCTAGTCCGCATACTTTTGATTCACACAGTGTCGGCGTTCCCGCAGGGAAACTACACATAGCACCAAGTTTTGAAACCAAGTTAATTACAAGATGGAAAATACTTATCAATGAAAAGTTGGTTAGCAGATAGTATACTCATTCTTGTAGCCGAGATGATATACGAAATGCTACACGATAGCGGCGAAAACGAGCGTCGGGCTCCAGCCGCCAACGGATGCAACACACTGACTTAGGTTATAAAGTTTATAACAAAAAACTTCACATACCAGGAGGAACCAACCCTTATGAAGAAAAGCCTATCTGTCGTTCTTTCTACAGCCGTAGCATTGTCGATGTTCTCCTCGATGGCATTCGCGAAAACATCTGCAGACTTCTCCGACTTGAAAGAGCTAGACGCAGCAACGCAGGCGAAGTTCGACGCGATGATTAGCGCCGGTATTTTTGACGGCGTGAGCGATACCACATTTGGACTGAAAGACGAAATGAACCGCGCGCAATTCGCAAAAGTAGCGGCCCTGATCATGGGTCTAGACGTGAACAAAGACCTCACAACGTCTAGCTTTAATGATGTTAGTGTAGACGATCCGGCGAACGGTTATGCATTGCCATATATTGAAGCTTTGAAAGAAGCTGGCGTAACCGATGGCTATGCAGAAGGTCAGTACAACCCAGCAGGCAAAGTAACGAAAGAGCAATTGGCTACGTTCTTGGTCCGCGTACTGGGTAAAGACGCAGACGCTAAAGCGATGACAGGCGAAGATGCAACAGTCTCCGACTGGGCACAAGGCTATGTAGCACTGGCACTGGAACTGAAGCTTTTGGCTAACGGCGAAGACGGCACATTTGGCGGTCAAGCCAATGCAACGCGCGACTTGCTTCTGACAGGTGCATATGAAGCAAAGCAGCAGTACGTACCAGCAGGTAAAGTATCCGTAAGCGAAGCGAAAGCAACGGGCGTACAGCAAGTTACGGTCTCTTTTAACAAGCCTGTAGACACAGAGAAAGCAAAACTTGCCCTGACAAAAGGCGCAGCAAGCGTAGCAACAACGGTGAAATTTGCTGATGATAAGAAATCTGCGGTACTATCGCTAACAGACGTAAAAGTAGGCGAAGGCGACTACACTGTAACCTTGTCTGGTCTTGATGCTGACGCGGTAGAGAAAACAACAGCTACATTTACAGGTGAAAAAGAAGCTGTGAAATCCATTGAGTTTGCAAGTGCAGGGGATACAGTAGCATATTCTAAGCAAGCAACGGTGAGAGTGAAGCCGCTGAACCAGTACGGTGAAATAGCCTCCTTCTCCGCAGGTGATTATAGTGTGTATACAACAGACGGCAGCGCAACACTAAGTAAAGATAGCGTAGACGGCACCTTGATCGTGAAAATGAACACGATGGATATCACGGGCGTAGTACAAGGCGCAAGCATGATTCCTGTAACGGTGTACCACAACGATACGCGCATCAGCGCGCAAAAAACATTCAAGCTGGGCAACACATCGTTTATCTCCAAAATTGAGCTTGGCGATGCCAAATACAGCAACGGGTCGGCCCTATCTGATAAAGGCGACTACTTGGAAGTGCCGGTTCGCGAGCTTGACCAATACGGTAACGTTGTTACAGCCGACCAGCTCGAAGCAGACGGCATTAACGACAACCTGAACGCTGTGATTACGCCATACGAGAGCAACATTGCAGTCACGTATGACAAAGATAGCGAAGGAACCAACCGCATCGTCAAAATGACGCTGAGCGACAAGCTGGATAAAAACGGCGAGTACACAGCAACAATCTACGGCGGTGCATCATCCGAAACGATGAAATTCAACGTGAAAGCAGCCGCGGTCGTAACCAAAGTTGAGTTTGGCAGCTTTACGGGCACGCTAGCAGCGGGCGATGGCTTGGACGGAACCGATGCGCAGTACATTCCGGTGATTGGGTACGATGCGAGCGGCAATAAGCTGAGCACAACGGACCTGGTGAACGATACGAACATCGAGCGCATTAAAATTAGCGCATCGGGTAACGTGCACGCAGTAGACGCTGCCGGTAACGCTAGCGCGCAGCTGATTAAAACAGGCGAGCATGCGGGATCGATTAAGCTAACCGTGGACAAAACAGCTGCGAATGGCACAGCGTACATTAGTGCCAACATCTCAGAGATGAACGCGAACGACTACAAATACATGAACCTGCCGATCGGCAAGGCGCGTGTAGCTGATACCATGACGGTAGCAACAGACAGCAAGAAAAAAGGAATTGGCACATCCGATACGGACTTGGTTGTCAAAGTCAAAGACCAGTACGGTGCGGACCTGAAAAACATCGTGGGTGATACAACTGAAAACGGCAAAGCAGTAACGTATGATGTGTACATGACGGTGACATCGGTAAACACGGATGCAGCGAATGAAGGAACAGGCTTTACCGTAACAGGTAAAGACGACAACGCCGCGTTTACAACGGCTCCGATTATCGGAGATAACGTGAAACAAAATTTCACGATTACACCGGATAAGTTCGATATCTTTAACGACGGCTTTACGATCAACACCAACAACACCATCGGGAAAGCAGAAGTGAAGTTTGAGCTTCGCAAAACCGTAGGAGACGGCACACCGTCGGTGATTAGAACGATCACGAAGACATTTGAAGGTTTGAACGCAGCCAAAGCAGACCTGACGTATAGCGTGAGCCAACCGGGAGAAGCATATGCGTTCCTGGATAACGCAGAGAACTTCGGCGCACTGGGCACAGCGTTAACAGCGAACTATGGCGGAGCGAAGGTAGCGAAAGAAATTACGGTATCTGCAAAAGACTCCGCAGGTGATGAAGTGGCTATTCCGAACCAAGTACAGCGGGCAACAACAGGCGACCCTAACGTAGCCAAAGCAGTCATTGGTGACGGTGTGCATGGAGATGCAGGCAAAGCCTATGTGATGGGTAATGAGGCAGGCACAACGGATGTAACGGTACTCTACGAAACGCTGAAGGGCGAACTGAAATCAGTGAACACGAGCGTAACCGTGAAAAACGAAATGCCAGCGGTAGCCTCGATCACAGCCAATGGTGACAAAACGATTGCAGACGGCAGTGACATCAGCATTGACTCGATCATGGATCTAGCTGTAAAAGACCAGTTTGGAGACGAGTTTAAAGATGGCAACCAAGTCACATATAACGCGATTCTAGGTCTAACGTATGCGGTAGAAGATGTGGTAGGCGAAGGTAACATCACGATCGACCAAGACAACGGAACGATCAGCATCGACTCCACAGTTAAAGGCTTTACGCTGAAAGTCGTAGCGCCAAACGGCAAAACAGCTTCCACAGCAGTAACGGTAAGCTAATCAATGAAAAGAGGGCCTTCGGGCCTTCTTTTGTTATTTAGGGGTTTAGTGAGGTCAAGTAAGCTAAACAACGAATTCATGATCCGCCTAGTCCGCATACTTTTGATTCACACAGTGTCGGCGTTCCCGCAGGGAAACTACACATAGCACCAAGTTTTGAAACCAAGTTAATTACAAGATGGAAAATACTTATCAATGAAAAGTTGGTTAGCAGATAGTATACTCATTCTTGTAGCCGAGATGATATACGAAATGCTACACGATAGCGGCGAAAACGAGCGTCGGGCTCCAGCCGCCAACGGATGCAACACACTGACTTAGGTTATAAAGTTTATAACAAAAAACTTCACATACCAGGAGGAACCAACCCTTATGAAGAAAAGCCTATCTGTCGTTCTTTCTACAGCCGTAGCATTGTCGATGTTCTCCTCGATGGCATTCGCGAAAACATCTGCAGACTTCTCCGACTTGAAAGAGCTAGACGCAGCAACGCAGGCGAAGTTCGACGCGATGATTAGCGCCGGTATTTTTGACGGCGTGAGCGATACCACATTTGGACTGAAAGACGAAATGAACCGCGCGCAATTCGCAAAAGTAGCGGCCCTGATCATGGGTCTAGACGTGAACAAAGACCTCACAACGTCTAGCTTTAATGATGTTAGTGTAGACGATCCGGCGAACGGTTATGCATTGCCATATATTGAAGCTTTGAAAGAAGCTGGCGTAACCGATGGCTATGCAGAAGGTCAGTACAACCCAGCAGGCAAAGTAACGAAAGAGCAATTGGCTACGTTCTTGGTCCGCGTACTGGGTAAAGACGCAGACGCTAAAGCGATGACAGGCGAAGATGCAACAGTCTCCGACTGGGCACAAGGCTATGTAGCACTGGCACTGGAACTGAAGCTTTTGGCTAACGGCGAAGACGGCACATTTGGCGGTCAAGCCAATGCAACGCGCGACTTGCTTCTGACAGGTGCATATGAAGCAAAGCAGCAGTACGTACCAGCAGGTAAAGTATCCGTAAGCGAAGCGAAAGCAACGGGCGTACAGCAAGTTACGGTCTCTTTTAACAAGCCTGTAGACACAGAGAAAGCAAAACTTGCCCTGACAAAAGGCGCAGCAAGCGTAGCAACAACGGTGAAATTTGCTGATGATAAGAAATCTGCGGTACTATCGCTAACAGACGTAAAAGTAGGCGAAGGCGACTACACTGTAACCTTGTCTGGTCTTGATGCTGACGCGGTAGAGAAAACAACAGCTACATTTACAGGTGAAAAAGAAGCTGTGAAATCCATTGAGTTTGCAAGTGCAGGGGATACAGTAGCATATTCTAAGCAAGCAACGGTGAGAGTGAAGCCGCTGAACCAGTACGGTGAAATAGCCTCCTTCTCCGCAGGTGATTATAGTGTGTATACAACAGACGGCAGCGCAACACTAAGTAAAGATAGCGTAGACGGCACCTTGATCGTGAAAATGAACACGATGGATATCACGGGCGTAGTACAAGGCGCAAGCATGATTCCTGTAACGGTGTACCACAACGATACGCGCATCAGCGCGCAAAAAACATTCAAGCTGGGCAACACATCGTTTATCTCCAAAATTGAGCTTGGCGATGCCAAATACAGCAACGGGTCGGCCCTATCTGATAAAGGCGACTACTTGGAAGTGCCGGTTCGCGAGCTTGACCAATACGGTAACGTTGTTACAGCCGACCAGCTCGAAGCAGACGGCATTAACGACAACCTGAACGCTGTGATTACGCCATACGAGAGCAACATTGCAGTCACGTATGACAAAGATAGCGAAGGAACCAACCGCATCGTCAAAATGACGCTGAGCGACAAGCTGGATAAAAACGGCGAGTACACAGCAACAATCTACGGCGGTGCATCATCCGAAACGATGAAATTCAACGTGAAAGCAGCCGCGGTCGTAACCAAAGTTGAGTTTGGCAGCTTTACGGGCACGCTAGCAGCGGGCGATGGCTTGGACGGAACCGATGCGCAGTACATTCCGGTGATTGGGTACGATGCGAGCGGCAATAAGCTGAGCACAACGGACCTGGTGAACGATACGAACATCGAGCGCATTAAAATTAGCGCATCGGGTAACGTACACGCAGTAGACGCTGCCGGTAACGCTAGCGCGCAGCTGATTAAAACAGGCGAGCATGCGGGATCGATTAAGCTAACCGTGGACAAAACAGCTGCGAATGGCACAGCGTACATTAGTGCCAACATCTCAGAGATGAACGCGAACGACTACAAATACATGAACCTGCCGATCGGCAAGGCGCGTGTAGCTGATACCATGACGGTAGCAACAGACAGCAAGAAAAAAGGAATTGGCACATCCGATACGGACTTGGTTGTCAAAGTCAAAGACCAGTACGGTGCGGACCTGAAAAAACATCGTGGGTGATACAACTGAAAACGGCAAAGCAGTAACGTATGATGTGTACATGACGGTGACATCGGTAAACACGGATGCAGCGAATGAAGGAACAGGCTTTACCGTAACAGGTAAAGACGACAACGCCGCGTTTACAACGGCTCCGATTATTGGAGATAACGTGAAACAAAATTTCACGATTACACCGGATAAGTTCGATATCTTTAACGACGGCTTTACGATCAACACCAACAACACCATCGGGAAAGCAGAAGTGAAGTTTGAGCTTCGCAAAACCGTAGGAGACGGCACACCGTCGGTGATTAGAACGATCACGAAGACATTTGAAGGTTTGAACGCAGCCAAAGCAGACCTGACGTATAGCGTGAGCCAACCGGGAGAAGCATATGCGTTCCTGGATAACGCAGAGAACTTCGGCGCACTGGGCACAGCGTTAACAGCGAACTATGGCGGAGCGAAGGTAGCGAAAGAAATTACGGTATCTGCAAAAGACTCCGCAGGTGATGAAGTGGCTATTCCGAACCAAGTACAGCGGGCAACAACAGGCGACCCTAACGTAGCCAAAGCAGTCATTGGTGACGGTGTGCATGGAGATGCAGGCAAAGCCTATGTGATGGGTAATGAGGCAGGCACAACGGATGTAACGGTACTCTACGAAACGCTGAAGGGCGAACTGAAATCAGTGAACACGAGCGTAACCGTGAAAAACGAAATGCCAGCGGTAGCCTCGATCACAGCCAATGGTGACAAAACGATTGCAGACGGCAGTGACATCAGCATTGACTCGATCATGGATCTAGCTGTAAAAGACCAGTTTGGAGACGAGTTTAAAGATGGCAACCAAGTCACATATAACGCGATTCTAGGTCTAACGTATGCGGTAGAAGATGTGGTAGGCGAAGGTAACATCACGATCGACCAAGACAACGGAACGATCAGCATCGATTCCACAGTTAAAGGCTTTACGCTGAAAGTCGTAGCACCGAACGGCAAAACAGCTTCCACAGCAGTAACGGTAAGCTAATCAATGAAAAGAGGGCCTTCGGGCCTTCTTTTGTTATTTAGGGGTTTAGTGAGGTCAAGTAAGCTAAACAACGAATTCATGATCCGCCTAGTCCGCATACCTTTGATTCACACAGTGTCGGCGTTCCCGCAGGGAAACTACACATAGCACCAAGTTTTGAAACCAAGTTAATTACAAGATGGAAAATACTTATCAATGAAAAGTTGCTTAGCAGATAGTATACTCATTCTTGTAGCTGATATGATATACGAGATGCTACACGATAGCGGTGAAAACGAGCGTCGGGCTCCAGCCGCCAACGGATGCAACACACTGACTCAGGTTATAAAGTTTATAACAAAAAACTTCACATACCAGGAGGAACCAACCCTTATGAAGAAAAGCCTATCTGTCGTTCTTTCTACAGCCGTAGCATTGTCGATGTTCTCCTCGATGGCATTCGCGAAAACATCTGCAGACTTCTCGGATTTGAAAGAGCTAGACGCAGCAACTCAGGCGAAGTTCGACGCGATGATCAGCGCCGGTATTTTTGACGGCGTGAGCGACACGACGTTTGGACTGAAAGACGAAATGAACCGTGCACAATTCGCAAAAGTAGCGGCCCTGATCATGGGTCTGGACGTGAACAAAGAGTTAACAACGTCTAGCTTTAATGATGTTAGTGTAGACGATCCGGCGAACGGTTATGCACTGCCATATATTGAAGCTTTGAAAGAAGCCGGTGTAACCGACGGCTACGCTGAAGGCCAGTACAACCCAGCAGGCAAAGTAACGAAAGAGCAGCTGGCTACCTTCTTGGTCCGCGTACTGGGTAAAGACGCAGACGCTAAAGCCATGACAGGCGAAGATGCCACCGTGTCCGACTGGGCACAAGGCTATGTCGCACTTGCACTAGAACTGAAGCTTTTGGCTAATGGCGAAGACGGCACATTCGGCGGCCAAGCCAACGCAACACGCGACCTGTTACTCACAGGTGCTTATGAAGCGAAGCAGCAGTATGTACCAGCAGGCAAAGTATCGGTTACGGAAGCGAAAGCAACAGGCGTACAGCAAGTAACGGTTTCTTTTAACAAGCCGGTCGATACAGAGAAAGCGACACTATCCTTGAAAAAAGGCACAGCAGATGTAGCAACAACGGTGAAATTTGCTGATGATAAGAAATCTGCGGTACTATCGCTAACAGACGTAAAAGTAGGCGAAGGTGACTACACTGTAACCTTGTCTGGTCTTGATGCTGACGCGGTAGAGAAAACAACAGCTACATTTATAGGTGAAAAAGAAGCTGTGAAATCCATTGAGTTTGCAAGTGCAGGGGATACAGTAGCATATTCTAAGCAAGCAACGGTGCGAGTGAAGCCGCTGAACCAGTACGGTGAAGTAGCATCCTTCTCCGCAGGTGATTATAGTGTGTATACAACAGACGGCAGCGCAACACTAAGTAAAGATAGCGTAGACGGCACCTTGATCGTGAAAATGAACACGATGGATATCACGGGCGTAGTACAAGGCGCAAGCATGATTCCTGTAACGGTGTACCACAACGATACGCGCATCAGCGCGCAAAAAACATTCAAGCTGGGCAACACATCGTTCATCTCCAAAATTGAGCTTGGCGATGCCAAATACAGCAACGGGTCGGCCCTATCTGATAAAGGCGACTACTTGGAAGTGCCGGTTCGCGAGCTTGACCAATACGGTAACGTTGTTACAGCCGACCAGCTCGAAGCAGACGGCATTAACGACAACCTGAACGCTGTGATTACGCCATACGAGAGCAACATTGCAGTTACGTATGACAAAGATAGCGAAGGAACCAACCGCATCGTCAAAATGACGCTGAGCGACAAGCTGGATAAAAACGGCGAGTACACAGCAACAATCTATGGCGGTGCATCATCCGAAACGATGAAATTCAACGTGAAAGCAGCCGCGGTCGTAACCAAAGTTGAGTTTGGCAGCTTTACGGGCACGCTAGCAGCGGGCGATGGCTTGGACGGAACCGATGCGCAGTACATTCCGGTGATTGGATACGACGCGAGCGGCAATAAGCTGAGCACAACGGACCTGGTGAACGATACGAACATCGAGCGCATTAAAATTAGCGCATCGGGTAACGTGCACGCAGTAGACGCTGCCGGTAACGCTAGCGCGCAGCTGATTAAAACAGGCGAGCATGCGGGATCGATTAAGCTAACCGTGGACAAAACAGCTGCGAATGGCACAGCGTACATCAGTGCCAACATCTCAGAGATGAACGCGAACGACTACAAATACATGAACCTGCCGATCGGCAAGGCGCGTGTAGCTGATACCATGACGGTAGCAACAGACAGCAAGAAAAAGGAATTGGCACATCCGATACGGACTTGGTTGTCAAAGTCAAAGACCAGTACGGTGCGGACCTGAAAAACATCGTGGGCGATACCACAGAAAACGGCAAAGCGGTCTCGTATGATGTGTACATGACCGTGACATCGGTAAGCACGGATGCAGCGAATGAAGGAACAGGCTTTACCGTAACAGGTAAAGACGACAACGCCGCGTTTACAACGGCTCCAATTATTGGAGATAACGTGAAACAAAATTTCACGATTACACCGGATAAGTTCGATATCTTTAACGACGGCTTTACGATCAACACCAACAACACCATCGGGAAAGCAGAAGTGAAGTTTGAGCTTCGCAAAACCGTAGGAGACGGCACACCGTCGGTGATTAGAACGATCACGAAGACATTTGAAGGTTTGAACGCAGCCAAAGCAGACCTGACGTATAGCGTGAGCCAACCGGGAGAAGCATATGCGTTCCTGGATAACGCAGAGAACTTCGGCGCACTGGGCACAGCGTTAACAGCGAACTATGGCGGAGCGAAGGTAGCGAAAGAAATTACGGTATCTGCAAAAGACTCCGCAGGTGATGAAGTGGCTATTCCGAACCAAGTACAGCGGGCAACAACAGGCGACCCTAACGTAGCCAAAGCAGTCATTGGTGACGGTGTGCATGGAGATGCAGGCAAAGCCTATGTGATGGGTAATGAGGCAGGCACAACGGATGTAACGGTGCTGTACGAAACGCTGAAGGGCGAACTGAAATCAGTGAACACGAGCGTAACCGTGAAAAACGAAATGCCAGCGGTAGCCTCGATCACAGCCAATGGTGACAAAACGATTGCAGACGGCAGTGACATCAGCATTGACTCGATCATGGATCTAGCTGTAAAAGACCAGTTTGGAGACGAGTTTAAAGATGGCAACCAAGTCACATATAACGCGATTCTAGGTCTAACGTATGCGGTAGAAGATGTGGTAGGCGAAGGTAACATCACGATCGACCAAGACAACGGAACGATCAGCATCGACTCCACAGTTAAAGGCTTTACGCTGAAAGTCGTAGCACCGAACGGCAAAACAGCTTCCACAGCAGTAACGGTAAGCTAATCAATGAAAAGAGGGCCTTCGGGCCTTCTTTTGTTATTTAGGGGTTTAGTGAGGTCAAGTAAGCTAAACAACGAATTCATGATCCGCCTAGTCCGCATACCTTTGATTCACACAGTGTCGGCGTTCCCGCAGGGAAACTACACATAGCACCAAGTTTTGAAACCAAGTTAATTACAAGATGGAAAATACTTATCAATGAAAAGTTGGTTAGCAGATAGTATACTCATTCTTGTAGCCGAGATGATATACGAAATAATACACGAAAGTGAATGATCACAAGATTTAAACCGCAAGACGCACTTGGCGCTGCCAAGTATCAGCCAGAGTTGACCAGCATCTTGCTATTACACAGCCGCATGCCGCGGTAACCCATTGGCGGCACACCACAACAGGTTATAAAGTTTATAACAAAAAACTTCACATACCAGGAGGAACCAACCCTTATGAAGAAAAGCCTATCTGTCGTTCTTTCTACAGCCGTAGCTTTGTCGATGTTCTCCTCGATGGCATTCGCGAAAACATCTGCAGACTTCTCGGATTTGAAAGAGCTAGACGCAGCAACGCAGGCGAAGTTCGACGCGATGATTAGCGCCGGTATTTTTGATGGCGTGAGCGACACGACGTTCGGATTGAAAGATGAAATGAACCGCGCACAATTTGCGAAAGTAGCAGCTCTGATCATGGGTCTGGACGTCAACAAAGACCTAACTGCTTCTAGCTTTAATGACGTTAGTGTAGACGATCCGGCGAACGGTTATGCACTGCCATATATTGAAGCTTTGAAAGAAGCCGGCGTAACCGACGGCTACGCTGAAGGTCAGTACAACCCAGCAGGCAAAGTAACGAAAGAGCAGCTGGCTACCTTCTTGGTCCGCGTACTGGGTAAAGACGCAGACGCTAAAGCCATGACAGGCGAAGATGCCACCGTGTCCGACTGGGCACAAGGCTATGTCGCACTTGCACTAGAACTGAAGCTTTTGGCTAATGGCGAAGACGGCACATTCGGCGGCCAAGCCAACGCAACACGCGACCTGTTACTCACAGGTGCTTATGAAGCGAAGCAGCAGTATGTACCAGCAGGCAAAGTATCGGTTACGGAAGCGAAAGCAACAGGCGTACAGCAAGTAACGGTTTCTTTTAACAAGCCGGTCGATACAGAGAAAGCGACACTATCCTTGAAAAAAGGCACAGCAGATGTAGCAACAACGGTGAAATTTGCTGATGATAAGAAATCTGCGGTACTATCGCTAACAGACGTAAAAGTAGGCGAAGGTGACTACACTGTAACCTTGTCTGGTCTTGATGCTGACGCGGTAGAGAAAACAACAGCTACATTTATAGGTGAAAAAGAAGCTGTGAAATCCATTGAGTTTGCAAGTGCAGGGGATACAGTAGCATATTCTAAGCAAGCAACGGTGCGAGTGAAGCCGCTGAACCAGTACGGTGAAGTAGCATCCTTCTCCGCAGGTGATTATAGTGTGTATACAACAGACGGCAGCGCAACACTAAGTAAAGATAGCGTAGACGGCACCTTGATCGTGAAAATGAACACGATGGATATCACGGGCGTAGTACAAGGCGCAAGCATGATTCCTGTAACGGTGTACCACAACGATACGCGCATCAGCGCGCAAAAAACATTCAAGCTGGGCAACACATCGTTCATCTCCAAAATTGAGCTTGGCGATGCCAAATACAGCAACGGGTCGGCCCTATCTGATAAAGGCGACTACTTGGAAGTGCCGGTTCGCGAGCTTGACCAATACGGTAACGTTGTTACAGCCGACCAGCTCGAAGCAGACGGCATTAACGACAACCTGAACGCTGTGATTACGCCATACGAGAGCAACATTGCAGTTACGTATGACAAAGATAGCGAAGGAACCAACCGCATCGTCAAAATGACGCTGAGCGACAAGCTGGATAAAAACGGCGAGTACACAGCAACAATCTATGGCGGTGCATCATCCGAAACGATGAAATTCAACGTGAAAGCAGCCGCGGTCGTAACCAAAGTTGAGTTTGGCAGCTTTACGGGCACGCTAGCAGCGGGCGATGGCTTGGACGGAACCGATGCGCAGTACATTCCGGTGATTGGATACGACGCGAGCGGCAATAAGCTGAGCACAACGGACCTGGTGAACGATACGAACATCGAGCGCATTAAAATTAGCGCATCGGGTAACGTGCACGCAGTAGACGCTGCCGGTAACGCTAGCGCGCAGCTGATTAAAACAGGCGAGCATGCGGGATCGATCAAGCTAACCGTGGACAAAACAGCTGCGAATGGCACAGCGTACATCAGTGCCAACATCTCAGAGATGAACGCGAACGACTACAAATACATGAACCTGCCGATCGGCAAGGCGCGTGTAGCTGATACCATGACGGTAGCAACAGACAGCAAGAAAAAAGGAATTGGCACATCCGATACGGACTTGGTTGTCAAAGTCAAAGACCAGTACGGTGCGGACCTGAAAAACATCGTGGGCGATACCACAGAAAACGGCAAAGCGGTCTCGTATGATGTGTACATGACCGTGACATCGGTAAGCACGGATGCAGCAAATACAGGAACAGGTTTCACCGTAGTAGGTAAAGACGACAACGCCGCGTTTACAACGGCTCCGATTATTGGAGATAACGTGAAACAAAATTTCACGATTACACCGGATAAGTTCGATATCTTTAACGACGGCTTTACGATCAACACCAACAACACCATCGGGAAAGCAGAAGTGAAGTTTGAGCTTCGCAAAACCGTAGGAGACGGCACACCGTCGGTGATTAGAACGATCACGAAGACATTTGAAGGTTTGAACGCAGCCAAAGCAGACCTGACGTATAGCGTGAGCCAACCGGGAGAAGCATATGCGTTCCTGGATAACGCAGAGAACTTCGGCGCACTGGGCACAGCGTTAACAGCGAACTATGGCGGATCGAAGGTAGCGAAAGAAATTACGGTATCTGCAAAAGATTCCGCAGGTGATGAAGTGGCTATTCCGAACCAAGTACAGCGGGCAACAACAGGCGACCCTAACGTAGCCAAAGCAGTCATTGGCGACGGTGTGCATGGAGATGCGGGCAAAGCCTATGTGATGGGTAATGAGGCAGGCACAACGGATGTAACGGTGCTGTACGAAACGCTGAAGGGCGAACTGAAATCAGTGAACACGAGCGTAACCGTGAAAAACGAAATGCCAGCGGTAGCCTCGATCACAGCCAATGGTGACAAAACGATTGCAGACGGCAGTGACATCAGCATCGACTCGATCATGGATCTAGCTGTAAAAGACCAGTTTGGAGACGAGTTTAAAGATGGCAACCAAGTCACATATAACGCGATTCTAGGTCTAACGTATGCGGTAGAAGATGTGGTAGGCGAAGGTAACATCACGATCGACCAAGACAACGGAACGATCAGCATCGATTCCACAGTTAAAGGCTTTACACTGAAAGTAGTAGCGCCAAACGGCAAAACAGCTTCCACAGCAGTAACGGTAGCAGTATTAAACTAAGGCATATCAAGTGTATAAAACAAGAGGACTCCTAGGCTTAGAGAGGGTCCTCTTTGCTTTACAGATAAAATTAATGTCTTTTACTTAATCTGATGTAGAATCATTTATGGAATATAGCGAATTTCGAAATAAATTTTAGATAGTGTTAAAAATTTTTTTGAGAACGCAACTTTTTTTAAAAGTTTGCGTTTAATACTTTGAAACAAGTTAGTTAAATGAATCCATTTCATAAAAAAAGAAAATAACTCTTTACGACGCTATTCGACCAATGTATAATGTAAATTGGTGCAAGAATCTATGTATATTAGTGCGAGTTTACTAGTTTCTATGTGACGAAGTGTCGCAAATGAACTTAGTTATATTATGATGCTCAACTCTGGAAAGGGGGTGAACCGGACAATGAGTAAATCGAGCTACAATTTATTTTCAATAAATTCAAATAAAGCGAAAGATATTCAAGGAGGAGAAAAAAAGGTTATGAAGAAAAGTTTATCCGTAATTCTTTCTACAGCAATGGCATTATCCGTATTTTCTTCCGTAGCATTTGCTGATACAGCTGCTGCAACAAAAACTTCTGATAATTTTACTGATCTTAAAGATCTTGACGCAGCAACAAAAGCCAAGTTCGATGCAATGATCAGCGCTGGTATTTTTGATGGCGTAAGCGATACTGAGTTTGGTTTGAAAGATGAAATGAACCGCGCTCAATTCGCGAAAGTTGCAGCTTTAATCATGGGTCTTGATGTAAATAAAGACCTTAAGGACTCCAGTTTCTCTGATGTAAGTGCTGATGATGCAGCTAATGGTTATGCACTTCCTTACATTGAAGCTTTGAAATCTGCTGGCGTAACTGATGGTTATGGCGAAGGTACTTACAACCCAGCTGGAAAAGTAACCAAAGAACAACTCGCTACTTTCCTGGTTCGCGTACTGGGTAAAGATGCTGATGCGAAAGCTAAGACTGGCGATGATACTACTGTTTCCGATTGGGCACAAGGTTATGTAGCTCTGGCTCTAGAATTGAAATTGTTCCCTGCTGCTGAAGGTGGTTTCGATGGTCAATCCAATGCAACTCGTGACCTTCTGTTGACAGGTGCGTATGAAGCTAAACAACAATACGTACCTGCTGGTAAAGTGTCCGTAACTGGTGCTAAAGCTGCTGGTGTACAAAAAGTTGAAGTTTCTTTCAATAAACCAGTTGATACAGAAAAAGCTAAAATTTCTCTTAAAAGAGGAACAGTTGATGTTGCTACTACAACAACATGGTCCGATGATAAGAAGACAGCTACTTTGACTTTGACTGATGTTAAAATTCAAGAAGCTGACTACTCTGTTGCAGTAACTGGTCTTGATGAAGCTTCAGTAGAAAAAACAACTGCTGAGTTTAAGGGTGAAAAAGAAGCTGTTAAGTCTCTTGAGTTTGTAAATGCAGGGGATACAGTGGCTTACTCTAAAAAGGCAACTGTAAAAGTTAAAGCTGTAAACCAATACGGTGAGACTGCTTCATTCTCTGCTGGTGATTTTAGTGTTTACACGACTGATAGTGCTGCGACAATTACTAAAGATAGCACTGACGGTACATTGATTATCAAAATGGACACTAAGTCAGATAATAGCCTTATTCAAGGTGCTAGTATGATTCCTGTTACTGTGTACCATAATGATACTCGTATTAGTGCACAAAAAACATTTAAGCTAGGAAACCAACCGTTCATTTCGAAAATTGAGCTTGGTGATGTTAAATACAACAATGGAACAGGTCTTTCCGATAAAGGTGACTACCTGGAAATCCCAGTTCGTGAATATGATCAGTATGGCAATACTGTAACTGCTGATCAACTTACTGCAGATAGTATTAATGATAACCTGAATGCGATCGTTACTCCTTATGAAGACAACATCGATGTAACGTATGATGATGACAGTGAAGGTAATAACAGAATTGTTAAATTGACATTGTCTGACAAAATTGATAAGAATGGCGAATATACAGTTACTGTTTATGGTGGTTCCTCTTCACAAACTACTAAATTCAATGTGAAGGCTGCAGCAGTAGTAACTAAGCTTGAGTTTGGCACATTTACCGGAAGTCTGGCTGCTGGTGATGGTAAAGATGGTACTGACGCACAATATATTCCTTTGATTGGTTACGACGCTAGTGGTAACAAATTGAGTGTATCTGATTTGACAGACGATACAAACTTGAAACGCATCAAGATCAGTGCATCCGGCAATGTTACACTTGGTGATGGAGATGCTTCTATCGCAGGTGATCAGTTGATTAAAACTGGTGAACATGCAGGTTCAATCAAAATTGCTGCTGTGGATGAAACAGCTGAAAATGGAACTGCATACATTAGCGCCAATATCTCCGAAGTAAACGCAAATGATTACAAATACATCAACGTTCCAATTGGTAAGCCGCGTGTTGCTGACAATCTTACTGTAGCAACAGATAGCAAAAAGAAAGGTGTAGGAGAATCCGACACTGATCTTATCTTGAAGGTAAAAGACCAATATGGTGCTGACCTTAAAAAGATTGTTAATGGTCACACAACTGAAAATGGTAAGTCAGTAACTTATGATGTGTATTTGACAATTACACCTACTGTACAAGCGAACCTTGGTACAGTGGCTGATCCAGAATTGCAAAACGGTTTCTTGTTAGTTGGTAAAGACGATAATGCTGCATTCACTTCTGCTGCTATTCTCGGTGATGCTACCAACAAACAAACATTCACAATTGCTTCTAATGACTTTGACAATTTTAATGATGGTTTCAATCTGAAAACCAAAAGTACTATTGGTAAAGCAGAAATTAAGTTTGAGTTGCGCAAGAAAATTGATGGTGGTACACCTTCCGTTATTAAGACTATCACTAAAAACTTTGAAGGACTTAACGCTAAAACTGCTGACTTGACTTACTCTGTTTCTGATCTAGGTGCAACTTATGCATTCCTGGATAACCACAGTAACTTCGGCAATTTAGATGATTTAATTGCTACTACGTATGCTGGTTTCAAAGTTGCTAAAGAAGTAACTGTAAGTGCAAAAGATTCATCTGGTGACGATGTTGCAATTCCTAACCGCATTCAAAGAGTTACTACTGGTGACCCTAACGTAGCTCAAGCTACAGAAGGTAAAACTGTAGGTGCAACAACATACGGTGATATCGGTAAAGGTTACGTCCTTGGTAATAAGGCCGGTACAACTGATGTTACTGTACTTTATAAAACTCTTAAAGATGAGTTAAAATCTGTAAACACTAAGATTACTGTTAAAAACGAAGTTCCTTCTGTAGCATCTATTGACGGTAAATCCGATAAAGATGGTGTTACAACAAATGGCACAACTCCAATTTCTATTGATTCCCTTATGGATCTAACAGTTAAAGATCAATATGGTAGTGAATATAAAGATGGAAACCAAGTCACTTACAATGACATCCTTAACTTAACTTATGCGGTTGAAGATGTGGTTGGTTCTGGTACTGTTACTGTTGATCAAGAAAATGGAACAGTTACAATTCCTACTACGGTACAAGGATTTACTTTGAAAGTAGTAGCTCCAAACGGCAAGTCACTTTCCACAGCAGTTACTGTAGGAACAAACTAATAATAGTTAGTTAAAGAAATTGAAAGAGGACCCATTATGGGTCTTCTTTTCACTTTAGGAGTTTTTAAATGATAAGAAAAACTGTAGCACTTTTTTTTGTAACGTTTACAATTATTTTACCTACCTCCCAAGCCGAAGCCCCATCCCCCGGCTCCTCATCGGATCCGGTCATCACGAAAAGCTACTTCGACCAGAACACCTTAAGTGAAGCAAAGGTGCAAGCACTTATTGAAGATGCGCTAGCCAAAAACGTATCATCTCAGCAAGGTTCGTCGAGTACAACGACGACACCAACAACTTCTGCGACAGCAGCAAGCATCACCGTGATCCAGCTAAAAGCGGATCAAACTCTTTATGCAGGCGCTGGAGCGGAGTTTATCGTGCGAACCGGCAAGACTGTCGCGGTGAGCAACGATGGAGACGGCGTTCCGGATGTTACAGCCGGAAAGGATATAGCAAGCGGTTCAGCCGTAGAGCTGAATCATCTTTTGATTTTTCCTCGGGAAGGCCGAGGTATTAAGCCAGCTCCAAAGAACACAGCCGACATTTATATCATGGTAAGAGGCAGTTATCTTCTTCTTAATGCGGATGGAAGTACTGCTACTCCATAATTTTACCCATGCTGACAACATCTTATGCGTTTCGGCATTTGCTTTTCAGCCATACTAAAGTCGTACACAACTTAAGGAGGCGATGGTTATGGCTAGAAGCAATAACGTCAAAGTGGTTCCCGAGTCGAAGCAGGCACTGGATATCCTTAAGTATGAGATAGCAGCTGAGCTTGGGCTGCCAGTAGGAAAAAATATGATGGCTAACGCTGACACTGAGTTTGCTACGGAGTTGGGTGCAATACCGTCTTCCTCGATCAAAGAGGATTATTGGGGACATATTTCATCAAGAGATGCTGGAGCAGTAGGCGGTAGTATTACAAAACGCTTGATCCAGAAAGCAGAGGAAGTTATGTTTACCCTATAAAAGTCACGGCATCAGTCAGAATGTTAACCTGTCTTTAGCAGAGTTTTGTTTTGTTGGTCTGGAAAGAATTTATTTGATTCCGAATTCAAAATGAAAATTCGTTTTAAGTTGGGTATTTATTGTAGTGGTCGAGATTAGGACGTACTTGTTTTCCACTTTTTTGTATGCGGTGTGGCGTCGAATGTCGGTTGTCAATCACATGTTATCATTCTATTAATTCTTCCAATTTCATTGACACTAGACAACAATTCAAGTAAGATAATAAATTGAAGGTCAATGCAACCTTTTCCTTTTGGAAAAGGTTCTATTTTTTTGCTGTTATAATACATCATCAATGTCAGCATGAAAAGCTGCTGAATTAGCAAAAACGCTTATAAAGGCGAGAGGCATCAATTAGGGGCTTTTCATACATACTAAGAAGGTATAGGAGGATGAATGACATGGCACTGGAACGTGGTCGTCGTTTATTTACATCCGAATCCGTCACAGAGGGTCATCCAGATAAAATTTGTGACCAAATTTCTGATGCGGTTTTGGATGCTTTTTTGACAAATGATCCGAATGCACGTGTTGCGTGTGAGGTATCGGTTGCAACAGGTTTGGTACTGGTAATCGGAGAGATTACTTCAAGCTCTGAATATGTGGATATTCAAGCAATCGCTAGAAAAACGATCAAGGAGATCGGGTACACTCGAGCGAAGTTTGGTTTTGACTCTCAGACTTGCGCGGTTCTCGTTTCTTTGAATGAGCAATCTCCTGATATTGCACAAGGGGTTAATAAAGCCCTTGAAGCAAGAGAAGGAACTATGTCCGACGCTGAAATCGAGGCGATTGGTGCAGGCGATCAAGGTCTTATGTTCGGTTTTGCGGTGAATGAGACTCCTGAGCTTATGCCGCTTCCAATTTCGATTTCTCACCAACTGGCACGCCGCTTGACTGAGGTTCGCAAAAATGGCACTCTGCCTTACTTGCGTCCGGATGGAAAAACGCAAGTTACCGTTGAATATGATGGTGACAAACCGGTTCGCGTAGATGCAATCGTTGTTTCTACACAGCACTCCGAAGATGTTACTTTGGAGCAAATCCAACAGGATATCAAAGAGCATGTCATCAAGCCTATCGTACCTGCTCAGTTCCTGGATGAAAACACAAATTATTTTATCAACCCAACTGGCCGTTTCGTTATCGGCGGACCGCAAGGGGACGCTGGCTTGACTGGCCGTAAAATTATCGTTGATACTTACGGTGGTTATGCACGCCATGGCGGTGGCGCATTCTCTGGTAAGGATCCAACAAAGGTTGACCGTTCAGGCGCTTACGCAGCACGTTATGTCGCGAAGAACATCGTTGCTGCAGGCTTGGCTGACAAGTGTGAAGTGCAGCTTGCTTATGCTATCGGTGTAGCTAGACCGGTATCGATCAGTGTTGATACTTTTGGTACAGGTAAAGTTAGCGAAGAGAAGTTGGTAGAATTGATTCGCAAAAACTTTGACCTGCGTCCTGCAGGTATTATCAAAGAGCTGGATCTTCGCCGTCCAATCTATCGTCAAACAGCAGCTTACGGGCACTTTGGCCGTAATGATTTGAACGTTCCTTGGGAGCGTACAGATAAGGCTGAAATTTTGAAGGCTGAAGCTCTGATCAATAGCTAATTTTAATAAATGTAAAGGTCGCTCGATTTTGGGCGGCCTTTTTTTGTTGTCTTTTTGAATTACACATGTGTTCCTGGATTCAGTAAGTGACATTCTAACATGGTGCGGCATCAAATGACGCTCATCAGCCACACCCGAGCTATTCCCCCCAATATATCCCTTGATATATCTCTTTAATCCCTCATATAAATACAACGCTAGCAAACCCGTAACTTTTTCCATAGAAATAGAGTCTATATATTTGTTAAGTTTAGATCAGAGAGAAAGATTGAAAGAGGAGTGTGGAGAAGCAGTATGGAATTACGAAGGCGGTTAAGATTAGGTGCGTTGGCGTGTGCTGTGTCGCTGCAGATGTTCGCAGGAATGCCTGCATGGGCGGCCGATTCAACATTAACGTTAGGCTCGCAGGAGACAATTACTTCGGGTGCGATTCTCAAAAACTATGTGTGGACGACGACTAGAAATGATAAGCCGATTTCAGTGAATGCGAATGTCATTGAAGTAGATTTGACGAATCCGAATGTGAAGATCGATGCGATGGCGGGAACGAATAATCAGTTCACGAAGAACCAGAGTGTGCTCGGCATGGTTAAGGATACAGGCGCCGTAGCTGGTGTGAATGGGGACTTCTTCAATACGACGGCGGAAGGTGTTCCAGAAGGTGCGCAAATTACGAACGGTAAAGTGATGGCGACGCCAGCAAAGATTTCCGGTCTTTATTCTTTTGCGATTACGAAGGATAATCAGCCGATCGTCGATATTTTTGATTTTCAAGGGACGGTTACGGCGAAGGATGGAACGAGCTTTGAGCTTGGCGGTGTGAACAAAACCTTTTACTGGGACGATGACGGAAATCCATTGATCGCGGATGGACTGTTTCTATACACGGATGCGTGGGCGATGACGCAAAGAGCAGTTGACGGTATTCATGTACCTACGGAAGCGCTCGTCGTGAATGACGTAGTGAAGGAAATTCAAATCGACACGAATGTGAAGATGGCGGCTCCGGCCAATGGCTATATTTTAAGAGGATCGGGACTTGCCAAAGACTTCATCGTAAACCACTTGAAGGTTGGGGATAAGATCACAACGAAGTACGACATGATTCCCCATGATGCGTCGAAGAATTATGACTGGAAAAGCTTCAAAATGTTGATCGGCGGCAGCACGCTGTTGGTTGATGAAGCGAAGCCGAGCTATTTTACGCGGAATGTGAATGATTTTAACGGGTATCAGCCGCGGTCAAGGACAGCAATAGGCTACTCTCAGGATAAGAAAACAGCGTACATCATCACGGCGGACAACAACGGCAGCAGTAAAGGTATGACGCTTCCAGAGCTGCAGGAATTTATGATCCAAGCAGGCGTATGGCGGGGAATGGTGCTTGACGGCGGTGGATCGACACAACTAGTGTCGCGTCCTCTCGGAGAGTTTACTCCGCAGCTTACCAATAAAACAGAGTACGGGAACCAGCGTGCGGTAGCTAATGGGGTAGGGGTTTACAGTTTGGCGCCTAAGGGCGAGCTGAAGGGACTTATTTTAAAGGGACAGAACGTATTATTTAAAAATGAATCCAGCACTTATCAGTTTAATGCTTATGATGATTATTATAACCCGGTAGATATTACGAATATTATCCCTCAGTGGACTAGCTCAAGCTCGGTAGGTACATTCAAGGACAATGTGTTCACCGCAACACAAATCGGAAAGACGCAAATTACGGCGAAATCAGGTAAAGGTACTGCCTCTATGGATGTAGAAGTTGTCGGACGTGATCAGATCAATGCCATGACGTTTGCTGCGGGTGGATTTTCTTTGACTGCGGGGAATGATTTCAAGCTTCCTATCAAAGTAACGACGAAGAGCGGGTTAACGAAGGAACTTCCTCCTGCTGCGGCTGATTGGGAGTTGAGCGGTATTCAGGGCTCTATCAAGGATGGAGTGCTGCATGTAGATAGCACGGCAGGGAGCCAGTCGGCGCAGGTTATTGCCAGATATGACGGATACAGCACGATGGTGACATTACCAGTGGGGCAAGAGAAGGTCTGGTACGATTTGGATCACGCTTCCGTGCTAACGAATGCCTTTCAAGTACCTGCTGAGGTTGTATCCAACGTGAAGATCGCCCAGGACAAAGGGAACAAGAATATCGAGCTCAGCTACGATTTTACGAAGGGTACTGGTACTAAGGCCGCATATGCACGGTTTGATGCTGATAACGGTGGTGTGACGATTGCGGGAGAGCCAGAGTTTATTTCGGCTAATATTTTCGGCGATGGCAGCTTTAACTGGGTCCGCGCGGAATTTATTGATGCCAATGGCGATCAGCAGCTGAGGAGCTTTACAGAGAATATGAACTGGACCGGTTGGAAAAAGGTGACGGCGAATATTTCCGATCTGAAGTTCCCGGTTAAGCTTAAGAGCATCTACGTGGCGAATCCCGCAAACGGCCAGGATGAAAGAGCGGCGAAGGGTAAAATTAATTTTGATGATGTGTCCTTCATCTATAAAGGTGAAATGGCCGCGCTGCCTAAGAGTCAAGTGATGATGACCGTGAACAAAAAGCAGGTCAGCGTCAACGATAAAGCCATGACCTTGGAGCAGGCACCAACGATTATCGACGGTAATACGCTTATTCCGATTCGTTTTGTGACTGAGGCGCTGGGCGGTAATGTTAAATGGGATGACGCGGAACGTAAAGTGACGATTACTCGCGGGGATAAAATGATTGACCTCTGGATCGATAATCCCGATCTGATTGTGAATGGCCAGCGGGTCACAGCTGAAGTTGCTCCGCGGATCATGAATAACCTAAGTATGGTGCCGCTGCGCCTGATTTCGGAGAAATTAGGCTGGAAAGTAGGCTGGGAGCCGGAGAAACAAGGCATTACGCTTGAATAAATAGTGCTAGAAGTACACTCCAAATGTGTAGAAATATGTTACAATATGGGGTAGACTAATTTGTTTACAAAGGAGCTTGTTCCATTGCAGCCAGACGCTATCGATCGTGTCATAAAAAACGCCATTAACGTCATGGAAAGCAGCAAGTATCAAATCTTTGAAATTGCTGAAACGTCCCGGTTGGAAAAAGAGACTCTTACTCGTGAGCTTGAGGAGATTAAGCAGGAAACTAGCGTGACCATCGATCTGGTGGACAAGCTGGAAAAGGATTATAAGAGATCTCGTATTCGACTCACCGAGGTTAGCCGTGATTTTAATCGGTACCGCGAGGAAGATATCAAGACGGCTTATGAGGCTGCCATTGCCTTGCAGCTGGAGCTTACGATTGCACGAGAGAAAGAGAATCATCTAAAGGCGCGCCGCAATGATCTTCAGCAGCGTGTGAAGAACGTGGACAAGCAAGTGGAGCGAGCGGATACAATTGTTTCCCAAATGAACGTTGTGCTGGAGTATTTGTCGGGAGATTTGAATCAAGTGACCCGTATTTTGGAGTCAGCAAAGAATCGACAGCTGCTCGGCCTCAAAATTATATTAGCGCAGGAAGAAGAACGTAAGCGAATTGCCCGGGAAATTCACGACGGTATGGCTCAGACGATGGCTAATGTTGTACTTCGCACCGAAATCGCGGAGAGAATGCTGATGAAGCAGGATGCAACGGCAGCCCGGGAAGAATTAATTGATTTAAAAGGACAAGTCAGAGGGGGGCTTGAGGAGGTTCGCAAGATCATCTTCAATCTCCGCCCTATGGCGCTTGATGATTTGGGTGTTGTGCCGACACTTCGCAAATACCTGCAGGATTTCGAGGAAAAGAACAAAATTCGCACGGTATTTAATCTGGTGGGTAAAGACACCCGGCTTCCATCGGGCCTTGAAGTAGCTGTGTTTCGTTTGGTGCAGGAGGCACTTTCCAATGTGCTGAAACACGCAAATGCTACCTACGTGTCAGTTGAACTGACCTTAGAGAAGGAACAAGTGCAAATTTATGTAGCGGATAACGGTGTTGGCTTTGAAGTGGATCAGATTGAGCAGAAGATTGCGAAAGGAAATAACTTTGGTTTACTTGGCATGCGAGAGCGTGTTGAGCTGTTGGAAGGCTCTATGGAGTTGGAATCAACCAAGGATGTAGGCACTAAAATTACGATGCTGATCCCGATAGGCAGCGCTAAGAACAAGGAGGATACTCAGTATGGACAACACGGTGATTCATGATCGTAATGTACGCATTATTATTGCGGATGACCATCAACTGTTTCGTGAAGGCGTCAAGCGGATCATTAACATGGAAGATGACATGGAAGTGATCGGTGAGTGCGGAGACGGTATTCAAGTTATCGAACTGTGCAACCAAATTACACCTGACATTGTTTTGATGGACATCAACATGCCGCTTGAGAACGGCGTCGTCGCGACGGAGCGGTTGAAGCTTATTTTTCCAGATATTAAGGTTATTATTCTTTCTATTCATGATGATGAGAGCTATGTGTTCGAGACGCTGCGTAAAGGGGCATCCGGGTATTTGCTGAAGGATATGGAAGCAGAGTCCTTGATTAATGCGATCCGCTCTGTGGTTGCTGGACATGCATATATTCATCCTAAAGTAACGGGAAAGCTGATTAATCAGCTGAGAAGAATGACGTACTTGGACGATGCTGGTGTTGTAGGTACAGCCAGTACGCCTGCTCCAGGCCAGTCAGTAGTGAAAGACGCAGGGCTTAAATATATTCATAATGCCAACAGCCCGCTCACCAAGCGTGAAGCAGAAGTGCTCAGACTCATGGCCGAAGGTAAAAGCAATAAACTGATCGGGGAATTCCTCTATATCAGTGAAAAAACGGTCAAAAACCATGTGAGCAGCATCCTTCAGAAGATGGAAGTGGATGACCGTACACAAGCAGTTATTATCGCGATCAAAAATGGCTGGGTAACGTTATAATCCTTACTTGACCAGGAACCCCCTCTCCAACCGCGGCATACAATGCAGGTAAGGGAGGGAGCCGCCATGTGGATCGGATTGTTATGGATAGTCGGCTGCTACGGAATCAGCATTGCTGTGCTTCATATCTTGTTCGGTACACGCAAGGAGCGCAGCAGAAATCCGGCAAGAGTGCTAGTGATTACGAAAAACAATGAGAATCAGATTGAATGGTATCTTCGCTCTTTATTTTTCTTCTCTCGGTTTAAAGGACGGGAACTCCAGACAACGATACTCGATGAAGGTTCATCGGATGATACCATCAAGATCATTGAACGATTGTCCCACACGCACTCCATTGAACTGGGAAGCGATCTGGCTTACAGGTCTGTGGATGATTACTTGGGTCAGCATGAGAAAGACTCCGTCATTGTAGTCAATCTCAGCAATCAGACGGATCTCGCGGAGATCCCGTTTGTCACATAGCAAACGTTTACTTCAGTTGAAAGTTAGGTGAACGATTGAAGGGACAACTGTATGCGCTTAGGGTCGGTTCCACTTGGACGTGGAATTTGACTATACATATGCCTACTAACATTCAGTATTGGTTCGAGCAATACGGTGCCGATGTCGGCATGGTCCTGCTGGAGCCCTCTTTCTCGATAGGACAAGCTGTACGTTTATTACACAAGCTGACCTCCGAACCAACTCTCATTACCTCCTCTCAATGTCTCCCAACATTACGGCAAGCAGCTAAGTTCTGCGGCTTCGCCAACAGCCTAATCCAAGCGTTTCATGTACAGGTTATTGCATATTCAGACTGGATGGACGGAAAGTATCCGCCAGTTCGTTTGAACGCTGATCTTTACCGTAGTATGGTACTGGCTTGTACGGGCCGGTCTCTGCTAACGGAAGAATTTGAGCAAGTTTTAGACTTTGTTGGTATTAAGATGGATCGAAATGAATGGATGCCCTATGTTCAGCTTTCTTTCCTCCATGGCGATATGCAAGTAACGAATGGCTTGGCTGTTCAAGAGAGCAGAGATTGGCGTAGAGGCTTTCGGAAGCAAGTACAGTATCGGTGTAAAAGATGCGGCAGTGGGGACCATCGACTCTTCTGGTCGGAATGCCTGTATTGCGGTCAAGAATGCCCCTACTGCGAAGAATGCCTTACAATGGGAAGGACACGCTACTGCTCCTTGCTCATACTGGGGGCGGAAGCTGCTGCTGAGCAGATCGTGAATCGTGAGTATGCGGTCTGGGGGACAGGCGAGGATGTTAGTCGTGGTGCCCGCGGGGGAGCAGGACCACAGGTGAGACCTGGGATGGCCGCGTTAGAGCCATATCTGGAGCCCTGGGGACTAAGCGACGCTCAGAAGGCAGCTTCTCTGGAAGGTCTCCAATTTCTGGAGAACCGTGGGAAATATTTTACTGGCAAAGGACAATTTCTGATCTGGGCCGTCACGGGTGCCGGCAAAACAGAAATGATTTTTCCGTTTATTCATTATACGGTTGCTAGAGGCGGCAGAGCGCTTATCGCTACACCGCGCAAAGATGTTGTCCTAGAGCTTCAACCACGCATTAGTAAGGCTTTCTCCGATTATTCGGTCGTGACTCTGTACGGAGGCAGCGAACAGCGATGGGAGCAGGGCCAGATTACGATCGGCACTACGCACCAGCTGCTGCGTTTTCACGAAGCGTTTGATTTGGTCATTATCGATGAAATTGATGCTTTCCCTTATCACAATAACCCCATGCTGGAGTATGCGGCCATGAAAGTCTGCAAGCCCTCAGGCAATACCATTCTGCTATCTGCCACACCGCCCAAACCAATCCGAGCTGCCGCTGAGCGAGGCAGATTACCTCATGTTAGAGTCCCTGTCCGTTACCATCGCAATCCGCTTCCTGTTCCAAGGCTTCTCACAATGCCCCCTGTACAAAGCAGCATATCCAAACGAGCAATTCCAACGAAATTAGTATCACTCTTTCGGGCATCTCTAGATCGCGGAGCGCAGTTGTTTGTCTTTGTGCCTAACATTAAGCTTGTCGAACCTATGGTAGAGCTGCTGAGATTAGAGCTTTATCAAGGAGAAGCAGATGCGGGCTCGAATGTGCAAGGGACCTCCTCCAAGGACACGTTAAGAACGGAGAAGGTGCAGCAGTTTCGTCGGCGTGAGATTCGGCTGTTGGTGACGACTACGATTTTGGAACGGGGCGTGACGGTGCCCAAGTCCGACGTGTTTATTTTAGATGCGGATTCGGGGTTATTTGATGAAGCGGCGCTTGTCCAAATGGCAGGACGGGCTGGTCGCTCTATGGAAGATCCCGCAGGTTTGGTTTATTTCGCATCCAAGGATTGGACGAGTTCGCAAAAGGAAGCGGTGCGCCAAATCAAGCAAATGAATCGGATAGCGCGAAGGCAAGGATATTTGAAGGAGGGGTGAGGTGAGGAACACAATGAGTTGGAAAGCTTGGATAGCGCGAGCCATCTCATCTATGCATGATTTGTTGAGCCCTGGCAAAAGAGAGTGCTTGCTGTGTAAGCACCCCTCAGAACTGGACGCTGGTCAGATGGGCCTGTGCCGCACCTGCTACACTCACGTCCCTTGGATTCAGGAGATCCTCTGCCCTATTTGCGGAAGGGGAGAGCAGTGTCCAGACTGTGTGCGAAGAAAAGGCGGGTATTTTCACTTGAGCCGCAGTGCTGTTCGCTACGATGAGGGGATGAAGGAGATGCTCGCGAGGTATAAATACCGTGGCGACGAGAGGCTGCGCGGAGTGTTTGGCAGCATGCTTGTCTACCCTTACCGACTGCTTAACGCAGAAACGAAGAAGCTGGAGACAGACCGTCGTAAGACGAACAAAGTCATCACCTTTGTACCCGTGAGTGAACGGAGACTCTTAGAGAGGGGATTCAACCAAGCGGAGCAGATGGCAGTAGAGCTAGGTCGTCAGGTAGGACTGCCGGTCATGCCGCTATTACGGCGAAGCAAGCATACCGATAAGCAGAGCTTCAAGAGTCGAAGCGAGCGGATCGAGGATTTGCAGCATGTGTTTGAAGCTGAGCCGGATGCGATGGAAAGATTGAGAGGTGAAGCTTCCCGTAGCAGGGAGCCGGCTCTATATCTACATTGTCGACGATGTGTATACCACGGGTAGTACGATGAATCAGTGTGCCAAGGCCATTAAAGATCATCTGTCGGCAAGCGTATTTGGAATCACGTGGGCAAGATAAATTGGAAGGCTTACATAACCAAGAATTGAAAATTTATATTATGCAAAAGTTGTCGAACTGCGGTAAACTGGAATTAATAATAGGGTATTGGGAATATTAGAGGGAGGGCTGACTATGAGTCTAAATGTAGGAAACTGTCCGCGCTGCGGCCGCGTATACGTGAAGGGTGGCATCCATGATGTATGCCCTAACTGTTTGAAGACGATCGAGATGCAGTATGAGAAGTGCTTGAAATACTTGCGGGAAAATAGAGGCGCAACCTTGAATGAACTAAGCGAAGCGACAGAAGTTCCAGTAAGGCAGATTACCAAATTCATTCGCGAAGGGCGCATCTCCATTGTGCACGCACCTAATATGTCCTACCCTTGCGAAGTGTGCGGAACCTTGATTAGAGAAAGCAATATGTGCGAATCCTGCCGCAGCAAGCTGGTTAAGGATGTTGGTCATGTGAATGAGGATGAGAGGCGCAGACAATCAAACTTATCTGACAATCGCTCGGCGGGGACGTTTAACATTCAAGAACGATTAAAGGATAAAAGGTAAATTATGAATTGAAGCTGCGTAGATATAAAGTTTCATAAGCAGGATGCCGATAATAGTTCTAAAGATTATCGGCATTTTATTTTAGCGAATAAACCTTCCTCTAAACGCGGTCGATCATCTTAGAAAGACCTCGGGTAGAGGATTATCTCTTACGTCAGAAGCATAGGGGTGTACCAATATGAAGATTAATGAGAATCAGCGGATCGGCGCTGTCAATCCTTATAAGAAGGCGGCGGACGCGAAGTTTACCCAGAACGTTGGGAAGAAAGACAAACCGAAGGATCAAGTTGAGATTTCATCTGAGGCGAAAGAGCTGCTAGGTGCTCAAACCGTAACTCGGACCGAAGATCAGAACAAACGGATCGAGGATCTAAAGGCATCTGTAGCTGCCGGAACGTATCAGGTGGACGCGAAGAAGCTGGCTGAGAAGATTTTGCCTTATTTGAAGTAGTGATGTTGGAAATCGAGAATTGGTAGGTGAGATGTTGTGTCAATTGAATCCGTCATCTCGATTATGAGAGAACAAATTGATCTTCATGATTCATTACTAACGTTAGGTCATCAAAAGAAAGCGGTTCTTATTAACAATGAAGTTGCTCTATTAAATCAAATTGTTCTTAAGGAAAGCAAATTGATCAAACAAATCGAAGCGTTAGAGAAACAACGGATGATGGAAATAAGCAGCTTTTTATTATCAAGGGGTTTCAATCCAAACCCTAAGATTACGATAACGGATTTAATCAGAGTTGTTTTCAAAGCCGAAGATAAAGTGAAACTTCAAGAACATCAGAGAGAATTGTTTGGGAAAATACAGGAGCTACAGAAAGTCAATGAACTTAATCAGCAAATGATCAGACAATCTCTGAGCTTTATTGATTATTCACTGAACGTGTTAGTAGGTGATCAGGGCGATGAATTACTCTACAGCAACCCTATGCACCAGCAGTCACAGTTGAAACGGAACGGATACTTTGACACTAAAGCATAAGAGGGGTGCATTATGAGTTCAACATTCATGGGGTTAGAGACGGCGAAGAGATCGCTGTTTACACAAACGGCAGCATTAAATACAACTGGTCACAATATAGCAAATGCGAATACAAAGGGTTATTCCAGACAAGTCGTCAACATGGTAGCATCTCAGCCCATGGAAGCGCCTAGCTTAACTAGATCCAACACACCCGGTCAGTTAGGGACTGGGGTCGAATATACGTCCGTGACGCGGATACGAGAGAATTTCCTTGATGATCAATACCGCAATGAAAATAAAAAGTTAGGCAGCACTTCAATTCAACAGGACACATTGTCTAAGTTGGAAAAGATTTTTAATGAACCATCGGATACAGGGCTTCAATCGGTATTGGGGAATTTTTGGAGCTCGTGGTCAGATCTAAGCAAAGATCCGGAAAATACGGATGCTCGAAAAGTAGTGCGCGAGAACGCAATGGCGTTGACGGATACATTTCAATATGTAAGTAAAAGCCTCTCCGATCTAAGTAACGATTTAACAACGAATATTAATGTGAAGGTAAGCGAAATCAACACAAAGACGGCAGCAATCGCGGATCTAAATGAGGAGATTCAGAGGATTGAGGGGCTCGGAGATGATGCTAATGATCTTCGTGATCAAAGGGATCAACTCACAGATGATCTCTCCAAAATTGCGAGCATTACCGTGCAACGCACGGATCAAGGTTATAACATCTCGCTGGGATCGACTAATTTGGTAGCTGGTAAAACAGCAACAGAGACCAGCGGGGCTGCGTTGGAGTCGGCTTATGCAAGCGGTGATCTAAGCGGTGGCGAAGTATACGGCATGATTGTCTCCAGAGATAAGTATGTAAAGGACTATCAGACTGAACTAGATACGATTGCTAATACAATTGCTAATGGACCTGTAACCGTTACGATTCCTAAGGGCTCAGTTTTGCCGGAAGGTACTGTAATTAGCGGGGTTACCTACTCAGGAGCATCTCGAACTTTGACTGATGATCTTACTGTGCAAGTAAACGGTATAAACGGGCTTCATAAACTAGGCTATACGAACTTAAACGGCAGTTTGTCTACAGCAGGCGATTTTTTCACTTCATCGGATGGTAGCTCGGTTACTGCTTCTACTATTCAAGTGAGTGAAGAAATTCGAAACGATGTAAATGAGATATCGACCTCCATGCGGACGTCTACTTCGGGTTCCACAGAGTCAGTGGTTGTGGGAAATAACTCCATGGCGCTGTTGATTTCTCAATTAAAAGATACGAAATTTTCTTTTACCAAAAATGGAGTTACTACAACAGCAACAGTTAACGATTACTACAATTCAGATATCGGTCAGCTTGGCGTACAAGCCGAGCAAGCGAATCGTTCGTTACAGAACCAACAAGCTCTTGTTGACCAAGTTGAATCCAGTCGACAATCGATCAGCGGCGTCTCTCTAGATGAAGAAATGTCGAACTTAATTAAATTCCAGCATGCTTACTCGGCAGCCGCTCGTGTCATGACGACTTTTGACGAGATGCTGGATAAAGTCATTAATTCCATGGGTACTGTTGGTAGATAATTCATAAGGTCGTGGTCCACCAAAGGAGGAAACAGGGATGTCTCTACGCGTTACTCAATCCATGACAACTACGCAAATGTTAGGCAACTTGAACAATAACTTAATTCGAATGAATGCTATGCAAAATCAGTTGTCCACAGGGCGTAAAATTAATAAACCATCTGACGATCCGGTGGGTATTACTTATTCTTTGCGATATCGCGGAGAATTAAACGCTAATGAACAGTATACCAAGAATGTAGATTCAGCCTCGTCTTGGCTGGATAATAGTGACACGGTATTGGATTCCGCGAATACAGTGCTCCAACGTATAAGAGAGCTTGCGGTTCAAGGGAGCAATAGTTCCAATGACCAGACGGCCTTGAACTCTATTAAAAATGAAGTTGGGGAGCTGTACTCTCAATTAGTTGATGTAGGGAACACCAAGTTCAATGGGAAATATATATTGAATGGTCAGAAGACGGATGTGCAGCCATACTCTAAGGTTGATTTGACGGATACAAGCGGCGCTGCCAAAGCATACACGAATAATACAGATACTGGTGAAATTCCTTTTGAGCTTGGCTCTGGGACAACGATTCCGATTAATATCACCGGTTCTGAAGCTTTGGGAAGCAGTACGGATGATGATAACGCATTTAAAATTATTCAAGATCTGTATGACGCACTAGGAGCTGGTAATACTACCGGAGTAAGTGCGACCTTGGATCGAATTGACACCAGAATGAACAAGATATTGGAGAGCCGCTCACAGGTAGGGGCTAGAACGAATCGTGTCGATCTTATCAAAAACCGTTTGAGTGATACCAACACTAATCTGGAAACTCTGAAATCTAATGCTGAAGATGCCAATATGTCTGAGGTTATAATTAACTTGCAGACGAGCGAAAACGTCTATCAAGCATCTTTATCAACTGGCTCTAAATTGATTCAGTCGAGTTTGGTTGATTACCTCAAATAGGTAAGGGGCAAGTTATCATGAGCTCAATCGTCCCAAAACTCCAAATCCACCAACAGTTAGGCTTGTTAGGTATTCAGACAACACAGCGTGAACCTACAATTAAACAGCCGGAAGCAACGCTTGAATTGGAGCAGATCCAGCCCAAAGCGGATTGCAAAAAAGGTAGCTCTCGGCTGAACATTGACCAAAGCGATGCTTGGGACGCGCTCATGCTGGGGGGGCACTCAAGACGGCTAGCCGTGTCTATTCGCAGTCTAAGCAGGTGGTTCTTGAAGGTATCAAGCGCAGAGTGGCCGATGGACAGCGAATTATGGATTCACTCCATAATCATTCCAATGGGATTGCTGCTAATGCAAAAGCACATCGATTTGACTCTCACGCTATTCAAGCTGCGGGGCCAGCCTCCAGTTTGAATGTACATATTCGTTTTGATTTAACGCCGGCCAACATACGAGTTGAACCAGGGCATATGGAGAATCGTTCTCATTTGAATAAACCGGAGGTAAATGTAACACCCGCTAAAGTGAATATCTATGTGAAACAACGTAATTCAGTGGAAATCACTTCGCCCAATATTGATTTAACTTTATAAAAATGGACAGGAACTATAGGTGATTGCTTATAGTTTTTTGTCGTAACTATTACCAATTGGAGGTTTTTATGAAAGTTGATACGTTTCATTTTGGTGAGATTGAGGTCTTACAAGAGGAAATTGTAACGTTTTCCGGTGGGATACCCGGTTTCGAACAATTGACATCTTTTGCGATCTTGCGATTTGAGGAGCATGCGCCTTTTTATTACTTGCAATCACTGCAGGAAACAATGATTTCCTTTGTCATAACAAATCCTTTTGGTGTATATCCGGATTATGAATTTCATCTTCCCATATCTGAACAAGAGGAACTGGAAATCAGCGAAGAAGCTCAACTTGCTGTTTGGTCCATTGTTACAATAAGAGACAGCGCCGAAACGGCGACAATGAATCTTCTGGCTCCTATAGTAGTCAATGTAGAGAGACGGCTAGGCAAACAAATTGTATTGCATAATTCACATTACAAGACGAAGCATCCAATATTTCGAGAGAACTTCGAGATGCCGAGTGGGCCATCAGAAGCCTTGAAAGGGGTCGAATAGCGATGCTAGTGTTAACCCGCAAAAAAGGTGAAGCCATTATGATCGGTGATCAGATTGAGCTGGTGATCTTAGGGATTGAAGGGGATACGATTAAGGTAGGCATCCAAGCGCCAAAGCAGGTGGGTATTTACCGTAAGGAAGTGTACCTTAGCATTAAACAATCTAATGAGGAAGCATCTTCCTCGTCTGTTAACCTAAAGAATTTAGCCAAACTTTTAAATATCCCAAAATAAGGAATAAATAAATTTTTAAAAGTCGAAATTTTACTATAAACAATTATAAACTCCTTGACGATATATAAAGTATAGACAGCAAGGCGGGGCGGCCGACCTGCTAAGCTGTCGCAATAATCATCCACACGGATGTGGATGTATAAAACCACTTCAAGGAGGAAGTATTAACATGAGAATTAACACTAACGTAGCTGCTCTTAACACTTACAACCGTTTAACTGCAAACGAAAATGCAACAAACAAATCTTTGCAAAAGCTGTCTTCTGGTTACAGAATCAACACGGCTGCTGACGATGCTGCTGGTTTGGCGATTTCCGAAAAAATGCGTTCCCAAATCCGCGGTCTTGATCAAGCGACTCGTAACTCCCAAGACGGTATCTCCATGATTCAAACTGCTGAAGGTTCTTTGAACGAAACTCACGACATTCTGCAACGCATGCGTGAACTTGCTGTTCAATCTGCTTCCGATACAAATACTGACCAAGACCGTAACAATCTTCAAGACGAAATGGATCAGCTGACTAGCGAGGTTGACCGTATCCGTAATACAACACAGTTCAACACTAAGAATCTGTTGGATGGTTCCTTGGCTGCTAAGGCAAGCGGTGTGGCTGGTCGTGATATCAATAAAGCGATGGATACGAGCACAACTACATCAGATAATCTGGTAGATTTGAAAGATATTAATGGAAACAGCCTTGGTATTAAATCCGGTGATAAAGTAACTGTAACATACTTTAGCAATGGAACATTCCATAGTGGATCTGCAACAACAGTTGGAGCTTCTACAGCTTTAAGTTCATTGGCTACTTCTGATTTCTCTTTCGCTGTAGCTTCAAGTGGTGGTATTTATGCAACTGCTTCCGCTACTGGTGTATCCGGTGCGATTAACGGTTTGACAATTACAGTTACAGACAACAGTGGTAACGTGAAGTCAGTATCAACAAACGCGCTTTCTTCCTTTACAGTTGAGAGAAATGCGAAAAATAACGTTACTAAAGACAACGCTGCAACATTCCAAATCGGTGCAAATGCAGGCCAAAACATTAATCTTTCCATCGATGATATGGGTGCAACAGCACTGGGCGTTAAAGATCTGAAGATCGACAACAAAACTCGTGCTAACACTGCAATTCGTGCGATTGACGAAGCAATTCAAAAAGTTTCCGAAAACCGTTCCAAGTTGGGTGCATACTCCAACCGTCTGGAACACACAATCAACAACCTGAGCACAGCTTCTGAGAACCTGACAACTTCCGAGTCCCGTATTCGTGATGTTGACATGGCGAAAGAGCAAACTAAGTTCACTAAGAACAACATCCTTGTTCAAGCTGCTACAGCTATGTTGGCTCAAGCTAACCAACAACCACAAAACGTATTGTCCTTGTTGAGATAATCCGCTTGATTTCCGAAAAGATCCCACTCTGTGGGATCTTTTTAATTTATTGAATTTTCCTATACATAATTGAAGAAAATAACCGATAATAATATTAAGGAATTTTTTCGGCAGTATTTGACAAAACCTGCGCTGGAGGATGTTTCTATGAAATTACTTGTCGGTAATGAAATATATAAATATGCGAATGAGGCAAAGGCTGTTACGGGAATGTTGAATCATTTAAGTACAATTCTATCCGAACAACAATTAGCATTAGTAAGTCTTAACGTAGATGGAGAAGAAATCGACAGTGATTTCTATGGATTTATCAGCGAACACCTTGATTCCATTCAACAAGTTGTCGCCAATACAGTAACTTTACAAGAAATGCGGGATGAAACGATTCTGTCCTTGGAACAATATGTTGAGAGGGCTGTTCCGCTCGTTGAACCTTTGGCAGGGGATTTTACCAAGGGGGGACACCACAAAGCTGGAATGAATTTGTTAAGTTTGTTGAGGCACTGCAGTGGCTGTTGAGCGTTCTCATTAATTTGGAGGAGCCAGGCTTTGCTCCTAGTGATGTGGGTAATCTCAAAGAAGCTCGCAGGACCCTTCAATCTGCTGTTTTAGCACTAGGACAAGCGGTAGAACAAAAAGACACTACATACATTGGTGATATTTTAATGCATGAGGTTGTCCCCGTATTTACCAAACTGCTAAAAGAGGTTAAGGCTGGCTATAGTATCGAACGAGGTAACCAAACATGATCTTAACTGATAACGCAACGTTCCTGGAAGAGAAGTTTCCCCGAATTCTCGAGATGCTGAATCAAGATTTAGCGTCAATTAGGAGTCGTTCAGTCGAAGTCATGTCAACCCCGAACGGCAGTGAGACTGTGGTGATAAATAAAGGAGATACTTCTTTTTATCTTCACAGCAGATATGACCCGCTAAAGGAAGCGGAACTTCTGGTTGAAAAGTATAAAGATGCAGAAAAGTACAAGCATGTGTTTTTTTATGGAGTGGGACTTGGTTTCCATGTTGAGGCTTTGTTAAAGAAGCATCCTCAACTTAAATTTACGTTGTATGAGCCAGACTCGGCAGTTTTTTATAAATATATATCAACACGCTCCATGTCCAATTTGCCATTGGAGAAGCTTAATCAGATATATTTGGATTGTGCGACTGGGGATTTTATAAGGTGGTTACCACATTTTGTGAATAAAATCAAAGAAGATATTTTGATTGTTGTTCTTCCGAGCTACGAGAGAAAAGAGCCGGAGAAGGTCAGAAGGTTTTCTGAAAGTTTTATTGAGGCCATCAAAGAAGAGAAAACTTCCCTTCAGGTCAATAGCAGTTTTGAGAAGCTATGGATTGTTAACAGCATTATGAATCTGCAGAGAACTTTGAAAAACCCAAATATTTTCAGTAAAAGCCAGTACTTCGAGGGCAAGCCGGTCATTCTAGTCGCGGCTGGTCCATCCTTAGAAGAAGAAATTGATCGTTTAAGAACCATAAAAAAGGAAGGGCTTGCTTATATTTTTGCTGCCGGTTCAGCTAATAAGGCACTGATTAAATACGGTATTATGCCGGATGCGTTATGCACGTATGATCCGTTGCCATGGAATTTCAACGTTGTGCAGGATATCAGGGACCTTAAAATACAGGAAATTGCATTAATTTTCGGAAGTACGGTCGGCTATAAGACGCTTAATCATTACCCTGGGAACAAGTTTCACATGCTTATCAGTCAGGATACAGTTACACCACTTTTTCGAAAAATGTCACATATTGATCAACTAAATATTATTTCCGATGCTCCTTCTATTGCTGTGGTTTCGTTAGAGCTGCTTTATAAGCTCAAATTTGATCCAATAATTCTAGTTGGTCAAAATTTAGCGTTTAAAAATAATCAATTTTATTCGAAAGGTATTGTGTACAGCTACCGAGATGAAAAAGTAATCGATGAGGATGTAAGAGGCGCTCTTCTTGTCAAGGATGTGCAAGGGCAGCCAATTAAATCTAATGAGACATTCAATAGCATGCGCATTAACATGGAGCGTATTATTAGTGGCTACCATATGAAAAATGTTATTAACACGACCCAAGGTGGAGCGCACATAGAAGGTACGATTTTCAAGCCATTAGAGGAGGTAATGTCAGCCTACTTGGTAGAAAAGGCAGTTCATGTAGATGCCTTTACACATGAGACGAATCCAATTGATCCTGAAATGATGGCTCAAAAGTTGAAAAGAATCGAAGATGAGTACCTGTCCTTCAAGGAATTGATTTGGAAGTTTGAAAAATTATTTGTAAAAATACTTCAGCACTTGCGGTATGAGAAAAAAAGTCTATTGGAGAAGGATTTTGAATTGCTCAACGAACCTCTAAATAAAATGGAGAACAACCTGTTTTATAATCATCTAGTTCGACCCTTAAATCGGGTGCAACAGGAACTTTTGTTTCGAGAAATGGATGAAATTCGAAAAAATACCGACACGATTGCGAAAGCGAATCAGATTTTAAGTTCATTTGGCAGCTACATTGCCAATTGTAAGTCCGACATGGAAGAAGTCTTTCGTTTGCTAAAGGAGAAGACAACTCTATGACGATCTATAAGGATAAGAAAATACTCGTGATTGGTGGAACGGGTACAATAGGCAACCATCTGGTTAGAAGATTGCTGCAGGAGGATCCACAAGTTATTAGGATTCTGAGCAGAGATGAGTACAAGCAATATCAGATGTGTCAGGAATTGACAGACTGCCAGTCGCGACTTCGCTTTTTGATCGGGGATGTTAGGGACCAGGAAAGGCTTGTTCGAGCTATGGAGGGTATAGATTATGTGTTTCACTTAGCGGCTATGAAACATGTGCCCGCATGTGAATACAACCCTTTTGAAGCCGTAAAAACGAATGTTTTGGGTACACAGAACGTCATTCAAAGCGCAATTGAGACTGGTGTTGAGAGGGTATTATTTACAAGTTCGGATAAGGCGATCTCTCCAACGAACACTTACGGAGCGACAAAGTTAACTGCGGAACGTTTGATTTCGGCCGCCGAGTATCAGAAAGGACCTAAACGAACTGTTTTTTGTTCCGTCAGGTTTGGGAATGTGATGGGCTCGAGGGGTTCCGTTATTCCTTTGTTTACTAAGCAGATTTTGGAAAAAGGCTATTAACGGTCACTCATAACGATATGACGCGTTACATGATGACGCCAACTGAAGCAGTTTCTCTTCTGATGAAAGCTAACGAGCTTTCAATTGGTGGAGAAGTCTTTGTTCTCAAGATGCCAGTTGTACGGTTAAGAGACTTGGCCGAGGTTCTTATTGAAGAAGTATGCAAAAAATACAAAATTATTGATCCTATTAATATTGTACAAATCGGATTAAGACCCGGTGAAAAGATGTATGAAGAGCTAATGACGGCTGATGAAACGAATAAGGCACTTGAAATTCCAGGAATGTATATCATTCCTTCAATTCATAAAGAAAAATATTACGGTTACCCTGGAATCAAGGAGTTCACTCCTTACAGAGATGACGAAACCCCTATTTCTAAAAATATATTGAGATCATGGATTCTAAAAGAACAGCTCGTTTAAAAGAGAACCTGGACGTTTAAGGCGGGATAACGAAATGAAAAAGACAACTCAATTGAAACAAATGTTGAATTCCAATGAGCTGGAATTCATTATGGAAGCTCATAATGGACTATCTGCACGTATTGTTGAAGAAGCCGGCTTCAAAGGAATTTGGGGAAGCGGTTTGACGATTTCGGCATCACTTGGAGTAAGAGACAATAATGAGGCGTCTTGGACGCAAGTTCTTGAAGTATTGGAGTTTATGAATGACGCGACCAGTCTGCCGATTTTGCTGGACGGAGACACAGGGTATGGAAATTTTAACAATATGCGTAGGCTTGTCAGCAAGCTTGAACAGAGAGGGATTGGTGGAGTTTGTATTGAGGACAAACTTTTCCCGAAGACCAACTCTTTTATTTCCGGGGAAACGCAGCCTCTTGCCGATATCGATGAGTTCTGCGGGAAAATCAAAGCGGCGAAAGATACACAGAAGGACGATGACTTTTGTGTAGTGGCGCGGTTAGAATCTTTTATCGCGGGTTGGGGACTGGATGAGGCACTCCGGCGAGCGGAAGCATACCGGCAGGCTGGGGCAGACGCGATTTTGGTGCATAGCAAAAAATCAACTTTTGCAGAAATCGAGTTGTTTATGAAGGAATGGGGCAACCGGCATCCGATTGTTATCGTTCCAACGAAATATTACTCCACACCGACAGACAAGTTCCGCGACTTGGGTGTGAGTCTTGTTATTTGGGCAAACCACTTACTGCGGACTTCTATTACGGCTATGCAAAAAACAGTAGGTCAAATCTACACGGACCAATCCCTGATGCATGTAGAGGGTGCAATTGCTTCCGTATCTGAGGTATTCAGACTGCAAGGTGCGGAAGAATTAAGCGAAGCTGAGAAGAGGTATTTGCCAACATCAGGTAAAGAAGTTTCGTCTATTATCTTAGCTGCAAGTCAAGGAAATCTTGGAGAACTTACGGAAGATCGACCGAAAACATTGTTAAAAATCAATGGGAAATCGATACTGTCTATGCAGATTGATGATTTCAATCGTGTCGGTATCAAAGATATTACAGTTGTTAGAGGCTTTGCGAAGGATAAAATTAATCAAAGCAATATTTCTAAAGTCGACAATGATATTTACCTTCAAACTAAAGAGTTATACTCGCTCTACCTAGCCAAGGATAAGATTAAAAGCACGACGGTAATAAGCTATGGTGATATTGTTTTTAAAAATTATATTTTGAACGATTTGTTGAACGATGAGAATGATTTCACCGTTATTGTTGACGCTGATGTCAATATGGAAGGCACGAATCAGGATTTTGTAACAACGGATCGAGCGTATTCAAAAAAGCTGTACTCGGACACAGTAAGATTTGTTAAAATGGCAAGCGATTTGAAGCGGGATGAGATCAATGGCGAGTTTATTGGGCTTTGGAAAGTGTCTCCTAAAGGAGCCAACTTACTTAAAGATAGCTTGGAAAAGCTTTCGCAGCGCGAGGATTTCTATAACCTGACTCTTGCCGACCTTTTTCATGAAATTGTGAATTTCACGCCAATTGCCGTTAAATATATTAAAGGCTCGTGGCTAGATATTGACACGATCGTTGATTTGCAAAAAGCTGGTGATCTGTCATGATTTCTACCAAGGTATTCGGTGAGGAATTAAAAACGCTTGGGTATGATTTTTTCACAGGAGTACCCTGTTCATTCTTAAACGATTTGATCAATTACGCGATTAACGACTGTGAATATATTTCGGCGGCCAATGAAGGGGATGCGGTTGCTATTGCAAGTGGGGCCTACTTAGGCGGGCGCAAGGCGGTCACTCTCATGCAAAACTCAGGGCTTGCCAACGCAGTATCCCCCTTGGTATCCCTGAATTACGTGTTTAAGCTTCCGATTCTCGGTTTCGTTAGCTTGAGGGGAGAAGCGGGATTAAAAGATGAGCCGCAGCACGAGTTGATGGGGCAAATTACTACGGATCTTCTAGAGCTTATGCAGATTAAATGGGCCTATTTATCAGATGATATCACTGAAGCATCGAGACAGCTTGCTGAAGCTGACGGTTGGGTTGAAAAGAAGGTTCCATTCTTTTTCGTTGTGAAGAAAGGGGTTTTCGGCAAGGAACCTCTGCATTCGCAGGAATTCAGGACTCATCGCAATGAGACACATCTAAGAAGAAACAAATTAAAGCAGGAGATGCTTCCTTCCAGATTTGAGGCACTAACCGTCATCAATGCCAACAAAGATGCTACTACGGTTCAACTCGCTACGACTGGTTATACGGGGAGAGAGCTATATGAGGTAGAAGATTCTGAGCATAATCTCTATATGGTAGGGTCTATGGGTTGTGTCAGCTCAATAGGACTGGGTTTAGCGATGAGTCGGCCTGATAAAGATATTATTGCCATTGATGGAGACGGGGCTCTGATTATGCGACTAGGGAATCTAGCCACCAATGCATATTATAGCCCCTCCAATCTATTACATATTCTGCTGGATAATAACTGCCACGATTCAACGGGTGGGCAAGCAACTGTAGCGAAGAACCTTAGCTTTGTAGATATCGCAGTAGCAAGTGGATATTCTCATGTTGAGTATCTACATAATATTGAAGAATTGGAACAAGCGATTAAAAACTGGAGAGCAGATAAGAAGCTTACGTTCCTATACTTACGTACATCAAGCGGTGCTAAAGAAAATTTATCTCGTCCTCATGTTAAGCCTTACGAAGTGAAGGATAGGTTGGTGAGCTTTCTAAATGCCTGATTGGAAAGAGATCTGGTCTAGAAAACCCGTTACGAGTGAAGGCAGTCTAACACAGCAGGCTTTAATTGAAGCGGATGGGTTTAATAATGGAGCCGGTAAGGTGGAATTAGAAGATTGGTTGTCGTATGTAAATGCAGTCCGTCGAATGCTTTCGATAGCTCCTACTGACTCCATATTTGAATTTGGGTGTGGAAGCGGCGCATTGTTATATGAATTTTATAGGCAAGGTCACCATGTCGGGGGCATCGATTATTCCAAGGCTCTTGTTGATGTAGCACAAGAGGTAATGCCTGAGGGGGCGTTTACTGTTTCGGAGGCTATACAAGTAGAGGTCGCTCTTACCTATGATATGGTGATCTCAAATAGCGTTTTTCAATACTTTCCAGACTTTGCTTACGCAGAGGAGGTCTTGAACCGAATGTGGGAAAAGTCAAACAAAAAGATTGGGTTATTCGATCTCAATGATTTAGCCCGCAAAGATGAGGCATTGGAAATTCGCAGAGGCTCTTTGGATCAAGGAGAGTATGAGAAAAAGTATAATGGGCTGGATCACCTTTTTTTTGAAAGGGAATATTTTCCCAAGTTATTAAAAGATAAAAACTGCTCCGTTTCGGTTTTCGACCAGCGGATTAACAACTACGGAAATAGTCCTTTCCGTTTTAATGTGGTGATTGAGAAATGGTAAAAACAGCTGTGATTCTGGCAGCCGGTTTAGGAAGCCGTTTGAATGAACGAACGAAGGTCACGCCAAAAGGTTTTCTGGAATTAGGCGGTCTTCCATTGGTGGAACGTTCCATTTTGAATTTGCTGGAAGCGGGAATTGATAAAATATGGATTGGAATCGGGTATTTATCTGAGTTCTATGAAGGATTGGCAAAGAGGTATGAGGAAGTCTCGTGCGTTCATAACGCAGAGTATGCGGCCAGCGGGAGTATGTATACTTTATCTAAGTTTCGTAACTGCATTCATGATGATTTCCTTTTGCTTGAATCCGATTTACTCTACGACCCTGCGGGAATAAAAGAGCTGCTATATGATAGAAGGAAAAATGTGATCTTAGCAAGTGGGGAAACTCTTTCACAGGACGAGGTATATATTGAAACCGACGATCATGGGAACTTAGTAAGTATGTCGAAAGATCCAGCTTCGCTAGATCGAGTAGACGCGGAATTGGTGGGTATTTGTAAGGTTTCCTTAGGACATTTTCAAGCGATGTGCGAGCTTTCTGAAGAAATTTTTAAGACGAATTTGAGATTTGATTACGAGCAAGCGATGGCGGCTATTGCTGCCAAGCATAAGTTTGCTGTAAAAAAATCGAGGATTACGTGTGGTGCGAGATCGATACGGAGGAGCATCTGACCAGAGCGAAGGAGCTTATTTTCCCGCGACTTCAAGGACGTGAAAAGGCTGTTACCAGACATGTACTGCTAAATCCAGGGCCTGCTACAACGACAAACCGTGTGAAGTGGGCCCAGGTTGTACCTGATATCTGTCCTAGGGAGCTTGATTTCGGATATCTCATGAAATTCGTTAGTCGAAGCTTGACCCGTTTTGTAGCTTCCACAAAAAATTACGAAACGATTTTGATTGGCGGATCAGGTACCGCGGCTGTCGAGTCCGTAATCAGCTCGGTATCAGCAGATAAGGCGATCTTGATTATTAATAATGGCGCTTATGGAAAAAGAATGCTGGAAATTGCACAAGCGTATGGAATTAATGCCATTGAATTCGTTCAATCTCCTGTAGAGCCTATTAATACAGAAAGCTTATCAATTCTATTGGAGCAAAGATCCAGTGAAATTTCACATATAGCAGTTGTACACAATGAAACGACAACGGGGCTCTTGAATCCCATAGAGTTGATTGGAGCGATATGCCGGAAATTTGGCATTGAGATGATCGTGGATGCGATGAGCTCGTTTGGCGCTGTGCCGATACAAATGGAAGAAATGAATATTAGTTATTTGATAGCTAGCTCGAATAAGAACTTGCAGGGAATGGCGGGAGTTGGTTTTATTATTGCCAATAAGCAATCGCTGACCTCCTTGAGAGACATTCCACCAAAGAATTTTTATTTGAATCTATACCAAAATTACAAGTATTTCTTGGATAATCACCAAATGCGATTTACGCCACCAGTACAAACGCTTTACGCCTTGAGAGAGGCGATTATTGAAACTATGGAAGAAACGATCCCAGGACGTTATGAGCGCTACTCTGGTATGTGGAAGAAGCTCATCGAGGGCCTTAAAAAACTAGGTTTGGCGTTTTTAGTTGAAGAACAGTATCATTCCAAGATTATTACTTCCATCGTAGAGCCGCAGTTGCCAGGTTATTGCTTTGAAGATATGCATGATTATTTATTTGCAAACGGGTTTACGATCTATCCGGGCAAACTTCATGGCAAAAATACTTTTAGGATTGCGAATATCGGTGCAATTAATGAGCAAGATATTAGTAATTTTTTAATGCTGCTTGAAACCTATCTGGGAGGTGTATCGGGTGAAAATATTGAGCGTATTCATTGATATGCTGAGACCTAATCTCATGAATGTACACAATCATGAGGTTCCTGAGCACGAACTGGATCGCTTTTTTCGGCAACTAGGCGGCACTTTGTATACGAATTGTTACACTCCAGCACCGGATACGGCTAGAAGCATGGCGTGCTTTTGGTCAGGAGCTATCCTGCCCGCAACCATTGCGATAAACGGATAAGATGGCCTAGATTTTACATGGATCCTCATGGAGTGCATTTGTTGAAAATGCTACAGGACCAAGGGTACGATCTTAACATTTTTGCCAACCCGACAGAAAAGAAGCTGGGGCTGCTACCCCCAGGTTTCGAAATCATTGGTCATCATAATTCGGACTTGAATTTAGAACGGTACGCACAAAACTTGCGTATAACAGATCAATCATTTACTTTTATTTCTCTGCCTGATTTCCATTGGGCTCAAGACGACTATGGGTATAACAAGGATGCGGTACGGCTCGGATATGACCGAGTCTTGGACTCTTTACATATTATCGATAACCATCTCTCGGTTGAGCAATTCGATTGGTTTTTTATTTTTTCCGACCACGGTTTCAAATTAACTGGGCAATCCCAAGCCGAATCTTACTTACAGCTAAATGCAGATAGAACGAATACGTTCATGTTGATGAAAAGTAAGCAGGACAAAGAGCTTTCTCTGAACGACGAGCTGCGCTCCATCATGGATATATACCCAACCATCTGTGAGTTATTGGATGTAACCTCTTTGCAACTTGATGGTTTAAGTCTGCTTCAAGAACAAGAACATCCATTGATCGTTGTTGAGGATTTTACAAGCTTCTATCCGCAAATTAACCAGCAGGCCGATTTGTGGGCCGTTATCAAGAAACAGGGCGTGTATTATCGAACACTTGAGCAGCATTTTTTTGAGAACGCGGATACGTTTACTGAGACGGCAGAGGAATTGGATCAGATTATTGCTGATACTAGCAGCTTGTTTGGAGAGTACTTGAAAGAGCGAATAGTGTTTCAGCACTATAAAGAACTCAACGAGGACAACCAGCGGGTTCAGTATACTTCAGGTAAGCTAAGATATAGTCTCGAAAAATTTCAAAGGGATTTCCATGGCAAGAAGGTTATTGCTTTCGGCACAGGCTTATATGCCCAGGAACAGCTAAATCAATTTCCATATCCGATTGATTATTTCGTCGACAACAACGCTCAAAGATGGGGAGAGACGTTTTTTGGGGAAACCTATATATAGTCCTTCTATGCTTTTACAGGAAATAAAGAGTGAAGTTATTTTACTCATCACTAGTACATTTTATGACGAAATTTCCACGCAGCTAGAATCCATGGGTTTTAGTTTTCAACAATATTTTACACTAGGAATGCTCCGACGATTTTATCTTTGAGAATCTTACGAGGGGGTAATACGAGTTTGGCGTACATTGATACAAAGAAAACGATCATATTCGGCACTGGAGAGGCCAGTGACAAGTTTGGTCAAGTGCTTGAGAATGAAATTTCTTATTATGTAGATAACAACAAGGACAAATGGCATTCCTTATTCAATCAAAAAGAAATCAAACCTCCGTCTGCCTTGTTAGCTGAGAATCGTGATGAAATCGCGATTGTAGTCGCCAGCTCTTTTTTAAAAGAAATTGCTGCCCAACTGAAGGAAATGGGGTTCATTTATAACCAGCATTTTTTTAATAGCGGCGATATTATGATGGAGATCCAACAGCGTCACATTCAAAAAATGATCTTGAAAGCTTTGGCTATTGAGGATATCAGCGGTATAACAGCATTGGAAGCAAAGCATACGGAAATATACGGTCGCTACAGCGAAGTACAAAATATAACACAAGGCATGTTGTCCACTTATGATGCTTTGGCGATCGTGTATCTCATATTATATCACATGCATAAGTATAGCCTCGAACAAGTCAGGGCATTGGAACTAGGGTCCTGGACCGGTTTATCTAGTTTTCTGATATCGAAAAGCATCAATGCATTCTCGGAAACTAATTCATTGTTCTGTGTAGATAGCTGGGGCGAGTACACTGCCTATGCACCCTACAATGCATACTCTCATTATGTAGATGTGCTGCATGTTTTCAGAAGTCTTATGAAGGGACTGCGTGTAAACCAATATATTAAAGTGCTGTTTATGCCTACGGATGATGCGTTTGCTTTACTCAAAAATGATCTTATGGATATGGCCTTTATCGATGCCGACCACACTTACGAGTACGTGAAAAGGGATATAATCAATGCAGTTCAGGTTTTAAAGCCGGGCTCAATTCTGTTCGGCCACGATTTCCACCATTATGATCGAGAGCTGCCTCCTAGAGAGTTATTGCAGAACCATATTCATGAGAGAATGCTTTCTTACGAAGGGCACGATTACTTCCCAGGTGTGCTTCAGGCTGTTTATGAAATATTCGGTGTTACTGCTCATAATGTCCCCTTCTCCAGTATTTGGTTTAAGGAAATTACTGTGGAGGATAAAAAAAGAATAGCCTTGATGGTTAACGATAAAAAAGGGTGAGTTTTTGATGGATTATAATCATGAGTTGGAGAAGCTGATCGCCAAGCATTCTATGAGGAAAGCATCATTTTTAAATAGATGGAGCCAGCTAGATTCTCATGATGTGGTGGCTATATGGGGGGCAGGGGAGCATACTAGAATATTGTTGGATATGGTTTCTCTTTGCGATAAGAACGTTATATGCATTGTCGATAACGATCCGCAAAGAATTGGGACTGAAATTGAGGGTCTCCCTGTCTACCATCCTTCTCAGATTAATGAGCTTGGGATTGATACGGTGGTAATTTCTTCTTTTGTTTATGCCGAAGCCATCATGCAGGAAATACAAATGAGGTTTCCGCAATTACACTGTCTGCAAGTTTACACAGAATATGAGCCCAATCCAATCACAGATCCATGGAAATTGTATTATGATCTACAGCATCTCAATAAAGAATATCGTACTGCTAATGACGAATCCATAAAAGAAAGATTCCTTTGGGAACTGATTTGTGCTTATGTGGAAATTAGAGATTTTGAATTGGCTCAAGAACATATAGCTCTTTACGCGCAATATAAGTTTCCTAAAGCCGATTTGCTGCTTCGTTTTAAAGATGAATTGAATGTGCTTCTAGATCAATTGAAATCTGATTTGCAGAATCGGAAACAAAAGGATATCTCTCTATTTGTTATAGACTCTTTAAGAGCGGATGATTTGTACGATTCGCAGGAACTGCGTATGCCACGTACACATGGTTTATTAGAACATTCTTTGATTTATACAAATGTACATACAACTTCGACGTACACGAAAGCAGCCGTAAACGCTATGTTGACTGAACGTTTAATGATCGATGATGAGTTGTATCTCGAAAGAAAAATAGATGCGAATCACTCTAATCTGTTGAAGTTTTTATCTCAGGAACGTTATTTATTAATTAATTTCAGCGGAGCTTTCGAATTTGTCGAAGTGGAAGCCGCTAGAGTGCACAATGTATACAGAAGTACCAGAAAAACAAAAATCAAAAAGCAGTGGCCGACAGCGACAATTATTTGGAATTATTTTTGTACGCTTGCCAATAATAAGGATCAGCCAATTTTTGCGTTAATTCATTCGTTGGATGTTCATTTCCCCTTAGTCTGTCCCTATCATTCAAAATTTCAGGATTTAAGGGATGCTTCCAGAAAATTTTATACGGAACAATTTTATTTTAGAGATCATAAGGAGCAGATTTTGTTCCAGAGAAATGAATGTCTGTCCTATATCGACAGGAAATTGCATGATTTTCAGCAGTTTATTTCGAGCCCACATATTACGATAATTTGTAGCGATCATGGCGAATCTTTAGGAGAAAATCAGTCCTTCGGCCATCTCTTCTCGAAGAATACTAGTGTTACGCATATTCCTCTCGTGGTACACGGAATATCGCGGCAACCTCAAGAAATCGGTAAATTGTTCAGTATGAAATTTTTTGGAGCGGAAATCGTGAGCCTTTTGACAGGTCAGCCGGCAGTTCCCGCCCAAAACGAAGTCATGATTCAACGAGACCCTATTTATAGCACGGAGATACATGTCGACGGATTTACGGCTTTTGTAGATCCTAGAATACTCCAAGGCTTTAAAATTGTTCGGGGTCAAGCGGACAGTTATGTTTTATATGATGACGGCTCGGAAGAATATTATTCGATTAAAGATGAGTCCGCTAATTTAGCGGCGGATACATGCTATTCGGAACGGATCGACCATTTGAGAGCGATAGCTATAAAAGCTGGTTTTCCGTACAAAGGAGAATGAAGATGAAACAAGCCTTTACAGTATGGCTAACAGGTTTAAGCGGCGCAGGTAAAAGTACATTGGGCCAAGCCATTGTGAATTTTTTGAAAGAAAGACAACAACCTGTACAACTGCTTGATGGCGATATTGTCAGAAATGAGATCGGACACTTGTTTGGTTATTCGAAAGAAGAACGAATGAAGATGAGTAAAGTGATTCGGTTTACCTCCAAAATGCTAAACCAGAACGGTACTATTGTGGTCGTTGCAGCGATAGCACCTTATCAGGAAATGCGGGAGGCGAATCGTAAAGAAATGCCGGATTACTTGGAGATATTTGTTAACTGCCCACTGGCAGAATGCATCAAACGGGATACGAAAGGTATGTACAAAAAGGCTATTCAAGGTGAGATGAAAAATGTGGTCGGCATCGACGACGTATATGAGATTCCGCAGAGTCATGATCTTGAAGTAAATACGTCTCTCGAAACGATTGATCAGTCCATGGAAAAAATCGCTGTTTTATTAGAGGCTCGACTGGGGAGTTGAAGCATGGTGTATGTCTATGTAACTGAAGATAATCTTAAATATCCTCAGAAGTATATGTACTCTGCTTATGAAGGAATTCATTTTCTTCAGGTCTATATCCAGAACCGAGAAGCTGCGATAGAGAAAATCGGTCAATTAACAAATAGTAAATTTCATGTAAATGAGCAGCTCGAGTATATAAAAAATCGTTATGCTTCTTCGGCCGGATTGACGGTAAGTCCAGATGCTCCTTTGCTGGCGAACCTCTCCGTCTCCTTACTAGTTATTCTCGATCAGGATTGTGAAGCGGAGGGGAACGTAGGATGGCTTGATGGTTTGATCAAAAGCTTTGAAGTTCGAAAACGCCTATACGCAGGTTATGACGAGAAATTCAAGCCGGTTAGCGACCAGTATCATGACTTGGAGCTTTATGCGCAGTTTTCATGCTTACTCGCTCTCCACTACAAATGCAATCAAAATCTTAGATATTTAAATGTACTGTTAAAGGTTAACGACACGTTGATCTCGCAGCTCCCTAGAATCGGGGATCCAGACTTGTTAAACATGGTTCGGTTAGCTTTGACTATGGAGAAGAGCTTCATTGAGGATCTTTGTTTAAAAAAAGGGGTGCGGCTCGATGCTGAATGATGTTGCTTTTCTCTGTGCGCCGAGCCATCGCTCTAAAGCGTACCTCCAGCTGATGTGTCGGCACGAGGTGCAGCCTAGCTTTTGTTTAATTATGACCCCAGATCCCGAACGACTCCTCTCCGAAGAAAGAGAGTATGTCGACGGTTCGGTTGAACCTGACTATTTTCAAGCAGAAGAGCCATTGCTATTCACTTTGAAGCAGCATGGCATTCCGTATGACTTCTGCGCCATAGATAATGTGAATGATGAGCTGCTATTGCCAAGACTATCCCTCTTGCAGCAGCATTATGTCGTTTACTCGGGATACGGCGGACAAATTCTCAAGGCGCCTGTTCTAGAGGCCGGAAAGAAATTTATCCATATTCATTCTGGGATTGTTCCCCGCTACAGGGGGAGCACGACCGTGTATTACAGTTTACTTGAGGAATCGAATTGCGGGGCTTCGGCGATCTTCTTCGACCAACAGATCGATACAGGGCCGCTAATCGCTACGAAAACTTTCGAAATTCCAGAGAACGCGCCGGACATGGATTATATTTTCGATCCCTACATCCGGGCGCAGCTCTTGTCCGAAGTACTTATGCATTATAAAGAATATGGATTTTTCCCCACAAAGGAACAAGAAGGTGCAGAAGAGATCTACTTTATTATTCACCCTATCCTGAAGCATATTGCTGTCTTAAGTGAAATAGAACCGAAAAGGGGTCTCTAGTATGAATAAGACTGCTTTTTCTTTTGGAACCAAATACGATAATTTGTTGCAACTACGAGGGAATTTGGACAAAGCTATCGTACCGGACCTGATCAAGTTCACTATAGCCCAGTGGGAAAACTCGCCAGCGGAATGTTTGGAAGTTATTGCGAACAGATTTAAAACTGGTTCCATCATCATAAGGAGCAGTGCGCCGAACGAGGATTCTTCGATGTTCTCGATGGCTGGTTTTTTTGTAAGTGTAGGATCAATTGCAGTTAACGATACTGAGGCTGTCGTTCAAGCCATTCGTATGGTAACGGCTAGTTACCACCGCGTTGCTGATCATGACCTGAAGCAGTTTCCTTTCATTGTACAGCAAATGGTACAGGATGTAGCGATAAGTGGTGTTATGTTCACGAGGGATTTGGAGAAATTTGGTCCCTACTATGTATGTAATTACGACGAGTCTGGCTCTACGGATGCGGTAACATCGGGCAGCTCGCAGTCACACCGAACAGTACGTATCTTTCGCTATGCGTCAAACAGTATCATCGATGCGAGGCTTCTCCCCTTGTTGGAAGCGGTGAAGGAAATTGAATTGTTGACTCAGCATGAGGGGCTGGACATTGAATTCGCTGTCGATCGGTCAGGAGTTGTCTATATTTTGCAGGTAAGACCGATTGTTTTGAAAAAAATATGGTTTAGTCAGGCTGTGGATAAAGCGATTTCCAAAGAGCTGAACTTTATTGAAAAGTATTTGGAACAAGTATTCAAGCCCGATTTCGGGTCTTATGGCCGAAGCACCATTCTAGGACAAATGCCGGATTGGAACCCCGCAGAAATTATCGGAGCACATCCTAAGCCGCTTTCCTTCTCATTGTATCGCTACTTGCTCTTGAAAGGGGCTTGGCGGGAAGGTCGTAGCTTGCTCGGATACAAGCATCCTTATCCTAAGCAGCTCATGATGAATATTGGGGGCCGTCCTTATATTGATGTAAGGCAGAGCTTCCATTCTCTTTTGCCTGGAGACCTGCCAGACGCCCTGTCGGAGAAGCTGCTCGATCATTATTTAGGAATGTTGAAAGCAAATCCGGTATATCACGATAAAGTTGAATTCGAGATTGTGATTTCGTCGCTGGATTTCGATTTTGAGCATAAGCAACAAAGGCTCCTGTTGAACGGCTTCAGTACTGAAGAAGTTCAAGAATTTCGCAATCATTTGCTCGGACTGACGAACCGCATCGTGATGGATGACTCCGGGACATTAGAGAAGTTAGGCCAGAGGGTAGGACAGCTTAGAAATTATCGCGAGCATATTCAGCAAAGCGATATTCACGTTGGCCAAATTCCCCGTATTGTAGAGCACTTGCTAGAGGAATGCATGTATTATGGGACGATTCCTTTCTCTGCATTCGCCAGATGCGCATTTATCGGAAGTTCGTTCCTGAAATCCATGCGGAGCAGGGGATTTTTATCCGGCGAGCAGTATGACCGTTTTTTAAGAACTATAGAGACAGTCACATCCCATTTAATGGACAGCTTCGACGGTTTTTTAGCAGGACAGTTGACGCTTAAAGATTTCCTTCGTAAGTACGGTCATTTGAGACCAGGCACGTACGATGTCCAATCGTATAGTTACGAAGAAAATCCGGAGTTATACTTGTCCCTAAACGATAAAAAGCTCATACGCAAAGAAATTCCCGAGGAACCGGAATTCGAATTATCTTTACGGGAACAAGCTGTTTTGAATCAAGGACTCAAAGAGCTGGGGTTCGAGTTCTCCGCAGGCCATCTTTTTACTTTCATTAAAGAAAGCTTACGTAAACGGGAAGCGATTAAATTCGAGTTCACCAAGAATTTGAGTCTTGCCTTAAAGCTGCTATGTGTGTATGCCGAATATCACGGAATCTCCAGAGACGATCTTGCATTTGTAGAAATCGAAGATATTCTGAAATACGCCTACAGTACACAGGATGCGCACAGTATTGACTTTTTGAAGGAAGTTATCCAGTTTAACAAAAAGAAATACGATACGCAGACACTGATGTATTTTCCTGATCTGATTACGTCTATCCATGACATTAAATATATTGCAGCTAGCGAAAGATCGCCAAATTTTATTACACAGAAGAGCATTGTCGCCCCGCTTGTTGATCTAAACAAATGGGGAGGAAGCTTCGATAGCCAGGACTTTATAGGCAAGCTCATTCTTATCGAAAATGCCGATCCCGGGTTTGATTGGCTATTTACCAAGGGTATTGCAGGCATCGTAACCAAATACGGTGGGGTCGCCTCCCACATGGCCATTCGCTGCGCAGAGCTAGGGCTTCCCGCTGCTATTGGATGCGGTGAGGAATTGTACGCGCAGCTGCAAAAGCTTCTACAGTCCAGCTCAATTGTCTGGAAAATAAAATTAAGCCGATCGGGGTTTATTATGAAAGCAGTTCTATCACAAAGGATCGTGCAAGCACCCAATTATCATGAGATTCGGGATGCGCTCAGTCAAGAATGGACCGTTTACATGGGCCGTTTTGGGATACTGCCTATTCCAATCCCGAATGTACTGCCCCGCGTAGACGCCTTTTTAGATGCGGTACGTCCGGATTTGATTATTTTAACCGGAGGAAATACTGTCGCTATTGACGAGACGGATCGGCGTGAAGATGTATTCGTATGCCGGGATTACACGGAGCGCGGTTTGATTGCCTATGCTGTTCACCATGGTATCCCTTTGCTAGGCGTATGTCGAGGGATGCAGATGCTTCATGTATACTTTGGGGGGAAATTAGGCGAAAGTACGGACGGCCACGTAAACTGCCGTCATGCGGCTGAGTTTGTAACCGGAACGAGACCGATATGGGAACCGACGACAGTTCAGGTGAACTCTTATCATAATCAAAGTATACGCGGCGGTTCTCTTTCCTTCACCCTACAGCCGTTGGCTTACAGTCCTTCAGATCAATCGGTTGAAGCATTCCTTCATCATACGCTGCCGATTGCAGGTGTGATGTGGCATCCGGAGAGGAATCAAGAACCTGATAGCTGGGACATCCAGCTTATGAATTACTTATTGAGTCAAAGGAAGTGACGCCATGAAGGCTATTATATTGGCCGCCGGTCAAGGAACCAGGCTGCGTCCATTGACAGACAAGTGCCCTAAAGCCATGGTCAAGCTGCATAACAAGTCTTTATTAGACTACCAGATCGAACAATTTCATCGGGCAGGTATTCAGGACATAGCCGTTATCACGGGCTATAAGCGGGAAGCGGTTACGACAGAACATGCGATCAAACTGTATACAAATGAACGGTTTGCCGAGACGAACATGGTATATACCTTGTTTTGTGCGCAAGATGAACTGCAGGAAGATGTAATCGTTTCGTACGGCGATATTTTCTATTCGGAGCCTGCTTTGCAAAAATTGATGTCATCCGAAAGTGACATTTCCGTGGTGGTGGATACACAATGGAAATCGTACTATGCAGAGCGTTTTGGTAATCCCTACGATGATGCAGAGAGCTTGGTCCTTAATGAAGCAGGACAAATCCGGTCCATCGGGCAATCCCAACCGCTTCTTGAGAACATTCAAGCTCAGTACATAGGACTTATGCGGTTTAAACAACGCGGCTTGGAGCAAATAAAAGGCATTTTTCATGAGTCTATGCAAAGCGACGCTCCCATCGGTTGGGGGAGAGCTGCCGAGAAAGCCTATATGACGGATTTGCTTCAGGAAGCAATTCATAGAGGCTTTGACATTCAAGCTGTGCCGATTGATGGCGGATGGTTTGAAATCGATTCGTTGCATGATTATGAAGTTGCTTTAAAGTGTATGGACAAGTCCGAATTGTGGAAGAAGGCTAAATAATGAATAAAATAACAAGTCTAGCACTGATTATCGCCCTCGAGAGTTAGAAGTGAAAAATTCGTAAAGACGCCCGATGGCCTTCAGTTATTGAGTTGTAGGGGGAATACGGAAGTGAAGAGTCCATTCATCTCGGTTATCATGCCTGTATACAATGGGGAGAGTTTCGTAGCGGAGGCTGTGGAGAGTGTGTTGAGTCAGACCTTTACGGATTTCGAAATGATTATTATCAACGATGCTTCTACGGACCGTACGGCCGATATCCTTGAAGCTTATCAGGATCCTCGTATTGTGGTGGTTCATAATAAAGCTAATTTGAGGGTTGCTTCTTCCCTAAACAAAGGAATTCTTTTGGCCAAAGGCACCTACATTGTTCGGATGGACGCAGACGATAGATGTATGCCCGAGCGCTTTGCAAAGCAGGTGGCTTTCATGGAGAGGAATCCTGATTGCGCAGTGTGCTCTTCCTCCGTGAGGATCATGGGGAGCAATCGCATTGTTTCCTTTCCAATGAATCATGAGGAAATCTCAAGCCATCTGGTTTTCTATTGCTGCATCGCACACCCTACCGTTATGTTGCGTAAAGAAGCTATTTTTGAGTTTTCGTTGCTATACTCTGCCAATATGAAGGAAGCAGAAGACTATGAACTTTGGACGAGGGCTTCCAGATTGGTGGACATGCATGTCCTTGAAGAACCATTACTTGAATATCGTCTTCATCCTAATCAAGCAACGGTGAGAGGGTTTCAAGAGATGAATCGTTTGGTTGATCAAATCAGGAAGCAGCAACTTCTAAGATTGGATGTTGTCCCGACCGATGACGAATATCGCGTTCATCGTCTGGTCTGCGATGGAGCAGCTGCGGTCTATCAATCTACTACGCCTGCGGTAACAGCGGACTATTCGGCTGTCCAGCAGTGGATTAAGCATCTCATCGAGCGTAATCGGATGAAGAAAGTCTTCGATCTTTCAAGCTTTGAAGATTTTTTACTGGCATACAGCCAACGGGCGAAAATTGCGCATGAACGTTTGGATAAGCTAAAAGAAGTGAGTTCCAGCAGAGTTGTTTGGATATGGGGGACAGGAGCTAACGCGGGGGTTACGTTGGAGACACTCCAGAAGTACGGTGTAGACATCGGTGGATTCATCGATAATAATTCCACCAAGTGGGGAACTCTTTTTGAAGGATTGCCTGTGGTTGAGCCAACAAAGGTGACTTCAAACGCGTATGTGCTGATTTGCTCTATGTATAGTCGCGAAATTTCGAAGCAGTTAAACGATATGGGCTTTGAAGTACATACGGATTTTTTACCTGAAATATAGTCGAACGAACGAAAGGGGAGCTCAAGCAAGCTATGAAAATAGCCTACGTATTTCCCCGAATGGGCGGAGGCGTTCAGCAATATGTGAATACGCTCACTTCATCGTTAGTTGAACAATTCGATCACATTGAAATTCATCATATTTTTGCGGAGTACTGGGATGCTGCCGGGCCAGAAACGTTTGGACATACTTCGGTCTTTTATCACGAAATGAAGCTGCCTGCATCGGCTAGTTTGCTGTACGATGCGTCCGAGGACTGCATTCAAACCCAGGTGGAGGCAGAGTTTGTAACACTTTTGGATGAGATTGATCCGGATATCGTACATTTTCAGCATGTAGCGGGTCTGGGAGCTTCTTTGATCGGCTTAGCGAAGCAAAAAGGGATGGCGACATTCTGGACGCTGCACGATTATTGGAGCATTTGTCCGCGTTTCTTTTTATTGAAGCACGATTTGAGTTATTGCGAAGGACCGAATCAGGGGGCTAGCTGTTTTCCATGCCTGCACGGTACCGAGCAAGCCTGTGCTGGTGCAGAACAGCAAAAATATTTAGAGCGCTATCGGTTCATTAAATCCATCATGATCGAAAAAACCGATCAAATCATTACCGTGTCCGATTCGGTTCGGGACAAACTGATCGCCGAAGGTATACCGGAGGCGAAAATCCGTACAGTATACCCTGGAGTTCGGTCCTTCACACCTGTGCCAAAGCCTCGTAAAAAAGATCCAACGACGATCACGTTCGGATACTTAGGGCAACTTTCCACGCATAAGGGAGCACATGTGCTGATTGATGCTTTTCAGCAACTGCCGCATCCGGAATCGCATCGTTTGCTGCTATACGGCGGAATTGATCGCATGTACAAGGAAACACTCATGAAGCTCATTGCCGGCCGTACGAATATCGACTTAAAAGGAGCTTATCAAAGCAACCAACTATCGGACATTTTGGCTGAGATGGATGTGCTTGTAGTCCCATCCGTTTGCCCGGAAACGGCTACGCTAGTTACGCAGGAAGCACTCATGAGTGGTACGCCAGTCATCGGATCAAATATCGGAGGTATTCCTGAATTTATAAAAGAGGAGTATGGCGCTTTATTTGAAGCTGGAAACAGTGAAGCCCTTGCCAAGATCTTAACTCTAATCACTGAGAATCCGGCTATCCTTCAGTCCTGGAGTAACCATATCCCTGCACTAACTTATTTGCAGGATATGACCAGTAGCATGTACGCGATGTATGAGGAGAAGAGCCGCCAGCGTCGCCGAAAAAGACCCCTTCATAGGGGGCATTTCAACATTTTACACCCTGCGGATAGGGCTTATATGCGCGGCATGTTCTTTACGAGACAGGTCAGTGAAGCGGCGGGCTTTTTTCGCAGGCACGATTATGAACGAATAGGGATATTCGGTTCGGGATTAGCGGGTCGGCAGGCGGCGGAATTTTGGAGGCAGCAGGGGTTAACAATCCCCTTATTGCTCGATAATAATCAGGCCAAGTGGGGGACGTTGTGTCAAGAGATTCCTGTCGTAAACCCGGAACTTTTGTATGAACAACAGGACGCGCTGGATGTGGTCATAATTATTTCGGAATGGGAATCGTCGATCATGGAGCAGCTCAAATCAATGAATCTCAGAATTCCAATACTTGGTTTTTATAGCTTTGCTGGAGAAGGAGGCGGCGTGTTGTGACATCCTTAGAACAGGACGCAGGCAGTCCAAAGGAACATAACGGCTTGTGGTTGGAGGATGAATTTTTGGCGCCATGGGCCGACCGATGGAATCAGCTCGAGGTCATAAGCTTCGATATCTTCGACACCATTGTATTCCGCGGATTTAACAACCCAGAGGAGGTGTTTCTGGAGGTTGGCCGGAAGGCGTTAGAACTCGGTTATTTGCGTGCGGGACTAACAGCGTATGAATTTCAGCAATTGCGTATTCTGGCCGAACAGCATTCTCGTATTGTAAAAAGGCAAAGACAGGGTACGATAGAGGTTACATTGGAAGAAATCTATGCGTCCCTTCCCCCTCATACAGGGCAAATTCACAAACTGTTAGAACTGGAACTGGATGTGGAGAAAAATGCTACGATGCTTAACCCCAGTGTTGAGTCACTGGTTTATTATTTGAGCAGCAAGCAAAAAGTGATTGTCCTTGTATCCGATATGTATCTAAGCGAAGATCAGATTCGGGGACTGCTAGCGGCGAATAGTTTTCCTGTTAACATGGTGGACCACATTTTCGTTTCCAGCGAATATGGTGTGAATAAGTCCTCGAGCCTGCTATTCGAGAAACTGCTGAAGAAATATCCGCAAACCGATAAAAGCCGGATCGTCCATATCGGAGACAATAGGGTATCGGATGTTCAAGGAGCTGAGCAGGCCGGAATTCTAGCGATTCATTACGGCGTGATCCCAGTTTCGTTCCACAGCTCTATTAAGTGGGAAGAAGTGCGACACGAAAGCCTACTGCCCCGCCTGAGAGCGATGCGGCAGCTCGCTTCATGTCTAAATGCTTCCTGTGAAGAGGCATATAAGTTCTGGTTTAAATTCGGCGCGAGCATCCTGGGACCGTTCTTAACGGGGTTGTGCGAGTGGACTCTGCGAATTTGCGTAACGGAGGGGCATCAAGCCGTATACCCTTTAATGCGCGAAGGTGCGCTACTAAGTGAACTGCTGATGAATAGCTCCAAGCACAAAGGGTTTCCGTTGCATATCGCTCCACTATATGTTTCACGGGCCTCCACTTTTTTTGCAGGCATCAAGGAAATTAACGAAAAAGAGCTCGACTTCCTGTTTCAGAGAAGGCACGTGACGGTTGGACAACTGCTGGAGCCATTCGGATTGATCGACGCCCATGAGTTCGCAGCCTACCGGGAATACTTTCACTTGAATGCGGATGAGACGAAGGATATTACACTGCAGGAAGGCGGCACGTTAAAGCATCATTTGTTAAACATACTAACGAGGGAGCCTGCCAAACAGAAGGTTCAAGCATTTATTAATAAATCCAGGGCGCTATTGGTTTCCTATCTTCAAGGTACGGTAGGATCCTTTCAGGATATGGTGACCATTGATATGGGGATTTACGGTACCATTCAGAAATCTTTGGATGCTGCACTGAGTCAGGCGGGCGTAGGGTATCGGACAACTCATCTATTGGCGATGGGCGGAGACTTGAATAGAAATTTGCTGTTTCAAGGCATGGACATTCGAGGGTATGCTGGGAACGCTGGAGAGCATTTCGCGATGATTCGGACAATTGCGCGAAGCCCTGAAGTACTGGAAGAACTACTGATGATAGGGGAGGAGGGTTCGACGCTCAGTTACCGGGACAATGGGAACGGTACCGCTCTTCCCGTCACTGCTGAGCGCTCGTCTTCGGAAGAAGAGCATAAGCAGAAGCTGGTCTGCCGTGATGGTATTGTTGCTTTTCAAAAGCTTTATTTCAAGATGTCGGCCTCCAGTGCTGCTATTAATGAAGAAGATTTTCTTAACGGTGCGGAGATGTGTAAAATCATTCAGAGAGTCATGGAGATGCCCACGTATGAAGAAGCTCAACAGCTAGGCTCTTTGAAATATGATGAAAACTTCGGGAGCCGGACATTAAACTCGATTTGCAACGTGCAGGATCAACAACTGCTAGAGCAGTTGGGCGTAGAACGATTCTTAGAATTTAGCCGTCATGGGTGGAAGCACAGCAAGGTTTACTGGCCACAAGGCGTGGTAACAAGGTCTGCGCCGCTGTATATTCTCCAGAAACATCTGAAGGTGTCCTCGTCCCACAGTTATCTGGTGGATCTCAGCGATCTAGTGGTCGAAATCGTTCGTCAAGGGATAGGCACTATCATGATTTATGGGGCTGGGGATGCAGGACAGACGCTGATGCAATTAGCCAAGCTGCACGGGCTTGCAGTTGCCGGTTTTGTCGATAAAAAGCTGTCCTTGTGGGGGCAAAGAATCCAGGAAGTTGAAGTGTTTTCGCTTGAGCGGGCTGTTGCAGGTGACATTCATGTTTTTGCCATCGGCTCGATCGCGTTTTACAAAGAAATTCGCAATGAGATTATTCGCTGTTACCAAGCCAATGACAAGGAGCCGCCGCTTATTTTTGCAGTCAATATATGAGAAGATTGGGGGAAACCGATATGTCAGCAAGAGTAGCTGTTGTTATCTGCAACTGGAATAAAAAGGAATATGTTCTGCGATGTCTAGACTCCCTTCAAAAATCGACTTATCGTGATATCGACATTATGGTTGTCGATAATGCATCCTCGGATGGTTCAGCCGAAGCGATAAGAGCACAATTCGGGAATCAAGTTACCTTGCTTGTTAATGAACGCAATCTGGGGGGCTCCGGCGGGTTTAATACAGGGCTGCGTCAGGCCCTTTCCGGCTCGTATACATATATTTATTTACTGGATAACGATGTCATGGTTGACGCTGCCGCACTGCAGGAACTGGTCAGCTATATGGAGGATCATGAGGATGTAGCTGCTGTAGGGTCCAAGCTGTTTGTTCTGGATCGGCCGTATGAAATTCAAGAGATGGGCGCCTCAATTGATTGGGAGCGGTTCAATGTTAATCCTCACTATAAAGGAGCTGTCGACAACGGTACTTTGCCGGAAATAGTCGAATGTGACTATGTACCCGCATGCTCTGTGCTCATCCGCTCCGAGGTCATTCGCCAGGTTGGTCTGTTGGACGAGCAGTGTTTTATTTATTGGGATGACATTGAGTGGTTCTACCGCATGAAGTTGGCCGGTTATCGGGTCGTTGCGAACGGCAAATCGAAGGTGTGGCATAAAATGGGCGCAGCCAACAGAACGAGCACCTTTCCAACGTACTATTTTTGGAGAAATCGGATTCGCTTCTTCGTCAAGTATACGCATGAATCTTCCCGGTCCTATTTTGTGGACAGGCTATTCGATGATATGTTTCGGGCTGTATACTTTTCTAATTATAAAGGTCAGCTGCAGACCGCACGAACCGTGCTACTTGCTGTTGAAGACGCCATTGGAGGGATTAGCGGCAAAGCCTTGGAAGGTCGTGTCGTCCAGCGTGAGCCGCTGGAGGAGACATTTAACCGGATCATTCAGGAGCAACACCGCATTGCTATCAAAGATAACGCACACATGAACCACCTGAGAGATATCTTTGACCGGATCGTACAAGTGAATCCTTCAGCACAAATTGTATTGATAGCAGGAAAGCATGAACCGGAGCTGTTAAAAGGCCAGTTTAATTGTGGAATCTATACTGAATCTGCACCTGCTTCAGGTTACTTTATATGTGAAGCCTGCGATCATATTGTCGAAGTCCGAAATCAATTAGAACGTTCCGTTGACCTCTATGTGGACGGTTATTTCAATACAGCACATACAGATCAGGATATGCAGAGCCTACGAGGCTTTGATTCTGCGCTCAACGTTTATTTAAATATTTATAAGCCAGTCTTGGACATAAAAATCAAAGAATTGCACACTATCATGAGTTCTTAATGATGTAGCAGGAGGCGAACCCATGAACCCAAAAGTATCCATCGTCATGCTTTGCTGGAACCGCAAAGACGATGTGCGGGAGAGCCTGTCTCGCATACGCGATATCGAATACCGAGATTATGAGCTTCTTGTCGTAGACAACGGCTCCACAGACGGCACACAGGAAATGGTTGAGGCTGATTTTCCAGAAGCCAAGCTTATTCGCATGTCCCATAATGTGGGGATCGAGGCCTATAACGTAGGCTTTGAGAAAGCCCTCGGCGAGTATCTTGTCATCATTGATGATGACTCCTTCCCAGCGTCACGGGCTATTTCCCGAATGGTAGAGAAGTTTGAGAGAGATCCGAAACTGGGTGTAGTTGCTTTCGATGTGCGTAACTTTTTTCATTATGATGATATTAAGAATTTGGAAGAAAAAACCGAAGATAGTAATAGAAGCGCTGATTCAGATAAGTATGTAATGTCCTATAACGGTGCCGGGGTCGGTATCCGAAGGGAGTTATTTCGTCAAGTGGGATATTATCCAGAGGAGTTTTTTCTGTATAACAATGAACTTGATTCCGCATTTCGCATCTGGGACGCAGGCTATAAGATCGAATTCTATGCTGATATTGTAGCCTATCATAAATATTCGCCAAAGAATCGAGCCTCGTGGAGAGCGCCGTATTTTTACACAAGGAATGCCTTTTGGCTCGTTTGGAAAAACTATCCGATAGGCGAAGCTCTGACAACAACAGGGCAACTGATGTATCGGTGTTTCTATGCCACATTTGAGCAGAGGACGAATGTTTATTTGAAGGCTATGTTCGATGCATTCAGAAAGATTAATGTGCTTAGTGGTAAGAGAAAAGCCGTGCAGCCGTACATTGTCGAGAATCTGCGTGTACCTCTGGATGTGTTTTTTACCTTTTATCGTTAAGAAGGAGGAGCACTTGATTTGAGTAGACATGTAAAGTCAGCACTGATTGTGCGTTCCGCCAGCTTTCAACAGTTAGACAAGAATCTGCCGGAACTCGAAGCATTTTTTCCGGAGCATGAGTTCAGTATGTTGACTCATGAGCACGGAGTTCAGCTTGCTGAGAAGTATAAAGTCATTAAGCATATTTATGTCTATCCTTACAAAGCGAGTTTTAGTTATTGGCGAAAATTCAAAGCAGCCAATCTGCCGAGTGTTGACGCAGTGATCGTACCTGTAGCCAATATAACGGGCGCGGGTTTTTTTAACGTACTTCTTTTTTCTTTATCTATTAGGGCGAAGAAGCGATACCTTTGTAATATGATCTCGGAAATCAAGGAGTTCTCGGTTGTCTCTGTATTGTTAGAGGGTGTACTGAATTTATTGTACAAATTGCTTGCCGCGTTGTTTTCATTGCTCGTGATGATTCCGACGGTGCTTTTGCTCCTTGTATTTTTAAAGAAAATAGATAAGAAAACTTGAACCGGAGGTTGTACTCATGTTTGACTATATCATTGTAGGCGCAGGTTTTTCCGGTTCTGTTATAGCTGAACGGATCGCTAACGTGTTACATAAGAAAGTGCTTATCATCGAAAAGCGCAATCATATCGGCGGAAACGCTTTCGACCGGTTTAACCAAGAAGGTTTGATGATCCATCAATATGGACCGCATATTTTTCATACAAAATTGAAGTACATATGGGATTACGTATCACAATTTGCGGAGTGGCATTACTATCATCATCGGGTATTGGCGAGCATTGATGGCCAGCAGGTTTCAATTCCGTTCAACCTACAGGCATTACAGGATTTGCTGCCAAGCGGGCTTGCTCAAGAACTCGAAGACAAGCTGGTTCGACAATTTGGACATGGAGTGAAAGTGCCTATTCTGAAGCTGCGGGAAACGGAAGACCGGGATCTTCGATGGCTAGCTGAGTTTATTTATGAAAAGGTCTTCCTTCACTATACGACGAAGCAATGGGGGATGACACCGGAAGAACTGGATCCAATGGTAACGGGGCGTGTTCCTGTATTTATATCGAAAGACGACAGGTACTTCCAGGATGCTTATCAGGGTATGCCGAAGCTTGGTTATACGGCTGTATTCGAGGGTATGCTACGGCATTCGAACATTAAGATCATGTTAAATACAGATTATAAGGAATTGCTGGAAGTTGATTCGGGTACGCAAAGTATTCGTTTTATGGGTCGAGCATTTGAAGGGCAATTGATCTACACCGGCAAGATCGATGAACTCTTTAACTACGAGTATGGAGAACTGCCTTACCGCTCCCTGCGCTTCGAATTTGAGACGTTGCAGCAGGAGAAGTTTCAGAACACCGGCACTGTGAACTACCCGAATGAATACGATTTTACTCGGATTACGGAGTTCAAACATTTAACTGGGCAAAAGCATCCATATACGGCGATTGTTCGCGAATATCCGCAAGCATATGATCGTCAGAGAACAGGACAAGACGTGCCCTATTATCCGATTCCTAAGAGTGAGAATCAGGAACGTTACAGCCAGTATGTCCAAAAGGCGAAACAAATGAGCCAGCTGATTTTGTTAGGGCGATTAGCCGAATACAAGTATTATGACATGGATGCGTGTATTGCCAAGGCGCTAAAAGTGTTCGAAGACCGAATTGCTGGACGACAGGAGAATTGAATTCAATGAAAACGATTCTGATCATACAAGCCCGAATGGGATCCTCCCGGCTTCCTGGGAAAATACTGTTTCCATTAGGGGAAACTGTTGTTCTCGATTATGTTGTATCCCGATGCAAGCAGATCGATCAACTGTATGATGTTATAGTGGCAACCTCAACGCTAGAGCAGGACGACGCCATCGCCGAATGGTGCGCCGCTACCCAAACGACATGCTTTCGTGGTTCGGAGGGCGATGTTCTGTCAAGGTATTATGAATGTGCCAAGACGTACATCCCTGATTATGTAATCAGAGTGACAAGCGATTGCCCGTTCATCGATCATGAAATAGCCTCGGAGCTTATCAAAATAATGGCGAGTGGTCCATCTGATCTGATAACGCTCGAAGGTGAGTTGCCACGGGGATTATGGAGTGAAATGGTGTCCTTTAAGGCTTTGGAATATATGTACAAACATGGCCAAGAACCTCGGCATAGGGAGCATGTGACGTACTATGCCTATGAGCATACAGATCAATTTCAAACAGCGCATTATCGAGTCTCTGATTCCATGCGGCATCCGGAGCTTCGAATCACATTGGATACCCCTGAAGACTATGCGATGCTTCAAAAAATTTCTGATCACTTTACTGGGGATCGTCTTATTTCTAGTAGACGAGTGGTAGAGTACTTGCTGGAACATCCCGAAGTAATAGCGCTAAATGCTCATATTCAACAGAAGCCCGTTTTGTAAGATTGCACAAGTGCTGACCAGTGCACGAAGGGCTTTTTTTCAGGAGGTACCTATGAAATACCGTTGCTTAACGAACCAAGAATTCATATACGGGGACTACCAGATAGTGCCGCTTCGCGAGCAAGACATCTTTCATATCAAGCAGTGGAGAAACGAGCAAATTACAGTGCTGCGTCAAAAGCGCTTGCTGACGAACGAAGATCAGCTTCGCTATTACCGTAACGCTGTAAGTCCGACTTTTGAAGTGGAACAGCCCTCCATTGTGTTGTTCAGTTATTTGCTTCAAAATGACTGTATTGGATATGGCGGATTGACGAATATCGATTGGGAATCAAAACGGGCGGAAATTTCTTTTTTGCTGAATACGAAACGGATCTCGGATCCAGATATATACAAGAAGGATTTCCAGTCGTTTTTGACTCTCATGAAAAAGGTTGCCTTTGATGAACTGCGATGGAACCGCCTTTTTACAGAGACCTATGATATACGACCTCATCATATTCGCATATTGGAGGAGAGCGGGTTTCAGTTTGAGGGACGAATGAGACAACATGTGCTGATTGACGGGGACTGGGTGGACTCTTTACTTCATGGTTGTTTAAAGGAGAGTTGGCATGCTTAAAGGGAAAAAAGTGTTTATTAGCGGTGGAGCTGGCGTCATCGGGCGAGCGCTGGTATCTAAATTGCTGGAAGCAGGCTGTGAGCTGTTTGTAGGTGATCTTCAGCCGAGACCCGCTAGCTGGAGCCCTGCTATTCGCTACCGTCAGGGGGATTTGAATTATATATCTCGGGAGGAGCTCGACGATTTTTCGCCAGAGCTGTTTTTCCATTTAGCGGCAACTTTTGAGCGTTCGACGGAAACGTATGGCTTTTGGGATGAGAATTATGACCACAATGTTAAACTTAGCCACCATTTGATGACGTTAATGAAATCTTGCGCATCCGTGAAAAAGGTTGTCTTCGCCTCCAGCTATCTCATCTATGATCCGCATCTGTATAGCTTCCCGTCACCTGCGGAGCAGCCGGCAATGCTCGAAGAGTCTGCACCTATCCGTCCAAGGAATATGTGCGGCGCCGCCAAGCTGCTTCATGAAGTCGAGCTGGAGTTCTTGGGTCATTTCCGTGAGCACGATATGCAGACAGTCTGCGCCCGAATTTTCAGAAGCTATGGCAAAGGCTCGAGGGACATTATTTCTAGGTGGGTTCGTATGCTGCTGAAGGGTGAACCCATCACGGTTTATAAAAAAGAGGGTTTGTTCGATTATATATTTGCCGATGAAGTAGCGGAAGGGTTGCTTAAGCTTGCTGAGAAGCCGGTCACAGGTATAGTTAATTTAGGCAATGGTCGTGCGCGCCGCGTATCGGAAGTGGTGGATGTATTGAGGCGGCATTTCCCCTCGTTGGTGGTCATTGAGGGGGATCTGGATATCCCTTACGAAGGTTCTCAGGCGAATATGGAGTTATTCCATTCTCGAGTGGGGTGGGCGCCAACTCGACAAATTGAGGATACGATTCCAGAGATCATTGAATACGAGAAAGCTGCTGCAGTTGAAAGCAGAGATGTTGCTGCATCCACAGCTGGAAATATACTCATAACTTCCATTTCGAAAAAGGTGCCGCTGCTCCGTGCCGTGAAGTTGGCTATAAGTAAGCTTGGCGGCGATCGGCGACTCATCGGTGCTGATGTCGATCCTAACTGTTTAGGTCAGCACTTCGTTGATGATTTTTGGCTCATGCCAAGACTAAGCAAGCTTTCTATCGAGGAATTGATTACTTATTGCTCTAATCAAGGTATTGTATGTATTATCCCAACCCGCGATGGCGAGCTTGGTTACTTTGCATCGCACAAGGCTGCTCTGCAGGCTCATGGAATTTCCGTGATGGTATCAAATGCAGAAGCGGTAGAGTTATGTTTGGATAAACTGGCCTTCTATGAGAAGCTCCAAGCTTTGGGTTACCCAGTCATTCCAACAGCGTTATCCAATGGAGACATTGGGGCTGAGTGCCTGGTGGTTAAGGAGCGTTACGGAGCGGGTTCCCAATCCATAGGCTTGAACTTGGGGAAAGAAGAAGCGGTCTTGCATGCGAAAATGCTCAATGAGCCAGTTTTTCAGCCGTATATACCGGGTACTGAAGTATCGGTTGATCTATATGTGACCCGTGAATGTCACGCTAAAGGAGTCATTGTAAGAACCAGAGACTTGATCGTGTCAGGCGAATCACAAATCACCACCACAATCCGCAACGTAGCTCTTGAACAGCTTTGTTCCAAGCTGGCCCAAGAGCTCGGTCTATACGGACATGTCGTCATGCAAGTCATCATAGATGCCACCGGCCAGTTTCACATTATTGAATGCAACACTCGGTTTGGCGGTGCTTCAACACTAAGCATTGCTGCAGGATTGGATACCTTCTACTGGTTTCTGCTGGAGTCTGAAGGAAATAGCCTTGCATCTTACCCGTTTTTAAGATCAGCGGAAGAGAAGAAACAAATTCGCTACGCAGGCGATCTCATTTTATGAGTGTACTGGTATTCGATTTGGACGACACTTTGTACGATGAGTCAAGCTATGTGCGGAGCGGTTTCCAGGCTGTCGGCAATTGGCTGCATCAGGAGTATGGCATTGATCCAGAGCAGAGCTTAGTATATATGATGCAGGTACTGAGTGAAAAAGGCCGTGGACAAGTGTTTGACAACGTCCTTCGCCAAATCGGGCATTATTCTAAGAAAAATGTCCAGCAGTGCTTATCAGTTTATCGTGGACATAAGCCGAATCTTACTCTTCATGAGGACGCTGTTCGCTGTCTTGAAGCCTTTAAAGAATATCCCATGTACATCGTCACCGATGGAAACAAACTGGTTCAACAAAGAAAACTAGAGTCCCTTGGACTAATGAGCCATCCTGCCATAAAAAAATGTTTTATCTCCAGAAGATTCGGGTTACATAATGAGAAGCCTTCACCGTACTGTTTTCATCAGATAAGCCGGCTAGAGGGCATCGGTCCTTCTGATATTGCATACGTTGGAGATAACCCAAATAAGGACTTCGTGGGAATCAAGCCCTTAGGTTTTCACACGGTTAGAATTCGTAGGGGGCCTTTCGCGATTTGCAGAAGCCGCAGGAATACGAAGCGGAATGTGTCATCGATAGTCTGGATGAGCTGTGGGAGCTACGTCATCAGATTTTTACATAAGGAGTGAAACATATGGAATTTCAAATTGGCACCCAATGGGTCGGCCGCAATCATCGACCTTTTATTATCGCTGAGATGTCAGGCAATCATAATCAGTCATTAGAGCGTGCGTTGCAGATTGTTGAAGCCGCGGCCGAGGCAGGGGCCCATGCCATTAAGCTGCAGACGTATACGGCAGATACAATGACGCTGGATATTAATAAAGGGGAATTTTTATTGACGACCCTAACAATCTGTGGGAAGGCAACTCTTTATATAATTTGTACAAGCTGGCTTATACCCCATGGGAATGGCACAAGCCTATTTTTGATCGCTGCAAGGAGCTTGGTATGCTAGCCTTTAGTACACCGTTTGACGAAACGGCTGTAGATTTTCTTGAGTCCCTAGACGTGCCGTGCTATAAAATCGCTTCTTTTGAAAATGGGGATCTTCCCCTTATTCGTAAGGCTGCCGCTACGGGGAAGCCGCTAATCGTATCTACAGGGATGGCAACAATTGCAGAGCTTGATGAATTAGTACGCGCTGCCCGTGAAGCGGGATGTTCGGATTTGGTACTGCTAAAGTGCACAAGCTCGTATCCATCGTCTCCGCTTGATTCACACATACTGACATTGCCGCACATGAGAGAATTATTTCAATGTGAAGTCGGTCTGTCGGATCACACATTTGGAATTGGCGTATCTGTTGCCAGTGTAGCCTTAGGGGCTACAGTAATTGAAAAGCATTTCACTCTCGATCGTGCAGATGGAGGCGTTGATTCCGTATTCTCCATGGAGCCAGAGGAAATGAAGGCGCTGGTCATAGAGACAGAGCGTGCTTGGCAAGCGCTGGGGCAAATTAGCTATGGTCCGCTTGTCAAGGAACAAGCATCTATGAAACATCGACGTTCTCTGTATGTTGCGGAGGATATGCAGCCGGGGGATGTATTTACAGCTAAGAATGTAAGGGCAATTCGGCCGGGTCATGGTTTGGCACCGAAATATTATGACATTATTATAGGCAAGCAGGCAAAAACAGCTATTAAGAAAGGAACTCCATTATCATGGGATCACATATAACTTCAGATCAGAGGGTTCTCGTTACAGGCGGAGCGGGTTTTATCGGTCGATGGGTGGTAAAGAGGTTGCTAGAGGACGGCCAGCAGGTATGGGTGTTGGATGATTTATCGAACGGCGTCGAGGAGAACCTGGAAGAGTTTAAGACACATGCCAATTTTATAAAGTTTATTCAGGGGGATATCAAAGAAGAAGCCCTGTTGGAATCTTTGTTTGCTGAAGTTTCCTTTGATATTTGCTATCACTTGGGAGCTTCCATCAACGTTCAGGATTCCATCGATGACCCGCGGACCACGTTCAATAATGATACGCTAGGTACGTTTTATGTATTGGAGCAGTGCCGCAAGCATCAGACGAAGATTGTTTTTATGAGTACTTGTATGGTCTATGATCAGTGTACGGATGAGACGGGTATTAGCGAGCTTCACCCCATTAAACCGGCATCGCCTTACGCAGGGTCTAAAATTGCTGCAGAAAATATGGTCTTGTCCTACTATTATGCATATGGTTTGCCTGCTGTCGTCATACGTCCGTTTAATACTTACGGTCCTTTCCAAAAATCCGGCGGCGAAGGTGGAGTCGTAGCAATCTTCATCAAACAGAAATTAGCTGGCAAAGAAGTTCATATCTACGGTGAAGGTACACAAACACGCGATTTACTTTTCGTAGAGGATTGCGCTAGATTCGTAGTTATGGCCGGGTATGCTACTGAAGTAGATGGACAGATTGTGAATGCAGGGTTAGGTAGGGATATAACAATTAACGATCTGGCTAAGCTAATTGTTGGAGACGAGTCCAAAATCCACCATGTGAAGCATATTCATCCCCAAAGCGAAATTCAAAAGCTTCTTTGCAACTTTAATAAAGCGAAGCAGCTGTTGGGCTGGGAGCCTTTGGTTACACTTGAAGAAGGCATTGTTAGAACAGAAGCGTGGATGAAGCATTAATACTCATAACTAAGGAGGCAAGATAGAGCCATGTTAGCAATTGAAGGCGGACGACCTGTTCGTGATGAATTCTTGCCTTACGGCATGCAGTGGATTGATGAAGAAGATATAGCGTTAGTTGTAGAAACGTTAAGGGGGCCCTTGATTACACAAGGCCCCCTTATTGCCAAGTTCGAGCAGGCTGTTGCTGAGTTTGTCGGAGCGAAATATGCCGTTGCCTTTTGCAACGGAACAGCAGCCTTGCATGGTGCTTGCTTCGCAGCTGGTATTGGACCCGGAGATGAGGTTATTACCACACCGATTACATTTGCTGCAAGTGCAAATTGCGTACTCTACATGGGCGGTAAACCGATTTTCGCGGATATTAATCCTGAGACTTACAATATTGACCCTGGACAGATTCACACTCACATTACACCCCGTACTAAGGCAATTATCCCCGTGGATTTCACAGGTCAACCCGTAGATATGGATGAAATTTATGGTTTAGCAAAGGCACATGGGCTCACGATCATTCAAGACGCAGCACACTCGCTAGGGGCCCTCTATAAAGGGCGTAATGTCGGTACGCTTGCAGATATGACGATGTTTAGCTTCCATCCGGTGAAGCATATTACAACGGGTGAAGGCGGCATCATTGTAACAGATTCTGAGAAGTACGCGGACAAGTTGCGTCTTTTTCGTTCCCACGGGATTACCAGAGAAAACATGCTTAAAGATGAGGGACCTTGGTATTATGAGATGCAGGAACTGGGGTACAACTATCGCATAACCGACCTGCAAGCGGCACTCGGAATTTCACAACTCGAGAAGCTTCCTATGTTTCTGGAAAAAAGAAGGTCGATAGCTGAGGCTTATGATGCTGGATTCAAGGATATGGAGGAAGTCGATACACCCTATCAATTACCTAATACGCAGTCATCTTGGCACTTGTACATGCTGCGATTCAACATAGAGCTTCTTACGGCAACACGCCGGCAATTGTTTGAGGCGCTAAGAGCCGAGAACATTGGTGTACACGTACATTATATACCTGTTTATCTGCATCCCTATTATCAGCAGCTTGGGTACACGACAGGCCTCTGTCCACGGGCGGAGAAGTGGTACGGAGAGGTATTGACCTTGCCGATATTTCCGAGAATGTCGGCGAAGGATTTCCAGGATGTAATAGATGCAGTAAAGAAGGTAATCCGTCGTTACCGAAAATAATATTTTGTGAAATGTCGAAAATATTTATAAAAATTAAGCCCCTCTTAGCCGATATAGATATATATGAACAGAAGGTGATGGAGGGGTTACCGTGAACACAAGTAAGATAACAGGCAGCTCATGGAATACAGGGGTGGAGCGGGTTGCTTTTCAAGCAGACAACAACTCTTCGGCGGATTACGATGTTGCCAATACTAACGGCGTTTCCGGAGATGCTCAGGTCAAGATAAGCGCAAATAATGCAGGCGATTCGGCACTTAGTGATGAGCAAAAAAAGAAAGAATTAGATCGTGCAATTAAAGCAATTCAAGGTGCATCGGTATCACTTGAAATGTCTGTCCACAAGGAAACAAAAGAAATTATGGTGAAGGTCATGAATAAAGAAACAGGTGAAGTTATTCGAGAAATCCCTTCCGAAAAGACGCTCGATATGATCGCTAAATTAATGAAAAATGCCGGGATCATTATCGATGAACGTAGATAGATGATTTTAAGGAGAGAGGAGTGAAGAAATGACAACTCGAATTACAGGAGCTGTATCCGGATTAGATACGGATTCGTTAGTTAAATCAGAAATGCAGCCGCTGCAAACTAAGCTGGATACGTTGAATCAAACGAAGCAGACCGTGACTTGGCAGCGCGATGCTTACAAGGAAATGAATGCGAAAATCCTGGATTTCAGGAACAATAAGCTCACTACGTTTAAAACGGACACTGTGCTTCGTGCTCGCAAAGCCGAGGTCACAGGTGATACTGATGCGGTAAAGGTTACAACGAACGGAGGAGCCGCTACAGGAAGTATGACAATAAAGGCAATGCAATTAGCCACGGGGGCCGCATTGAAGAGCAGCAACTCCATTGTGAAGTCAGGGAGTACACTCGACACTAAATCAACGCTTACTAGTCAACAAGCTAAACTGCAGGGCGGATCTAGCATGCAAAGCACCTACACGTTTAGCGTGAACGGGACTTCCATTACGGTCGACACGGCAAAAGATTCACTCTCTGATGTGATAAGCAGAATTAACAAGCAAACTAATGTAACGGCGTATTACGACTCCGGAACAGGAAATATGTCGTTCACTTCTAAAGATGCAGGGGATACATCGAAGGTTGAAATAACCAACGATTCCAAGGACTTTTTCAAAAATATTCTTCAGACTGATACTAGTACCGACACAGCAACGAACACACAATATTCAAAAGGCCAAAATGCTATAGTGGAGATTAATGGTATTAAAACTACCAGAACAAGCAACACATTTACCGAAAATGGGATAAACGTCACGCTCAATAAAGTGAGTGAACTTACGGATTCCACTCAAGCAGGTTCAACGGATCCACAGTATTATCAAGCTTCGACGATCACGGTTACTCCGGATTCGGATAGTATCGTGAGCGCGATCAAAGATTTCGTTACGCAGTATAATGATGTGTTAAAAACTTTAGAAGACAAAGTAGATGAAACTCGTTATCGTGATTACAAGCCACTGACATCGGATCAGCAAGAAGCGATGAACGAAACGCAAATCAACCAGTGGAATGAGAAGGCGATGAGTGGCTTGCTCCGCAATGACTCGATCTTGACAAGTGCGGTCAACAAGATGAGAAACGCCGCGAGTTCAATTGTCGGAACGGGCAGTAAATATAATACATTGGCCTCTATCGGTATTACGGCCGGGGATTATACGGAGAAGGGTAAGCTCTACGTAGATGAGGATAAACTGAAGGCGGCTATTGAGGCCAATCCGGACTCTGTCGCAGATATTTTCAGTCAGAAGGCAAGCTCTACCTCCACGAACGTGACGGATAACGGATTTGCGACCAGAATGTACGATGATTTGTACAACACGATGAAAGATCTGTCAACTCGTGCAGGTACATCAGCATTCTCCGCTTCGACTTTAAAGAGCGACAGTACGCTGGGGAAACAATTAAGCAACCTAGAGACGCAAATCGATGATCAGGAAGATAAAATGAATGACTACGAGGACAGGTTATATTTGAAATATTCCCGAATGGAATCTGCACTTAGTACGCTGCAGTCTCAGTCGTCTGCCCTTACTTCTTTGAAATAGTTTTCCCAAAACGTTAGAGAAAGAAGGACAATCTTATGATTTCAGCTCAGCAGCAGAATAAGTATTTGGAAAATACAATTCGCACCGCTACGCCTTCACAATTGCTGATCATGTTATATGATGGTGCTATTCGCTCTTGTAAGCAGGCGATTGATGCTATTCAGAAAAAAAGCCACAGGATGCGCATACAAGCATTATGAAAGTCCATGATATTATCATGGAGTTTGTCATTACACTAGATAGAAGTGTGCCCCTTTCGGACAATTTAATGAGCTTATATGATTATTTTATATTTCGTTTGAAAGAAGCGAACAGTAAAAAAATTATTGAGCCTATCCAAGAGGTTATGGGGCTCTTAACAGAGCTTAGAGAAGCTTGGGTTGAGGCGGCAAAAATTGCAATGAATCCTTCGACAACAGCCACTGGGACTCAACATGCATAGCTTGATCGAACGTCTTTACGTAATGACTAAAGAATCTGTGGATAGGCTTCATGAGGCCACTGCAGAGGAAATTGTTCAGTTTATCGAAGAGCGGGAGATGGCCATCGACCGTATAAGAGCCGAATCAACTGAACTTAGTCTCGATGAGGAGAATAGAAAAACGATTGATAAAATTGTGGCTATGGATAAATTGATCGAGAACAGGCTTGTACTGTTGCAGAACCAAGTAAAAAAGCAGCTGAATCAAACAGTTCAGCATCGTAAAGTGACGGCCAAGTATGTGAACCCTTATTCGGCAGATAGCTTCTTCTTCGACAAAAAAAAGTGAATGTACAGTTCAGACGCCCTCTGTATCCACAGAGGGTTTTTCGCGTTTCCGGACTTTTGCACACCTTACCTCAGATTTCGCCAAAGTTACCCCCGTTATACCAAATTGCATGTGGACAGCCTGTTTCGGAGCCGAAACGGATGTGTACAAACTCCACATTTTGCGCCCAAAAGTTGTGGACAACGTATTTTTATACCTGTGGATAATGTGGACAATTTTGTGGGTAACTAATGAAAACAAGCTTTCACGACATTTTTCGATAAATTTCAAATGTGAATACGTGAATTTTCTAAAAATTTAAAAAGAAAAAATTGACAGGCCAAGCAGATGAGTGTTATAGTCAAAAAGTAAGGGCTTACATTTTATTGGTGAAGGGAATGTGTTCCAATGCAAGGTAAAGTAAAATGGTTTAACGCAGAAAAAGGCTATGGCTTCATCGAGCGCGAAGATGGTGGAGATGTATTCGTTCATTTCTCCGCAATTCAAACTGATGGTTTCAAAACTCTTGAAGAAGGTCAATCCGTTGAATTTGACATCGTAGAAGGCGCGCGCGGCCCACAAGCTGCTAACGTAACTAAACTATAAGAACATCCGGCTGAGAAGCCGCTTGAATACAATGGAACCGACAGCACCTGGATCGATAAGATCTTAGGTGCTTTTTTACGTTTTACAAGAAAATCTAGGATCGGAATATGAAGGAATTTTAAAGATGAGGTGGAATGTAGTATAATGTAGTAGAAGGGAGAGATGCACTATGAATTTTACAATTCGCGGAGAACACCTTGAAGTAACCGAAGCCCTTAGGGACTATGTCGAGAAGAAGCTGAGAAGACTAGAGAGGTATTTTGAAGCTCCCCTTACATCCGATGTTTATGTAACTTTAAGCGTACTGAAAGGCTATCAGGCGGTTGAGGTGACGATTCCACTAGCCGGTGTGCTGCTGCGGGCCGAAGAGCGGAACAACGATATGTACGCATCGATCGATTTGGTTGTAGACAAGCTCGAACGCCAAATCCGCAAGCACAAGACGAAAGCGAACCGCAAGATCAGGCAAGAAGGCGGCAAGCGCGATCTATTTAAAATTGAAACGGCTCCGACCACCTATGTGGATGAGGAAGATGAATTTGAACTCGTTCGTAACAAGCGTTTTGCACTAAAACCGATGGATGTAGAAGAAGCGATTCTTCAGATGAACATGGTGGGACACAGCTTCTTTGTATTCTCCAACATGGACACAGCCAAGGTGAACGTCGTGTATAAACGGAATGACGGGAAATATGGCTTGATTGAGCCGGCGCAATAAGATTAAGAACTCATACATTGATTTTATAACGAGAAGCTTGGTTCGATTTCGGTCGAATCAGGCTTTTTTATTTATATGCTAGCCCCGGAGGGCTTCAACTGCTCGGACATGTTCCCTCTTGCATGCATGCATTTGGGCTTTGGATTTCATACTAAGATGACGAAGTTTGACAATAAGGCGAGCTCTATAAGTTTGCTTATACATGCGGCAATTGGCAAGCATAGCCAAAAGTATCGCACGTTTGTTGCGGCTCGACCGCCAAACTGATACAATTTAAGGATACGAATGCAAGGGAAAGGGGTTCACCGATGCTAGGACTTGTAAAGAAAATTTTTGGTGATTCCAATGAACGGGAAATTAAACGGTATCTCAAGGCCGTTGAGCAGATCAACGAGCTGGAAGCATCCATTACACCTCTCTCCGATGAGGAGCTCCGGGGGAAGACCGTAGAGTTCAGAAACCGACTGGAGCAAGGTGAAGAGATCGACGATTTGCTGCCGGAAGCTTTTGCAGTAACCCGGAAGCTGCTAAGCGTGTGCTGGGCAAACGCCATTATGATGTACAGTTAATCGGGGGCATGGTGCTTCACGAAGGCCGCATTGCGGAAATGAGAACTGGTGAAGGTAAAACGCTTGTAGGAACGCTGCCGGTTTATCTGAATGCGCTTCTGGGCAGGGGTGTACACGTAGTGACAGTCAATGACTACTTGGCGCAGCGGGATAGTGCTGAGATGGGTCAAATCTATACATTTCTTGGCCTGACAGTTGGGGTGAACCTGCACGATTTGTCGCATGAAGAGAAGCAGGCTGCTTACAATTGCGATATTACGTACGGTACGAACAATGAGTATGGATTCGACTACCTGCGTGATAACATGGTGCTGTACAAAGAGCAAATGGTGCAGCGTCCCTTGTATTATGCGGTGATTGACGAGGTGGATTCCATCTTGGTCGATGAGGCGAGAACGCCGCTCATTATCTCCGGACAAGCTGCGAAGTCGACGGATCTCTATTACGCGGCTGACCGGTTTGTCGCCAAGCTGCAAGCAGAAGAAGATTATACGATCGATATCAAGGTCCGTTCCGTAGCATTAACGGAAGAGGGCGTGGCTAAGGCTGAGCGCGCATTCGGGATCGAGAACCTGTTCGATCATCAAAATGTGAACATCAACCATCACGTGACCCAAGCTTTGAAGGCTCGCTTTATTATGAAGCGCGATGTCGATTACGTCGTGCAAGAAGATGAAGTCATGATCGTGGACGAATTCACAGGCCGGATTATGACAGGTCGCCGCTACAGTGACGGTCTGCATCAAGCGATCGAAGCCAAAGAGCAATTGCAAGTGCAGAATGAGAGCATGACGCTGGCAACGATTACGTTCCAGAACTACTTCCGGATGTACCGCAAGCTGTCGGGTATGACAGGGACGGCCAAGACGGAAGAAGAAGAGTTGAAAAAAATCTACGGTCTGGAAGTTATCGTCGTTCCAACGAACCGTCCGATGATTCGGAAGGATATGCCGGACATCGTATATAAATCCGAGCAGGGCAAGTTCAAAGCGGTTGTAGAAGAAATCGCCGAACGTCATAAAAAGAATCAGCCTGTTCTCGTCGGTACCGTATCGATTGAGAATTCCGAGCATCTATCTGAAATGCTGAAGAAGAAAGGCGTTCCGCATAAGGTCTTGAATGCCAAATACCATGCGGAGGAAGCGGAAATCGTATCTCGAGCAGGTCAGCCTGGCGCGGTTACGATCGCAACCAATATGGCGGGCCGTGGTACGGATATTATGCTGGGCGAAGGTGTACATGATTCGGGTGGACTGCATATCATAGGTACAGAACGTCATGAGAGCCGCCGGATCGATAATCAGCTGCGCGGTCGTGCGGGCCGTCAAGGCGACCCGGGCTCGTCCCAATTCTATCTGTCCCTCGAGGATGAGTTGATGAAGCGTTTTGGCGCTGAAAATATTATGGCGATGATGGACCGCCTTGGTATGGAAGAAGACCAGCCAATCGAAAGCAAGCTGATTTCGCGTGCTGTGGAGTCGGCCCAGAAACGCGTTGAGGGCAACAACTTCGATGTGCGTAAAGTCGTCCTGCAATATGACGATGTGATGAATCAGCAGCGTGAGATTATTTACAAACAGCGTAGAGAACTGCTGGAGTCCGAGAACATCCGTGAAGTTGTAGAGAGCATGATTGACGGAGTGATCGAGCGAATAGTGAAAGTACATTGTCCGGAGGAACAGATTCCGGAAGAATGGGAAATTCATGAAGTTGCGAACTTTATGAATGCCAACCTGCTGACGGAAGGCCAAGTGTCCGATCAAGACATCTGGGGCAAGGAGCAGGAAGAGATCATCGAAAATCTGCAAGGACTTGTGAAAGCCCGCTATGATGAGCGCGAGGAAGAAATCGGCGCCGAATTCATGCGTGAATTCGAGAAAGTCGTTGCACTGCGTGCAGTCGACAGCAAGTGGATGGATCATATTGATGCGATGGATCAATTGCGTCAAGGTATTCATCTCCGAGCCTACGGCGGAACTGATCCGCTTCGTGAGTATCAATTCGAGGGCTTTGAAATGTTCCAGGAAATGGTCGAGGCCATCCAGGAAGAAGTTGCGAAGTACATCATGAAGGCCCATGTCCAAAGCAATCTGGAGCGTCAAGCGGTTGCGGAAGGTCAAGCGGTCGATCCCAAAAATGAAGCGACAGGTAAAAAGCCGCTAGTCAAAGACGACCGTATCGGGCGTAACGATCCATGTCCATGCGGCAGCGGTAAGAAGTTCAAACAGTGCCACGGCCAAGGCAGCTAATAGGCTTCATCGACTGGGGACCCATCTATTTAGCTTGGGTCACTAGCCGCGTGAAGGTGCGGCAACGATTGAACGATGACGTATGCTCAGCATACTCCATACCTGACTTACTAGGTCTAACGCAGAAGACAGAAGAGTAAGCCAAGGCCAATGGCAAGCAAATAAATGAGGTGTAAGACAATGCTAGAACCAGAAGTAAAGCAGGATCTTAGGGAAACGGCAAAGCGACTAACGGAATTAAGGGGGTCTCTTTGACTTAGATCATAAGCTCGAAGAGATCGGTGATTTCGAGGAAAAAATGGCTGCGCCCGATTTCTGGGACGATAACGAGAAAGCCCAGAAAACAATTAGCGAACTCAACGCGATCAAGGGCGTTGTGGAGCAGTTTCAGACGCTTTCCGGCGAGTACGACGACCTGCAGGTCATGGTCGAGCTCGAGGAGGAGGAAAGCGACGACAGTCTTGCCGCCGAGATCGGCAGCGGCATCAAGGCTCTCGTCAAGAAGCTCGAGGACTTCGAGCTTCAACTGCTGCTCAATCAGCCGTACGACCGGCTGAATGCGATACTCGAGCTGCACCCCGGAGCGGGGGGACCGAGAGTCAGGACTGGGCGGAGATGCTGCTGCGCATGTACCGCCGCTGGGCCGAGAAGCGTGACTTCAAGGTCGAGGTCCTCGACTACCTGCCCGGCGACGAGGCCGGAGTGAAGAGCGTCACGCTCATGATCAAGGGCTTCAACGCCTACGGCTACTTGAAGACGGAGAAGGGCGTACATCGGCTCGTCCGCATCTCGCCGTTTGACGCCTCCGGCCGCCGTCACACATCCTTCGTATCGTGTGATGTGATGCCGGAGATCGAGGACGACGCGGAGATTGAAATCCGCACGGAGGATCTCAAGATCGATACCTACCGGGCCAGCGGCGCCGGCGGTCAGCACATCAATACGACCGACTCGGCCGTTCGGATCACGCATATCCCTACAGGCGTCGTGGTCAGCTGTCAGCAGGAACGTTCCCAGATCAAGAACCGTGAGAAAGCAATGAAGATGCTTCGTTCCAAGCTCTATGAGAAGAAGATCGAGGAGCAAGAGAAGCAGCTTGCCGAGATTCGCGGCGAGCAGTCGGACATCGCGTGGGGCAGCCAGATCCGCTCCTACGTGTTCCATCCTTACAGCATGGTGAAGGATCACCGCACGTCTGCGGAGACGGGCAACGTCGGCGCGGTGATGGACGGCGATTTGGATATGTTCATGGATGCGTACCTGCGTCATCAGATTCGCAAGGAATAGTCAGCTTCACGCATAGTTCCCGCGTTGGACGAAAATCCTACACCTGACAGGTGTGGGATTTTTTTGGAGTTTGTCGAGGGAGGCATACAGCGGCCGGTGATCGTACTGAGCAGGCTGGCAGGTGAACTAAGCTGAGAATGTGCTACTGTAGGATGATAGGCATATGCGACTTTGCAAACCAGATGTTCCCGAAGGCGAAGGTCAATAAGCATGTGCGTGCCGGACTCATCCCTGAGAGACCCGATAAATCCTAACTCATCAGAAGCGATGTAAGGTGAAAGTAAAGCCCTGCATAGTCTGTGACAACCAGAGCTCGCATGCAAAACAAACAATCCGTGCCGAAAGTCTGGCTTGGTGATCCGTTGGTGCAGAATGGAAGAGTCATGAATAAGAGGCTTACCTTCCCAAAGAATTCACATCGAACGCCTTAGCGGTCCAAGAGCTTCAAACGCACGTAGGTACGTTACCGTCCGAACTGTAAGGATGATGGAGTCAGATCGATTGATCCGAATATCGGATCATAAGGACGCAAGGATCAACGCTACACGAGAAGATCGAAGCTGGCAACTGCTCAGGGCAGGCAGCCAAAGTCGAGCAACTGGCACTCGCCATCCCTTTTTTCGACAAATTCAGAAATCATAGCTTCCCCTTATAAAGGAGGGCCGCTTGTGGCCAGAAGAAAACAAGGAATCCCGATCGGGAGTCCTGCACATACGGTAATCGAATATGTCATGCTGGTTGTCGGATCGCTGATTATCGCGGCCAGTTTTAACGCCTTTTTGAACCCGAATCAGATTGCCTCCGGAGGGGTCTCCGGCGTGTCCACCATCGTGCAGCATCTGACAGGTATCAGCCCGGCCATCACACAATGGGCGCTGAACATTCCGCTTTTTCTACTGGGATTATGGCTGCTGGGCGGGCAATACGGTGTGAAAACCGCCGTAGGCTCTGTGGTATACCCGCTTTGTGTGCTACTGACAAGTCATATTGGAGTCCCTACTCATAATACGCTGCTCGCGACCATTTATGGAGGGATGGGCATCGGTCTGGGGCTGGGTATCGTGTTCCGGGGGAGAGGGTCAACAGGAGGACTCGGACTGGCTGCTCAGATCCTGCATAAATATACAGGTATTAGTCTAGGTTTTGCTGTAGCCATCTTTGACGGTCTCGTTATCCTTTCGGCAGGTGTTGTGTTTACGCCGGAGAATGCACTGTTTGCCTTAATCGGATTATTCGTGACAACGAAAACGATCGATATTGTACAGCTCGGGTTCAACTACGCGAAGGTCGCCTTTATTATATCGGAGCACACGGAGGACATCCGGAAAGCGATTCTATACGAGCTGGACCGAGGCTTGACGGAGCTAAGCGGTGCGGGAGGCTATACGGGAGCGTCAAGAGTTGTACTCATGGTGGTCGTCAACCAGAACGAAGTGAGTCGGTTAAAAACACTGGTACAGGCTGTCGACCCGCAGGCCTTCGTCATTTTGAGCGATACGAATGAGGTGCTGGGGGAAGGCTTCCGCAGACATAGCTAGCAAGACGGGAGGGGCACGACTCACATAGCTACGAACTAGCACTGTATATTGGACACACTCCATAGCTACGAACTAGCACTGTATATTGGACACACTCCATAGCTACGAACTAGCACTGTATATTGGACACACTCCATAGCTACGAACTAGCACTGTATATTGGACACACTCCATAGCTACGAACTAGCACTGTATACTGAGCACGAACTCACAAAGTTACGAACTAGCACTGTATACTGAACCCGAACTCACATAGCTGCGAACTAGCACTGTATATTAGACACGAACTCACATTGCTGCTAACAAGCACTTTATACTGGTCACGGCTCACTTAGCTGCTAGCAAGCACTCCACATTGAACGTGAACTCATATAGCAACAAACTAGCCCCTCATATTGAACACGCTTCATCAACTATCCTAGCGAGTGGAATCTATGCATTTGAAATAGAAGTTGCTCTTTGGGTCTAGATTCTGGGATAATAATACAGGGCTAGAACAAAGGGTTGTAGACTGTATTAGATTTTATGCAGAGTATGCAAAATAGATCGAATGCTGCAAGCCGAAAAAGCTGCATAATCACGCGAAAACTCTGGAAAAAATCCATTGAATTATTATGTATAAGTCCGTATAATAATACATATCTTTTTGGGGACGTTTGGAGGAATAACCATGAGCAATTCACTAAGAGCGGCAATTATTGGGGCTACCGGCTATGGCGGTGCCGAGTTGATTCGCCTTTTACAGGCGCATCCTTATGTTACGATTACTTCCGTTGTTTCAACCTCAAATGCAGGGGCGCCTCTTGCAGAGAGTTTTCCTCATTTGAATCAAATATTTGTGGGCATTCTAGATGAGTTGGACGTCGATTTGATCGCCGGAAAAGCGGATCTCGTCTTCTTGGCGACACCTGCGGGAGTCAGTGCTGAGCTTAGTATGAAGCTGCTTGCAGCAGGACTCAAGGTCATCGATATTTCAGGCGATCTGCGTCTTAAATCAGCGGAAGCCTATGAAAATTGGTATAAGAAGCCCGCAGCGCCGGCCGAAGCTCTGGAACGAGCAGTGTATGGCTTGTCGGAAGTATTCGGTGACGAGGTCAAAGGAATGGACCTTATTTCCAATCCAGGCTGTTATCCGACTGCAACACTGCTTGGTCTCATACCTGCGGTGCAAGCGGGATGGATCGATCCGTCCACGATCATTATTGATGCCAAGTCCGGTGTTTCCGGAGCGGGCCGTGGATTAGGACTGGGCGCTCATTACGCCGAAGTGAATGAGAATTTCAGTGCTTATAAAGTCAATAAGCATCAGCATATTCCAGAGATTGAGCAGGCGCTGAGCCGCATCGCGGGCAAAGACATCGTGACGACGTTCACGACACATTTGGTTCCGATGACGCGCGGGATCATGACGACCATGTATGCAACGATAATTGGCGAGCACACAGAAGCAGAGTTTATTGAAATGTACCGTCAGTATTATGAGGGCCGTAAGTTCGTGCGGATTCGTTCCAACGGCAAGATGCCTGCGACGAAAGAAGTGCTCGGCTCCAATTACTGCGATATCGGGTTTGCCGTTGACGAACGGACAGGGCGGTTGACGATTTGCTCGGTCATCGATAACGTCGTGAAGGGCGCTGCCGGTCAGGCGATTCAGAATTTGAACCTCATGATGGGCTGGGAGGAGACAACGGGCTTGTTGTTCTCTCCGGTGTATCCTTAATTCATAGTGAAAGCAAGAAGATCGAATCCACAATCCACATCCAAAAGGGACAGGTGAAGGGCGAAGATGTCGTCACAAGAGCAAGGGAAGTTTATCGTTGTGCCGGAGGGGTCCGTTACGACTCCGAAAGGCTTTCGCGCAGGCGGACTGCACTGCGGACTGAAGAAAACTGAGCGCCACGATCTGGGCGCTATTGTCTGTGAGGTGCCGGCGGCAGCGGCGGGCGTGTATACGCTCAACGCGTTCCAAGCGGCACCGCTGCGCGTTACGCAGGAGAGCATCGCCCAAGACGGCAAGCTGCAGGCGATGATCGTGAACAGCGGCAACGCTAATGCGTGCACCGGCCAGCAGGGCGAGGACGACGCGCGCGCGATGCGCGCTGCGGCGGCAAAGGCGCTGGGCCTGGAGGTGCATCACGTAGGCGTGACGAGCACGGGCGTTATCGGCGAGCTGCTGCCGATGCATAAAGTTCTTGGAGGCATCGAGGAGCTGCCGCAGCGTGTGAAGACGGACGGGGGCGACGACTTCTGCCAGGCGATCCTGACCACGGATCTCGTGCAGAAGATGACATGCGTCCGCGTAAGTATTGGCGGCCATGACATCCATATTGCCGGCGCGGCCAAGGGTTCGGGGATGATTCACCCGAACATGGCGACGATGCTCGGTTTTATCACGACCGACGCCAAGATCGAAAGCCAGCACCTGCAGCTGCTGCTGAACCGGGTGACGGACAACACGTTCAATATGATCACAGTTGATGGCGACACCAGCACCAACGACATGGTTGTGGTGATGGCAAGCGGACTGGCAGGCAGTGAGACGCTGAATCCGCAGCATCCGGATTGGGAAGCCTTTGCAGCTGCGTTCCAATACGTAGGCGAATACCTGGCCAAAGCGATTGCGCGAGACGGCGAAGGAGCGACCAAACTGATCGAGGTTAATGTGGTCGGTGCGGAGTCCGACAATGCGGCAAGAGCCATCGTCAAGTCGATCATCGGATCGAGCTTGGTGAAGTCGGCAGTGTATGGCGCAGATGCCAACTGGGGCCGCATCATTGCGGCAGTGGGATATTCAGGCCAGTCGGTGAATGTTAATACGGTCGATATCCGTCTCGGCGACATTACGGTTCTGGAACAGTCTCGTCCTGTGAAGTTTGATGAGGAGCAGGCTCTTGCTTATCTGAAAACAGATACGATTCATATTCATGTGAATTTACATATGGGAAGCGGCAAAGCTACGGGCTGGGGCTGTGATTTGACGTATGACTATGTACGGATCAATGCAGCTTATAGGACGTAGAGGCAGCTCACTGGCGAAATCTATTGAAATAGCAGCCAGCTTCAAGCGGCAATGATGTGAGGCCTATGCCATATTAGGAGTAGGGGAATCGTATTTCTGGCTGGGCGAGCCAATCAGCGAGCTGTGAGCTGCAGCGGCTATTGAAGAGTTCACGGTTAACATACAGGTTGATATAGATTTGTAAAGGGGAAGCGGCAGTGAAAAACAATTGCTTTGTCATGAAATGCGGCGGAAGCACGCTGGCGGCTCTGCCAGAAAGCTTTTTTGCCGATATGCGTCAGCTTCAGGAAGAAGGAATCGTGACGGTCATCGTCCACGGTGGCGGACCCGCAATTTCCGATACGCTGTCCAAGCTTGGGATTGAGACAGAATTTGTGAACGGACTGCGCCGGACAACGGAAGACGTACTGGATGTTGTGGAGATGGTGCTCTCCGGCAAAATCAACAAGGAAATTGTACGGCGTATTCAGCTGGCAGGCGCGTCGGCGTTAGGTCTGTCCGGGGTGGACGGTCAATTGATTGAAGCTGTTCCCGTCAGTAACGCAAACGAAGTCGGACTGGTTGGCGATGTAACGAAAGTCAACGCAGAGCTGATTCAGGATGTTGTCCAAATGGGATACATTCCGGTCATTGCTCCAGTTGGCTTGGGTGCAGACGGTGGACAACGTTATAACATTAACGCAGATACGGCGGCGGGAGCGGTTGCCTCGCACCTGGGCGTGGAACAAATGATCGTGGTAACCGACGTGCCGGGCATCATGAATGGTGAGAAGCAGGTGCTTCCTGTGGTAACGGTTGCTGAAATTGAAGCGATGATCCAAAGCGGCGTCATTTATGGAGGCATGATTCCGAAGGTGCGTGCTGCCATTGCATGTATACAAGGTCGAGTTAAGGAAGTTGTCATCGTCAACGGCTCCGAGCCGAACGTTTTGAGCAAAGTGTTAAAAGAAGGCGGCATCGGCACACGGATCGTGAGATAAGAAGCTATTTATTCACAGAATCGATTGATTGATAAAGCCATTCGTCATGGCTTCCGGGAGGGTTTTCAATGACTGCAGCTGGTAATAGCGCGCTTTTTCCTACCTATGCGAGATATCCGATTACGCTGGTAAAAGGGGAAGGCAGCCGTGTATGGGATGATACGGGAAAAGAATATATCGATTTGATGAGCGGAATCGCGGTAACGAACCTCGGACACGCTCCGCAAGCGGTGAAAGAGAAGCTGGTCGAGCAGCTCGATCAGTTATGGCACGTCAGCAATTTGTTCCACATTCCGAACCAGGAGAAGCTGGCGCAGCTGTTAACGGAAAATAGCTGTGCGGATAAGGTATTCTTCTGCTCTACGGGTGCGGAAGCCAATGAGGCGGCGATCAAGCTGGCTCGACGTTACGCGCAAAAGGTCCTGCAGAACGGCAAATATGAGATCATTACGTTCAACATGTCCTTCCATGGCCGTACATTGGCTACTTTGACTGCTACAGGTCAGGATAAGGTGAAAGAAGGCTTCCTGCCGCTGCCGGAAGGATTCGTGTACGCGCCTTACAACGATATCGAGGCGGTTCGCGGCCTGGTTAGCGATAAGACCTGCGCCATCATGATCGAGATGGTTCAAGGGGAAGGCGGCGTGCTCCCGGCTGACCCGGCATTCATCAAACAGCTGGCTGAACTCTGTGAGGAGCGCGGTCTGCTTCTGATCGCGGATGAGATTCAGACGGGAGTTGGGCGCACGGGCAAGCTGTTCGCTTACGAGCACTACGGTATCGAACCGGATATATTCACCCTGGCCAAAGGGCTTGGAGCGGGCTTCCCAATCGGCGCTATGCTGGGTAAGGGTAAGCTTGCAGAAGCGTTCAACGCAGGAAGCCATGGTTCCACGTTTGGCGGAACTCCGATTGCAACAGCGGCTGGTATTGCTTCTATTGAGACCATTCTGGAGAATAAGCTCCCGGAACGTGCGGCGGAACTTGGTACCTATACGGTTAACAAGCTGCAAGAACGACTTCAAGCGAACCCGCTAATTTCTAAGATTAGAGGTTTAGGTCTTCTCATTGGAATCGAGTGCACACAGCCCGCTGGAGAGATCATCAGCGAAATTCATAAGCGCGGCGTGCTGGTTATTCCGGCCGGAGCGAATGTCATCCGATTGGTGCCTAGCTTGACGATTCCGCAGGAAGACCTGGACCGGGGTATTGATGTCATTTGCGAAGTATTGGCGGAGAAAGCGGCTGCGGCCGTTCAATAAACGAGTTTATTTGAAGCAGAAAGGTAGGATGATATGAACAGTACGTTAAAGGAAGAGTTGGCTGCCCAGCTGAAAGGGCGCGATTTTCTTGCACTTATTGATTATACACCCGAAGAAATTCAATATTTGATCGATTTGGCAATTGATCTTAAGCGCAAGCAGAAGGCAGGAGAGCCTCATAATCTGTTAGCCGGCAAGACGCTAGGCATGGTTTTTGAGAAATCCTCCACACGTACTCGGGTTTCTTTTGAAGTGGGCATGTATCAACTGGGCGGCCAGGCGCTGTTTCTAAGCAGAAATGATCTGCAGCTTGGGCGTGGCGAGACGGTTTGGGATACGGCGCAGACGTTGTCCCGCTATCTGGACGGCATCATGATCCGCACGTATGAGCACCGCAAGGTTATTGATCTGGCCAGAGGGGCGACAGTTCCCGTGATCAATGGACTGACGGACTACGCGCATCCTTGCCAGGTCATGGCGGATTGCCAAACGATCCTGGAGCACAAGGGCAAGCTGCGCGGTCTGAAAATGGCCTACATCGGCGACGGCAACAACATGGTGCATTCCCTCATGATGGGCGCTGCTAAACTGGGCATGGATTTTGCGGTTGCAACTCCAGAGGGCTACGAGCCGGATGCCAAATCCACAGCGGCTGCGAAGGACAATGCGGCACAAACCGGCGGAAGCGTACTGGTGACGCATGATCCGCGTGAAGCGATCGAAAAAGCCGACATCGTGTACACGGATGTATGGGCGAGCATGGGCTTTGAAGCTGAGCAGCAGGAGCGGGAAACGGCATTCAAAAACTATCAGGTGAACGAGGATCTGGTGAAGTACGCGAAATCCGACTACCTGTTTATGCACTGCCTGCCGGCGCATCGCGGTGAAGAAGTGAGCGAAGGCGTCATCGACGGCGAGCATTCGATTATTTTTGATCAGGCGGAGAACCGTCTTCATGCTCAAAAAGCAATTATGGCGGCATTGATGTAAACCACCTTCATGCAGATGTGTGAAGTGAGGATATAGTTTATACAAGGGAAACGGAGAGATGGATTCATGGCAAAGGAAAAAATCGTGTTAGCCTATTCCGGCGGGCTGGACACATCAGTAATTTTGAAATGGTTAAAAGAAACCTACGATGCGGAAATTATCGCGTTCACAGCGGATATTGGACAAAAGGAAGAGCTGGACGGCCTTGAAGAAAAAGCGCTGCAAACCGGCGCATCCAAAATCTATATCGACGACCTGCGCGATGAATTCGCTAAGGATTTTATTTACCCGATGTTCCAAGCGGGCGCTCTGTACGAAGGACAGTACCTGCTAGGTACAAGTATCGCGCGTCCTCTGATTGCGAAGCGCATGGTTGATATTGCCCGCGCAGAAGGCGCAACGGCTATCGCTCACGGGGCGACAGGCAAAGGCAACGACCAAGTCCGTTTCGAATTGACGGCAGCAGCGCTTGCTCCGGAAATTGGTGTAATCGCTCCTTGGCGTCTCGAAGAGTTCCGCGAGCAGTTCCCGGGACGTGCTGAAATGATCGCTTACGCGGAGAAGCATGGTATTCCGGTTCAAGCTTCGGCTGCCAAGCCTTATTCGATGGACCGCAACCTGCTGCATATCAGCTTTGAGAGCGGCATGCTGGAGGATCCTTGGTTTGACTCCGCGGCTGAGTCCAATAAAGATATGTACGTACTGAGCGTTTCCCCTGAGGATGCTCCCGATCAAGCGGAATACGTAGAACTTGATTTTGAAAAAGGTGACTGCGTAGGTCTGAACGGCGCGAAAATGAGCCCACTTCAAGTCATGGAAGCCCTGAATGAGCTTGGCGGTAAGCACGGTATCGGCCGCGTGGATATGGTGGAAAACCGCTTCGTCGGCATGAAGAGCCGCGGTGTATATGAAACTCCGGGTGGTACGATCCTGTTCACCGCTCACCGCAAAATGGAATCGCTGACGATGGACCGTGATGTGATGCACCTTCGCGATTCCTTGATTTCCAAATACGCTACGCTCGTTTACAACGGTTTCTGGTTTGCCCCAGAGCGTCTGGCAATCCAAGCGCTAGTAGAAGAAAGCCAAAAGAACGTAACGGGTACGGTTCGTTTGAAGCTGTACAAAGGCAATATCATGGCTGCCGGCGTGAAGAGCCCTGTCAGCTTGTACAACCCGGATATCGCGACAATGGAAGCCGATCCTTCCAAAGCGTACGATCAAGGTGACGCTACGGGCTTTATCCGCCTGAACGCGCTGCGCCTGAAGGTTTCTTCCGGTGTGCAGCAGAAGGCGAACCAATAAGCAGATCAACATAGCAAATGCGCGGGCTTTCCCTCCGAGGAAAGCCTTTGGGCTGTATCGGCGGCTTGTCCGCCGCCGTGCCGCTCTAATGACGAGAGGAGAATGAATCGTGTCTAAGCTTTGGGGTGGACGATTTACGAAGCAAACCGACCAACTGGTCGAAGAATATACAGCGTCGATTATGTTCGACAAAGAGCTGGCTGAGGAAGACATCCAAGGTAGCTTGGCCCATGTCTCGATGCTTGGCAAATGCGGCATTCTGCCGGCTGACGATGTGGAGAAGATCAAAGACGGCCTGCACGCTGTACAGGGCATGATCCGCCGCGGCGAGTTGGAATATACCGTTCAGAACGAAGATATTCACATGAATATCGAAAAAACGCTGATCGACCTGATCGGTCCGGTCGGCGGCAAGCTGCACACCGGCCGCAGCCGTAACGACCAGGTTGCGACGGACATGCATCTCTACCTGCGCAAGCGCGTGGTAGAGTTCGTCGGGCTGCTCATCAAGCTGCAGGAAGCGCTGCTTGATCAAGCCAAGAACAATCTGGATACGATTGTTCCGGGATATACGCATCTACAGCGTGCGCAGCCGATTCTGTTTGCGCATCACATGATGGCGTACGTCAGCATGTTCCAGCGCGACCTGGAGCGCTTGCAGGACAGCTACAAGCGCATCAACATTCTGCCGCTCGGCGCTGGAGCGCTCGCCGGCACTACGTTTGCGATCGACCGCCATTTTGTGGCGTCGGAGCTTGGCTTCGACCGCGTGTACGAGAACAGTCTGGATGCGGTCAGCGACCGCGACTTCATCCTGGAGTTCCTCTCGAACGCGTCGATGATCATGATGCACCTTTCTCGCTTCTGCGAGGAAATGGTGCTCTGGTCCAGCACGGAGTTCGCCTTCGTTGAACTCGATGACGCCTTCTGCACCGGCAGCTCGATCATGCCGCAGAAGAAGAACCCGGACGTTGCTGAGCTCGTCCGCGGTAAGACGGGCCGCGTCTATGGCAACTTGTTCGGTCTGCTGACCGTACTGAAGTCGCTGCCGCTAGCCTACAACAAGGACATGCAGGAAGACAAGGAAGGCATGTTCGATACGGTTCGTACCCTGCAGGGGCGCTGCAATTGTTTGCCCCTATGGTTTCAACGATGAAGGTGAACAAAGACCGCATGAAGCAAGCAGTCAACCAGGACTTCTCGAACGCAACGGACATCGCAGATTACTTGGTGAACAAGGGTCTGCCGTTCCGTCAGGCGCACGAAGTCATCGGCAAGACAGTCCTGTACTGCATTCAAAATAAGAAATACCTCCTCGATATGAGTATCGAAGAGTTCAAGGGCTTCTCCAGCCTGTTCGAAGCGGACATCTATCAAGTCCTGCAGCCTGAACAGGTCGTCAATGCGCGTAACGTCTACGGCGGAACCGCAAGCAACCAAGTGTCCGCGGCCATCGAGCGGGCAGAAGAAGTGCTGAAGCAGGCCGACGACTGGTTCCAGACCTATTTGGCAAAGAGCAAATAAGTGAAAAATAACATCAACCTCCGACCCGCTGAATGCAGCGGTCCGGAGGTTTTCATTTGTTCAAATACTATTTCCCCATCACCGTAATCGATCCCGTATCCGTCCGCAAACGCACTTTGCTGTGTCCGTCTCCGATGGTGCCAGTCAGGGCATTACGGCCGTCTCGGTTAGCGGTGGCTCCTGGCACATCCAGATTAACCCTGCCGACATCGGAGGATAGATCGAAGAAGGCTGATGTAGGCTTCGCAGTCAGCTGAAGGTCAATGGAGCCGGTATCGGCATCCATTTCGACTTGTTCCCCCAGCTCTCTGAGCTTGGCCTGGATACTGCCTGTATCTGTCTTGATGGTGACGTTGCCTTGCGCATCACCGACTGTAATTCGTCCTGTATCACTTTCCAGGTGAAGCTTAGAGCCTTCAAAGCGGTCGAGCGCGATGCTGCCCGTATCCGTTACGGCGTGCAAAGATTCGGATTTGATATCCTTCAGCTGTAGGGACCCGACATCGGATGAGACGCTTATGGATTTGTACAGTTTGTTCGGCAGCGTGACTTCTGTGCGGAGTCTAGTATCGTGATGGGCGATCAAGTTCTTGAGTTCATTCAGGTCAAAGCCGAATTGAAAATTATTGCGCGGGTTATTACAGACGTTGACGGTCCAGGTGTCGGAACCTTCGGTTACCGCGTCAATCGTGCAATCCTTAGCTAACGTTTTACTCACTGTGCCGACAAGATGAACCGTGATGTCCTTGCCGTCAGACGGAATGAAGGTCATGCCGATAAAGTCGGTGCTGATGGACAGATTCTCAATCTGGGCGGCATCCATACTTTTTTCCACATCAATTTGTGTAATACCGGAGTCAAAATCCGTCTCTTTGAATGAGATGGCGGTTCCTACCAAACCTACAGCGAGACACAGAAAGCCAAGCACCATCCAAAATTTATAGCTTTTTTTCATGGATTAAGCCCCCTTGATTAGTTTCGCGTTGAATCGAATGTAGGATCCGGTGAGTTTGAAAAACCAATGGAACAACCAGGTAGAAGCGGAAGTCAGAATGAGCCCCAGACCAAAGCACGCTAGCATAGCGAACACGATGAGCCTCATGTCTTCTCCCGAACTGCCCCAAAGCGTGGCGACTACACCGATTACGGGTGCTACCAGCAAAGCAAATCCGGCTGCAAATAAGCCGATTAATGTTCCGAACAAACCGAACCATGGCCCGACGACAAAGATCAGATTAAAAAATCCAAGTGCAATACTGACGATAATCGCCTTGATACCTGTTTCTGCTTTGACTGCATGTGGATAAGGCGGTATATGCGTGTAGGTCGGTACGGAATGCGGTGGTGGCGGCGGGGCCGTTTGCGGGCCTTGTGAGCCTCCTGCATATTGGCTTGGAATAGGTTCATAGGAATAGGGAATCTCGGCTTTGGAGTACGTTTGCTTGAACGCTTCGGGAGCCGGATTTTTTGCATTCTCAGCAGACTGCTGTCGTATTCGAGCTTCAGCATCCGCTTGCTCGTGGGAGGACGCTGGGTTCTGAACTTGGTTTTGTGCATTCCAGCTAGGAATGCGAGGATAACCAAGCGACTCGGCAACATCATCCTCATGCTTACCGTTTTCTATTGCTTTTTGAAATAGTTCTTCATAGACAGACAATATATTTTGGCGTTCCTTCTCGGGGAGACCGCGTAATCGGTGGTTCAGTTCCTTGAAGTAATCCGCTTTACTCATGGTGCGATTCCTCCTTCAGCATTCCTTGATACTCCTAGAATAAAAGAAAAAGTCATAGTGACCTAGTATCTAGAGTCATATGACCTGTCATAATCTTTTGGAACCCGCTTGCTATCGAAAAGTAGGCCCTTTGACGCCGTCCTCCAGGAGCGGGCTGCCCGGCTCAGCGGGCTTTCCTTCATCGGGCTTGATATCGCCCGTATTGGCGGCGACAAGAGTGGGGACCGGAGAGTACCGATCCTTGGAGATCAGCTCCTTACCCACAACTACACCGTCTTGCTTTTTGTACCGATAGGTCTCTACGACATAACCCGCCTTTCCTGTGCTGATCGGTCTGGTTGTACCGCGGCGCAAGGACGGATTATGAACGTATTTGACCGGTGGCGATATCGTCGCTATGATTTTGGATTCGATCTCATAAGTCAGGGAGGAGGACATATGGCCAAACAACTTGACCGTCACATTCTGGCCTGTCGTGACCGTGCGTATCAGCAGATAGGAGTCCGTGTTGTTCCGAAACTTGAAATTAATATACCCACTTGCAAAAGTCGCATCCTGGCCTAGCGGCACGTAGCTGACGGGCAGCGAGTGATTGCGCCTTTCGACAATCTCAAGACCGCTTCGCAGCACGGCATTGTACAGCGTAGAGGACACTTGGCAAATCCCTCCGCCAATGCCCGGCACCAGTTTTCCGTTTAGAATGACAGGAGCTTCTTTATAGCCGAAGTGAGCTTCCGTTTGCTCAATGATTTTACTATAGTCAAATACATCATCTGGGGCTAAGAGCAGATCGTGGATGGTTGCGGCAGTGGATCTGATATTGTGAATCCGTCCCTCTCCGCTGGGGGGAACGATGTTGTGAACTGAGCGATTTTTCGTTCAATCTTTTGCTGCTTGAGTGAGTCAACCGTGACACTAGCCGGCTGCTCATAGAGAGGGATGGTAATTTGAAGTGTTTTCTGTTCCATGTACCCAGGTGTGACGGGTGGAATCAAGGAATCTAGCTGTTTTTTCAAAGTGACTAGATCAATTCTAGGAACACTGCGGTCAGGTTCATATTGAATGGTATCATCGGGATTGACGATTCGTCGTGCAGCAGTAGGTTGATGATCGTAGACTTCCTTCCATGATTGTTGAATGACTGCTTGAAGTTTGTTGGTGTCGATAGAGGCGGACATTGGAAGATCTGCATGACTCAACGACCATCTGGCGGAAATCCGATTGGCCATAGATCCGTGAAGTAAGCTCTGTAGGGCTCGATCAACTTGTTCTCTGTGTAGGACAATGCCCAATTGCTCTAAAGAGAGTGTTTTTCCTGTGATTTCTGGATTTGTTGATTGAAGCTGAACGGGAAGGGAAGAGATCTGTCTCCATCTCTGTTCTAACTGCTGTTCAAAGACTTCGTGTGGCATTCCTCCAGCGTTCCAGCCGGCAACCTGAAAGTGAGAGGGCAGCTTCTGTCCGCTTCCATAGGTATAAAGCGCGCCACCTGCAGCGCTAGCACTGACGATGACGATAGCTGCAAGCAGTAATATTTTTCGAGCAGGCGTTAAGTAGACGGAGTTGGACAACATGCAGCAGCGTCTCCTTTACAACTTAGGTACAGGCTGCAAGAAATTCGCAGCCTGTACTACTATTTGTATCGTGCTCTCGTCTATTTTATTACGATATTTGTTGACTCCGATGGTCTCAGACATGCCCTTCATTCATACTACTGAAGTTTGACAGGTAGGGGTGTAGCGCTTTTCTTAAAGGTGGCATCTCCGAGCTGTCCGGCTTGATTTTGCCCCCATGCAAACAGTTTGCCGTCCATCGTAACAGCTAGAGCATGATTATATCCTAGAGTGACAGCAGATACTTTCTGTAACCCTTCAATTTGTTCAGGAGTTGTATTCCAAACTGGGCTTTCACTTTCAATCTTCGCGCCTAGAATCCATGCCGTCCCATCTTTCTTCACTATGACCGTAGTCCAATCATTGGTTGTGATGGAGGAAACCTGCTGCAAGTCTTTAATTAGAGAAGGCTTAGTGACAGTATCAATCCCCTTTAAGCCGAGGGAGCCGAAGCCGTTGTTTCCCCAGCCCCATACGGTTCCGTCTTTCTTTATGACAAAATAATGATCCGAATGACCTGAGGAAAGTGCAGTAACATGAGTGAGTTCCTTCATTTGTACTGCTTGGTAGCTCTCATTTTGACGGTCGTTCGTATAGCCTGACCACTCCCATACAGTTCCATCACTTTTTAAAATATGCAGTTTGCCGTGCCCAACGGAAATATCTTTAGCTTTCTGAATATTTTCAATTCGGGTCACATTGTTAGTATACGGATATGGAAACCAGACCCACACGGTTCCGTCTTGATCTAATGCAGCGTTCAAATAGTCGGTTGAGATTTTAGTAATATGGTTTAATCCCTCAATTTTTTGAGGCGCAGGAAACTCAGATTTCCCTGTAATATCATTTAATTTCCTTCCCCAGCTCCATACAGTTCCGTCTTTTTTGAGTATGACGTCTCCATTTCCATATTGCGCAGATACAGCGGCGATTCCTTCCAAGTTGTTCATTACTTCCGGTTTATTGTCTCTTTCTTTTAACTTATACTCCGGTCCATATTCGCCTTGCGTAACCACCGTATCACGATCAGCTACATTGCCCCAGTACCAAACCTTCCCCTCCGAACTAGTGACAACATTGTGATAATCAGAGGAGCTTATTGCATACGCAGGATTTTTGTTCGATTCAATGCGCGGTGAGTCTGCGAATGTATGACTTCCGAGGGTTAGCGACAAAACGGTTGCAATCCATAATACTCGCCCTTTCTTTACAGTAATAAAGCTTCGTTTGGTTGGCTTCACTACAATCACTCCTTCGTTTATCCTAATTTCGATATATACATACCATAAAAATGGGAAAAAGTTTTGGTTAAATCCAAAATTTGTAAGATGGTTAAAGGCTTGCTGGTATTCATGCTTAAACTTACTAGCGCAGGATGCCTCAAATTCTCTCAAAAAATGATATAATGGGGGTGATGTGCACGAAATTTCTGGACGAAGTAAAGGATTTTCCGCTTTTATGTCGAAAGGATAAAAGCTATCTATATGATTGGATGTGATATTGTGATCGAAATGCAGGACGTATGGAAAACATACTCCAACGGCACTCATGCATTGCGAGGTATTGATATAAAGGTGGACCGCAATGAGTTCGTTTATGTGGTAGGTCCGTCCGGTGCAGGTAAGTCGACATTTATGAAATTAATGTATAGAGAAGAAAAGCCGACCAAGGGTCAAATCTTTGTGAACGGCTTTAACCTGGAGAAGCTGAAGCAGCGCAAAATTCCTTATGTACGCCGTAATATCGGCGTTATTTTTCAGGATTATCGTCTGCTGCCGAAACTGAGTGTCTATGACAATGTCGCTTTCGCTATGGAAGTCATCGAGGCTCCGAAGAAGCAGATCAAGAAGCGGACCATGGAAGTGTTGGAACTCGTGAAGCTCAAGGACAAGGCGCTTTCACTGCCGACCCAATTATCCGGGGGCGAACAGCAACGGGTGGCTATTGCCCGGGCAATAGTGAACAATCCATCCGTCATTATCGCCGATGAACCGACAGGAAATTTGGACCCCGATACCTCTTGGGGCATTATGAAGCTGATGGAGGAAATTAATTTCCGCGGCACGACAATCGTTATGGCCACACACAACAAAGAAATCGTCAACACGATGCGCAAACGGGTTATTGCGATAGAGAAAGGCGTCATCGCTCGTGACGAGCAGCGGGGGGAATACGGCTATGAAGATTAGCACGGCCGCTCGTCATTTCCGTGAGGGTACGCGCAACATTATCCGCAATGGGTGGATGACATTTGCTTCAATCAGCTCGATTGCTATTTCCTTGTTTATATTGGGGATTTTCGTTTTGATCACGCTCAATGTCAATGACATCACGGGTCAGATTGAGAAGCAGGTCGAGATTAACGTCTATCTGGAAGTGAATACGCCTCAAGATCAGGTAGCTTTGCTGCAAAGCCAAATCACGGGCATTCCTGAAGTGAAATCGGTCAAGTTCGTCTCGAAAGAAGAAGGGCTTATTTATTTGAGGGATAAGCTTGGCGAGAGCGGTAAAGCGCTGCTGGAAGGCTTTGAAGGGGAGAACAATCCGCTGAACGACGCATTCACGGTTGAAGTGGATGATCCGCATCATGTCGCGGCGGTTGCCGATAAAATTAGTGCGCTCAATCTGGGCAAAGATCCAAAGCCGATCTATAAAGTCAACTACGGCAAGGGCACGGTTGAAACCTTATTTAAGGTGACAGAGGTGATCCGCTGGGTAGGCTTCGGCATCGTGATTCTGCTTTCCTTTACCGCTGTTTTCTTGATTGCCAATACGATCAAAATTACCATTCTGGCGCGCCGCAAGGAAATCGCCATTATGAAGCTCGTAGGGGCAACCAATTCATTTATACGTTGGCCATTTTTCATAGAAGGAGCTTTGCTTGGTTTTATAGGTTCTATTATTCCCATCCTTATTATCTTGGGAGGGTACTGGAAGCTGTTAAATACAGGCTCCATCGATCTGAGCATGCTGATGATTAAGCTGACGCCGTTTGAACAGATTGCTCCTACCCTTACCCTGCTGCTCCTTGGCATTGGTATGGTGATCGGGATCTGGGGAAGCTTGATTTCGGTACGTAAGTTTTTGCGTGTGTAATGGTGCTTGTTTATTTTCAAAGTTTCATAGAAGGATCTACTAGGTTAGGAGGCTATGTGCTTGAAGAAAAAGATGTTGCCCACGTTGCTAACACTTGGAATTGTAAGCAGCCTTATGGTTCCATACGCTGGCTACGCCGCATCAGCAACGGAAAAGATCGACCAGCAGCTGTCTCAACTGAAGAAGAAAAAAGCGGAAATTCAACAGAAGGCGAACAATGCCCAACATCAAATTGTGAAAGTACAGAATGAAAAAGAGCAAACCACGAAAGACATCAAGACCTTACTTGCGCAAGTAGATGAAGCCAGTAAAACGCTGTCTGATTTGAACACACAGATTGACGATGTATCCGACCAATTGGAAGATAACGTCAAGCTGCTTGATGAAGCGGAAGGCAGGGTGGAGAGCCGGGACCAGATGCTGAAATCCCGCCTTCGGCTGATGTATATGAACGGGTTTGTTTCGTATATGGATGTGCTGATGAGCGCGACGAGCTTCTCTGATTTCTTGAACCGTCTGGAAGCCCTCAAGTCGATCGTGAACCAGGACAAAGAAATCCTGGAAGCGAATAAGAAGGACCGCGATACGGTGGAGCAAAAGAAAATCGAGACGGAGCAGCAGCTGGAAGAGGTCAAAGGCCTCTATGCCAAAGCGGATACAGCCCGCGACGAGCTTCAAGCAAAGGAAAAAGAAAAAGAAGTGAGAATCGCTTCGCTCAGTAAGCAGGAGAAAGAACTCGAGGAAATTTCCGAGGATAGCGAAGATCAGATCATTCAATTGGCTAAGCAGGAATCAGCACTGCAAGCCAAAAAGCGCGCTGCGGCAAATGCGAAGTCACCATTTACTTACTCTGGAGGCAAGTTCGGATATCCGCTGGCAACCCAGGCTACACTGACATCCGATTTTGTTATGAGGATTAATCCAGTTACAGGCAAATCAGAGAACCACAAGGGGATTGATTTGGCTGTGCCGAAGGGGACGGAAATCCGGGCGGCAGAGAATGGCTCCGTGATCTATGCTTCATGGATGAGCGGTTATGGGAATTGCGTTATTATTGATCATGGCAACGGAGTTTGGACTTTATACGGTCATATTATGAATGACGGCATTTATGTGAAGAAGGGCGATACGGTCAAGCGCGGTCAAAAAAATTGCGGGCGTGGGCTCCACGGGGCAATCGACCGGCAACCATTTGCATTTTGAAGTGAGAATCAATGAGAAGCCTGTAGATCCCAAACCCTACTTAAGATAGGACAACTTGGTTATAAAACGGGGGGCGCTTGTCATATACTAATCAGGCGAACTCGTTCCGAAAGGTGTAAGCCTTACGGGCATAAGGGGTTTTAAGGACAAAGGTGGTGAATCACGCTGTGCAGTTTAAAGGAAGAACGGTATTAGTATTCGTCATGCTATCGGTGATTGCGAGCAGCATGGTCACGTTAACATTTGCGAACCCATCGATACTTCCTCTGTGGGGAGACAAGCCGGCGGGGAGCTCTGCGGCTGCGGCTTCAGCAGCAAGTGGGCTGACGAATAAGGATTTGAGCAAAATCGCAACAACGTACCAGTTAATCGAGAGCAAGTTTTTGAAACAGACGGATCATGACACGGTCGTGAATGGAGCTATCAACGGCATGCTGGAGTCGCTCGAAGATCCTTTTACCGTGTACATGGATCAGAACGAAGCCAAGCAATTTGATGAAAGTATTACTTCTTCCTTTCAAGGAATAGGAGCGGAAGTATCCTCCGAGGATGGGAAGTTTGTCATTGTATCCCCAATTAAAGGCTCGCCGGCGGAAAAGGCAGGCATTCAAGCGCACGATGTGATCGTATCGGTGAATGGCGAGAAGCTGGATGGGCTGACGCTTAACCAAGCCGTTATGAAAATCCGCGGTCCAAAAGGGACGCAGGCGAAGCTGGATATTGTGCGACAAGGCGTAGGCGATCCGATACAGGTTATTGTCGTCCGCGACGATATTGATGTCGAGACGGTGTATGCCGAGATGCTGCCGGATAAAATCGGGAAAATCGAGATTCGTCAATTCTCCTCCAACACGGCTACCCGTTTTGCAGAAGAGCTGAAGAACCTTGAAGATCAAGGCATGAAGGGTCTTGTGATCGATGTGCGGAATGACCCGGGCGGTCTCTTGAACGTCGTTGTAGATATCGTGAATCCGTTCGTGAAGGACGGCAAACCGATCGTTCAGGTGGAGAACCGCGACGGTAAGCGCGAACCGACGCCTTCTACCGGCAAAGGTAAGGATTATCCGATTACGGTGCTTGTGAATAAAGGCAGCGCGAGCGCTTCTGAGATTCTGGCTGGGGCCTTCCAAGAGGCTGTGGGCAGTAAGATTGTTGGTGAAACCTCCTACGGCAAAGGGACCGTTCAGGTTACCTTCGAGAAGGAAATGGGCGACGGCAGTAATATCAAGATGACCGTGTACAAATGGCTGACGCCAAACGGCAACTGGATTCATAAGAAGGGTATCCAGCCTGATATTGCCGTAGACCAGCCAGCGTACTTCAAAGCGGCTCCTCTTTCTAAGAAATCGGTAATTAAGCCTGACACAACTAGCGATGATGTGGAAAATATGCAACTGATGCTGTCTGGACTTGGCTTCGCGCCGGATCGGACAGATGGCTACTTCAGTGACAAAACGGCACAGTCCCTCAAAGCATTCCAGCGAGTAAACGGGCTGCCGATGACTGGTGAAGTAGACACGGATACGGCGAATAAGCTGGAGAAAGCCATTCTCACAGAGATTCGCGATCCGAAGAATGATCTGCAATTAAAAGCTGCCGTAGCAGAATTGCAAAAGGAACTAGCGAAATAATTTTGCAAAGATACTGGAAAATAGACCGGTAAGGCAGGAAAACCAGCGAACTGGTCGAAATACATGTAGGAAGGCTGCGAGATTGGCGGCCTTCCTATTTTCTTTTTAAACAAGGAGCCTGCGCGATATGGAATTTGCGGTACCGTTATTGGAACGATTCTTGCATGCCATTGTACAGTTGTTGATCAACCCTTTTTACTATATAGGCGTTGTGTTTATCCTGCTTCAATACCGGAAACAGGTGCAGTTAGAGCGAAAGCTGTTTCATACGAAGCTGCACTCCCTCTTGGACGAGACATGGCGAACGTTGCTTTGGGGCTGGGCCTGCGGTATGGCAGCATCAATCGTCATGATGTTCATCGGCGTCAGTGTAGCAGCTGAAACGATCATGCTGCTGTGGGTTACTTCCCTCGTGCTGTTGTTATTTCGCGTCCGCTTTCTGTGCTTCGCCTATGCGGCTGGCATACTGGGGATTGCCCACTCCATTTTGTCATGGCTTCCTAACCGGGCAGAGCTGGAAGGGAGCGCTCCAATGGTTCAGTGGTTAGGGCAAGTGGATGTCCCCTCACTCCTGGTCATTGCAGCTGTGCTTCACCCTCTGGAGAGCTTCTTAGTGGGGATGCAAGGAGCAAGAATGGCAAGTCCTCTTTTCCTGGAAGGCAAGAGAGGCAAAATCGTTGGAGGCTACCAGCTGCAAGGCTTCTGGCCGGTGCCGATGTTTTTACTGGTGCCGTTCTCCGGCGGAAGCACGGAATCGCTGCCTTGGGGAACGATGCTGCATGCAGATTGGAGTGCGGGCTGGAGTCTGCTGGCTTTTCCTGTCATGATCGGATTCACCGAGCTGACGATTTCCAAGCTGCCGAAGGCTCAAACCAAGCTAAGTGCGAGCCTGCTTGCTGTATATGGCATCGTTACTTTACTACTTGCCTGGGGTGCCGCCCTGTGGACGCCGCTTATCATGGTCTCTTCCCTACTGACCTTGCTTCTGCATGAAGCCTTAATCAGATACAGTCAGTGGCGGGAATTAAAGCAGGTTCCGTTCTTCGTGCACGGTTCCCGCGGGCTTATGGTGCTGGCTGTCATTCCTAAGAGTCCTGCTGAGGAAATGGGGATTCTTGCAGGTGAGACGATTTCGAAGGTAAATGGTCATGCGGTTGCTAATAAGGCGGACCTTCATGCGGCTATTCGCATAAATTCTGCTTTTTGCAAGTTAGAGGTGCTTGATCAGCGAGGAGAGGTACGATTTATGCAGCGTGCTATTTTCTCTGGAGACCATCACCAGCTAGGGATTATCCTGGCACCTGACCAACAAGCTCTCTATTATATGGAGCACAAGCCGCAACATTTGTTTTCCTACTTGCGCGGCAAGCTGACCGGCGTATCATCCAATCAATCGGGGAAGCCGATGTGATGAACAACAAGACCCTGGTTCTCTCAAGGAGAAGCAGGGTCTTTTGGCAGGCTCGGGGTCAGATCTTCACGCAGTACGATAATTTCCACACGTCGATTCTTGGCGCGGTTCGCATCGCTGTCATTGCTGGCTCTAGGCATGGTATCGGCATAGGCGGTAGCTACGAATTTATGCTCATCGATCCCTGCCGTGTCGCTGAAATAGCGGAGCACGGAGAGAGATCGGGCGAAGGAGAGTCCCCAGTTGTCCTTGTAAGGAGAGCCCGTCGCAAGCGGGATATCGTCTGTATGGCCTTCGATGCTGACCTTGGATTGCAAGGTTGGAAATAGGGAAGCCAGCTTTTGCAGAATCGGGTACGAAGCAGGCTTGAGATCGGCTTTGCCCAGATCAAACAGGAACAAATCGTTCAGGGTAATGGCGACGCCGCGATTGGTGTCGACAGCGGAAACATCGGCCTCTAAGTTTTGATCTGTGATGTACGTTTGAACCTGCTGTAGGAGATCTTGAAGCTCCTTTTCTTTCTTTTCCTTCTCGGAAGCCTTAGGAGCCTCCGTGGGCTCGGGCGTCGGTGCAGGTGTCGGTTCCGGCTGCACCGCATTATCTTGTTTGGGCTCTTCTGTGTCCTTTGTGTCGGCATCACCTTGTGTAGGGGTCATTTGCCCGCTGATGCCCCGGCCTTGGTCAAGGATCGAGTCGGCTTTTTGAAATTGCAGGTTTAGCGCCTGAGCTAGAACGGAATACTTTTGAACATCGAGTTTACTCATGGCGTACATAATGATGAAGAATACAAGAAGCAGCGTAATCAAATCGGCGTAGGTGATGAGCCAACGCTCATGGTTGACGTGTTCCTCCTGTTTTTTACGCCTCCTCGGCATAGCTTCCACCTGCCTCTCGGGACGTTCCTTTCGACATCTTATCGTGAAGGAAGGAGTTTAGTTTCTTCTTGATCAGTTGAGGATTTTCACCGGCTTGCAATGCGAGAATGCCTTCCAGCATCAGCTCCATTTCGGACGTTTCCTCCTTGCTGCGGAGCTTGATTTTATTTGCGATAGGCAGGTAGATCAAGTTGGCGCTCATAACGCCGTATAGAGTAGCTGTGAATGCGACCGCAATAGCGGGTCCGAGACTGGAGGGATCGTCAAGATTACCGAGTACGTGAATCAGTCCCATGACCGTGCCGATAATGCCCATTGTAGGTGCATAACCGCCTGCCGATTCAAATATTTTTGACATGTTCTCTTTCTCATGCTCGATAGCATCCATCTCCAGCTCTAGAATTTGTCGAGCTAGTTCGGGATCAGTTCCGTCTACGACCATCATAAGCCCTTCTTTAAGAAATGGATTGGCATGCTCCTGGGCTCTTTGCTCAAGGGCCAGAACCCCTTCCCGTCTAGCGACGGTGGCCATGTCCACAATTTCTTCTATCGTGTGGGAGGGATCGCTTTCTGTTTTCATGAAGGCAATTCGCAGCGCTTGAGGTACTTTCGTGAGTATACGTCCGGGGAAGCTGACCGCAACCGCACCAAACGTGCCTCCGAACACGATCAGCATGGCACTGGGGATGAATAGAGATCCAAGGTGCCCGCCGTCCCACATATAGCCTCCGATTAAACCTGCCAGGCCCAATACAAGCCCTAAAATCGTTGTTAAGTCCATGGTTGTACCACTCCTCATTGAACGTTTGATAAATGGTGGATGCGCCTGTGCTCAGCAGATATTGCCGTTTGCAACGAATTTGATAAAAAGGGTATAATAGGTAGAAACGAGAACAAACATTCCTATGGATGAAAAATAAGGAAATGCTTGTTAAGACACCTGATGAACTGTATAAATATTGGAAGTAATACATGTAGTATCGGAAACCGAAGACATAAAGTTTATAGATAGTTTGATATATCCAAAGTGCGGGTGATAAGGATGAATGATATTCAAATCAGTTCCAAGAAGTTCGAATTAGTGTCGGAGTTTGCACCTCAAGGCGACCAGCCTAAGGCGATCGAGGAGCTTGTCCGGAGTATCCAGGCCGGGAACAAGCATCAGACGCTGCTTGGTGCTACAGGAACGGGGAAGACGTTTACGGCGGCGCAATTAATCGCCAAGTTGAACAGACCGACCCTGGTGATTGCTCACAATAAGACATTGGCTGCGCAGCTGTGCAGCGAGTTTAAGGAGTTTTTCCCTAATAACGCGGTATCCTATTTCGTCAGTTACTACGACTACTATCAGCCGGAAGCTTATATTGCTTCCTCAGACACTTATATTGAGAAGGATTCCAGTATCAACGAAGAGATCGACAAGCTCCGTCACTCCGCAACCAGCTCCCTGTTTGAGCGCCGCGACGTCATCATCGTAGCGAGCGTTTCATGCATTTACGGTTTGGGTTCACCGCAGGAGTACGGTTCTTTGCTGCTTTCTTTGCGTGTCGGCATGGAGAAGTCGCGCACCGAAATTTTACATCGTCTCGTTGATATCCAGTATCAGCGCAATGACCTCAATTTCGTGAGGGGGACGTTCCGGGTGCGTGGAGACGTGGTCGAGATTTTTCCTGCGTCGCATGGCGAACATGCGGTTCGCGTCGAACTGTTCGGAGATGAAATTGAGCGGATTACAGAGATTGACGTTCTGACGGGAGAGATTATCGGGGAGCGTGATCATGTTGCCATCTTCCCTGCATCCCACTTCGTTACTAAAGAAGAAACGATGAAGCTCGCGCTTGTCAATATTGAAAGAGAGCTCGAAGAGAGACTTGCGGAGATGAGCGAACAGGGCAAGCTGCTGGAAGCCCAGCGCCTTGAGCAGAGAACGCGGTACGATATTGAAATGATGCAAGAGATGGGCTTCTGCTCCGGAATCGAGAATTACTCGGGACCGCTCACGTTCCGCGAACGAGGGGCAACGCCGTATACCCTGATGGATTATTTTCCGGAGGATATGCTGTTCATTGTCGACGAATCCCACGTAACGCTGCCTCAAATACGAGCGATGTATAACGGAGATAGAGCGAGGAAGGAAGTGCTGGTTGATCACGGCTTCCGTCTGCCGTCCGCCTTGGATAACCGTCCGCTGCGTTTTGAAGAATTTGAGGATAAGATCACGCAGATCGTGTATGTATCGGCAACGCCTGGACCCTACGAGCTGGAGAAATGCCCGCAGATGATTGAACAGATCATCCGTCCGACTGGCCTGCTCGATCCGATCATTGAAGTGCGTCCGACGAAAGGGCAGATCGATGATCTGCTTGCGGAGATTCATGACCGGATACGCAAGGATGAGCGTGTGCTTGTTACAACATTGACGAAGAAGATGTCCGAGGACTTAACCGATTATTTAAAAGAGGTTGGTATCAAGGTTCGTTACCTGCATTCGGATATTAAAACATTCGAGCGAATGCAGATTCTGCGTGACTTGCGTTTGGGCGTGTTTCATGTGCTTATAGGTATCAACTTGTTGAGAGAAGGACTCGATCTGCCGGAAGTTTCGCTGGTAGCGATTTTGGATGCGGATAAAGAAGGATTCCTACGTTCGGAACGTTCCATGATCCAAACAATCGGTCGCGCCGCTCGAAATGCTGACGGCCGTGTCATCATGTACGGTGATAAGATCACGGACTCCATGGAAAAGGCAATTAGCGAGACGAATCGGAGAAGATCCATGCAAGAAGCATATAATCAGGAGCGGGGCATTACACCGCAGACGATTGCCAAGAAGGTCCGTGATGTCATTGAGGCAACAAAGGTTGCCGAGCAAAAAGCGGATTACCTCACAGAAGTTAAAGGCGCTAAGATGTCCAAGAAGGATCGGGCTTCGCTGATTGAGCGCTTGGAGGCGGAGATGAAAGAAGCGGCCAAGAACCTGCAGTTTGAGCGGGCAGCCGAGCTTCGCGACGCACTAATGGAAATGAAAGCGGAAGCCTAGCACTCATAGATGAGGGATGGAGAGGAAGGATACCCCGTGTCCAGAGATAATATCGTCATTAAAGGAGCGAGAGCTCATAATTTAAAAAATATCGACGTGACCATTCCGCGGGATAAGTTTGTCGTGCTGACAGGGTTAAGCGGCTCAGGCAAATCGTCGCTCGCTTTTGATACGATTTACGCAGAGGGGCAGCGTAGGTATGTAGAGTCGCTGTCCGCTTACGCAAGACAGTTCTTGGGCCAGATGGATAAGCCGGATGTAGACTCCATTGAAGGGCTGTCTCCAGCGATCTCCATTGACCAGAAGACGACAAGTCGTAACCCACGCTCTACGGTTGGTACGGTGACGGAGATTTACGATTATCTCCGGCTTTTGTTTGCGCGGATTGGAAGACCCCATTGCCCAACCCACGGTATTGAAATTACGTCGCAGACGATCGAACAAATGGTGGACCGGATTATGGAATATCCGGAACGGACCAAACTGCAAATCCTGGCACCTTTAGTATCGGGCCGCAAGGGAGAGCATACCAAGCTGCTGGCGGATATTCAGAAGCAGGGCTTCGTGAGGGTGCGGATCAATGGAGAAACAACGGATCTCGCCGAGAAAATCGAGCTCGATAAGAACAAGAAGCACAACATCGAAGTGGTCGTTGACCGAATTGTCGTCAAGGATGACGTGCATGCAAGGCTTGCTGACTCGTTGGAGACAGCGCTGAAACTGGCCAACGGCCGAGTTATCGTCGATGTCATTGACCAAGAAGAACTGTTGTTCAGCCAAAATCTGGCTTGTCCGGAGTGCGGATTCAGTATTGAAGAATTGGCGCCGCGGATGTTTTCGTTTAACAGCCCATTCGGCGCATGTGCGGAGTGCGACGGACTGGGCAGCCAAATGATTGTGGATCCTGAGCTTCTCGTTCCGAACAACTCGCTTACGATTGAAGAGGGAGCTTTCGAAGCTTGGGCAGGCAGCACATCGAACTATTACCCGCAGTTTCTTGCCGCTGTGTGCGAGCATTACAAGATTCCCCGGGACCTCGCGGTATCGGAGCTCTCTAACGATCAGATGAAGGTGCTCCTCTATGGAACTGGAGGCGAGAAAATCCGGTTTCGTTACGAGAACGATATGGGAGCGACGAAAGAAGCTTTAGTTCCATTCGAGGGCATTATCCGCAACCTGGAGAGAAGATTCCGGGATACATTCTCCGAAGGAATCAGAGAGCATATTCAGACGTATATGAGCACGAAGCCTTGTCCGAAATGTAAGGGCCAGCGTCTTAAGCCCGAAACGTTAGCCGTGACGATCAATGGCAAGAATATCGCACATGCGACGGCTCTTTCAATTGGTGAGGCTCAAGAGTGGTTTGAAGGGCTGCAGCTTACCGATAAAGAGAAGACCATTGCGCATCTGATCTTGAAAGAAATCAACGCGCGTCTGGGGTTCCTTGTTAACGTTGGGTTGGATTATCTGACGATGCATCGAGCGGCGGGTACGTTATCCGGGGGTGAAGCCCAGCGGATTCGTCTCGCTACGCAAATCGGCTCCAGTCTGATGGGAGTTCTCTATATTCTCGATGAGCCAAGTATCGGTCTTCACCAACGCGACAATACACGACTCATCAGCACACTGGAGCATATGAGAAACTTGGGCAATACGCTAATCGTCGTTGAGCACGATGAGGATACGATGATGGCTGCGGACTATATCATCGATATTGGCCCAGGAGCAGGTATCCATGGCGGACAAGTGATTGCTCAGGGAACTCCCCAAGAGCTGATGCAGGATTCGAATTCACTCACCGGTCAGTATTTGAGCGGCAAAAAGTTTATTCCGGTACCAGCAGAGCGTCGCAAGCCTAATGGCAAATGGATCGAAATCAAAGGTGCTAAGGAAAACAATCTGCGCAACGTGACCGCGAAGTTCCCTCTGGGAGTGTTTTCGGCAGTAACGGGTGTGTCGGGCTCCGGGAAAAGTACGTTAATCAATGAGATTCTATATAAAACGTTAGCGCGTGAGCTCAACGGAGCCAAGGTACGTCCTGGCGAGCATAAAGAGGTTCTGGGACTGGAGCATATCGATAAAGTCATCGATATCGACCAATCTCCAATCGGACGCACGCCGCGTTCCAACCCTGCGACATATACAGGTGTATTTGACGATATCCGTGACCTGTATTCCAACACGACGGAGGCCAAAATCAGAGGCTACAAGAAAGGTCGCTTCAGCTTCAATGTGAAGGGCGGACGATGTGAAGCCTGCCGCGGCGACGGCATTATCAAGATTGAGATGCACTTCCTTCCGGATGTCTACGTGCCTTGTGAAGTCTGCAAAGGCAAGCGCTACAACCGGGAGACGCTAGAAGTAAAATACAAGGGCAAGAGTATTTCTGAGGTACTCGGGCTCACCATCGAAGATGGCTGTGAGTTCTTCAAGAACGTGCCGCGCATCCACCGCAAGCTGCAGACGCTGCTGGACGTGGGGCTGGGCTATATGACGCTCGGCCAGCCGGCAACGACGCTGTCCGGGGGCGAAGCCCAGCGTGTGAAGCTTGCGGCGGAGCTGTACCGCCGCAGCACGGGCAAGACGATCTATATCCTCGATGAGCCCACTACGGGGCTTCATATCGACGATATCGATCGTCTGCTGAAGGTGCTTCACCGTCTCGTAGAGAACGGTGAAACGGTGCTAGTCATCGAGCATAACCTCGATGTGATTAAGACGGCGGACTACCTTATCGATCTGGGACCTGACGGCGGAAGCCGCGGTGGACAGATCGTAGCGACCGGCACGCCGGAAGATGTTGTGAAGGTGGCCGGGTCCTACACCGGCCAGTATTTGAAGCCGATCCTCGAACGGGACCGCGAGAGGTCGGAGGATTACGCCAAGCGTCTGGAAGTTCTGGAGGACGCAGTAGGCTAGAAGTCTTCTGTGAAAGAAGACCAAAGCTTCGATTCGCACTTGAGAAGAGAAGAGAAATTTAAAGTGAACGTTGAATTTAACGTTATATTAGAAAGTATCAACAGTGAAAAGCTTGGAGTCCGAATGCCCATGAGGCGTTTGGGCACCAGGCTTTTTATTCGTCTATCGGAGAGTGCGAAAGAACACTTTATAAAAAAACGCTATTTTTTATAAAATTATCGCCCCCAATTCCGTATAATTTTTGGGAATAACAGGGGATTTGTTAATATTTACGAGAAAGGAACAGGCTTCGACAATTTAACCCTCTATCTTAATTTTAAGTGTAAGCTGTATAATAAATGTGTGAGATGTGTACGTAGGATGGAAAAAATCATGTGGAGGCGCTTTCATGAAAAGAACGCTTGAACTTCAGCAACTAGTTTCGCAGTTGGGGATTGATCCGCAAAGGTACCTGGCATGGAAAGAACAAGAGCTGCTAGATGAAGTCAGCATGAACATAATCCTAAATGAACACACCGTAGATATCGTTTATGAGCTGGCGAAGTAAGGATAATAACGCCGGATATTGAAACAAGCGTGGATGGCCTGGTACGGGCGGCTGCGCTTGTTTTTTACTATTTATAGAGGCGTCCATCAATCATCGAGTAAAGGAGGAAGTAGACTACTTATAGCCCGTAAGAGAGCCCGTAAGAACAAGCTTCTTCAATAAGCGAGTTCATTACAAATTACTAGGTAACAACCTAAGTTTGTACGTATCGCTAGGCGTTATAAATCTGTCTACATTTGGACATCGTATACTACGTGACAAGATCTTTGTAAAACAATTGGTGACAAACTTGTTACACATCCGGGAATCACTTGATTCTTGCGCCCAATCAGGCTAACATAGTATTAAAATAGCAGAAACTGTGCCATGCACCGAGTATTAAGAGGAGGTCTCGCAATGTTTTTAGCGGAAGAAGCGGCAGCAGCAACAAGCACATACAGTACCTTTGATATTTATGTGCTGATCTTCACATTGGTCATCGCAATTGGTTTTATCAGACAGCTGATTCAACCAAAGAGAAATTATTTTGCAGTCGGCTTTGCCGGTGTCGCTTTGCTCGTATTCGGCATCATGGATGTCGTCATGATCAAAGGCTGGTAATCAGCTCAGTACTGACTGAAAATCAGGGAATACATGAAGAAAAGAAAGCCCGCAGAGAAGCCGGTATTACCGGAATCTGCGGGCTTTTTCTATAGGAGTGAAGGCTGCTAAGCCTTACACCCACCACATTTCGCCAAGAGGCTCACGAATAAGAACTTGCTGCAGGTTCTGAACGGCTTTGGAGAAGCCTTCATCAACCGACATTAGACCATCTTCGTGCTCAATGCTTACAACGTAGTCGTAACCCACCAGACGAAGCGCGCTGATGATGTCCGCCCAAGTTTTCAGGTCATGACCGAAACCTACGGAACGGAACTGCCATGCGCGGTCCAGCATGTTGGCGTAGGACTGCATATCCGTCAAACCGTAGCGGTTTACGTTGATCGGATCAATCGTGGTGTCCTTCGCATGGAAGTGATGGATGGCTCCAGCACGGCCAAGGATTTGCACCGCTTGAACCGGATCAATCCCTTGCCACCACATGTGACTCGGATCCAGGTTGGCGCCAATGACTTCACCTGCAGCTTCGCGCAGACGCAGAAGCGTAGCTGGTGTATGTACAGAGAATCCGCCGTGGAGCTCAAGCGCGATCTTGATGCCGCGGTCCGAAGCGAACTTACCTGTTTCTGTCCAGTAAGGGATGACTTTCTCTTCCCACTGCCATTTCAGAACGTCTTGGAAATCGTTCGGCCATGGAGCGACAGGCCAATTCGGATATTTAGCATCTTCATGATCGCCTGGGCAACCGGAGAAAGTAGTAACAACAGGAACTTCCAGACGCTGAGCAAGCTCAACAGTTTGAATAAATGTATCGTGATACTCTTTCGCGATTTGCTTTTGCGGGTGCAGCGGGTTGCCGTGGCAGCTCAGCGAGCTAATCGTAAGTCCGCGGGATTCAACCGCTTTCTTGAATGCTTTAAGCTTCCCTTCATCGGCCAGTAATTCTTCCGGCTTGCAGTGAGCGTTACCAGGCCAACCGCCGGTTCCAATTTCAACGGCATCCAGACCTTTCGCAGCTACATAATCCAGAGCTTCCTCAAAAGGCTTGCCGCTGAACAGAACCATAAAAACGCCTAACTTCATTAGGTACACCTCCAAATATGAGTAGAAAACTACCATTACAAATTATACCACTACAACTATGCAAAATGAAACAAGCCCTTGTAGATACGGAAAACCGTTTCATAGTTGGAGCTGTAAATAATGACGGAGAAGGTAACGAGCGCTTGGGTGATCAGGCAGCGCATGTAGAAATAGGTCTTCGACACTTTCTTCTTATTTACGGTTGTCAGCTTCAGAAGATTTTCCACAGCAAGAATAATGCCATGATAGAGTCCGTAGAACAGATACAGCCATGTAAAGCCATGCCAAATCCCGATCGAAACCATAATCACAACAGACAACATGGAAGCGACCCAACGTGAGGGAGCTTTACGCGAGAAGAACATAAAGATATGATCCCGGAAAAAATCACCCAATGTCGCGTGCCAATTGCGCCAGAATTGCGTCATGGACGGCGAAAGCAGCGGCTTTTTGAAGTTCTCAGGAACGGTGTAGCCCATCAACCGGCCAAACCCGATGGCGATATCCGAATAGCCGGAGAAATCAAAATAAATGATCGCATAGAACCAAACCATCAGGAACAGTGACTGATGCGTATGCAGGTCCTGCTTCAGCACTTCGTTAAAGATTCCAGTCATCCAGGTGACGACGACCATCTTTTTGAACATACCAAGAATAATTCGTTTCACAGAAGCCTCAAACAATGCGGAATCAACGCGATACGGCTGCTTCGTATCCGCCATGAAGTCCCGGAACTTCAAGATTGGACCCGATGTGAAGGTCGGAATGAACAAGATATAATTGCCGTAATCGATAGCGGGAACCTCGCCCTCTTTACCGAAGAAGTAGGCAAAGTAGTAAGCATCAATCACTTTTAAGACATTGTAGATGAGGCCTAGATAAATAATAGTATCGAAGAGCGGATGATGAAAGATATCCATCACGAATAATCTGACGCCAAGAAACACACCGGCAACATTGGCTGCTATCGCAAAAATAAATGTCGCCTTCCGCCATACGGCTGTGCGGCACAAATACACAAATCCGCCGTAGTTGATGAGCGTATAGACGGTGTAGAACACACAAAGCTTTTTACTGAAAAACAGTAGAAAGAAGAGGCTGAATACAATCATAAGTATTCGCTTGTTATTTGCCCACTTGCGTGTGAGCATCAGAACGGCAATCATCCCAGCCATGGCGACAATCGCGTTCATATTCATATAAAACATAGCTGATAAACTCCTCGCAGCTGCGGCACTACCTCCAGGTCAATCAAGCGCAGCAGCTAGAATTTCTCGTAAATAAACAGGCCTTTCCCCGTGAAATACGTCAGTACAAAATAGAGCATCACGAGATAAATTAGGATTTCGAAGGCTTTTCTAAGGAATGAAGCCATGCGTCAACCTCCTTCGTAAAGAGAGGCGCTCCGTCCTCGCGGTTAAGATGAACAAGATCATGGAAGTATTGCGGTTCGTAGTGGTCTAACAAATCCAGCACCGGCACATGAGCCTGTTCCAGTTGAGCATTTACTGTCTGCTTCAGGGAGGCGACATAAGGGGGCTGCTCGTAGCCTTTATTCCAAGGCATCCAGATGACCCTTAGCGTTAGGTTATGGGCTTTCGCGTACTCAAGCACCCACTGAAGCGCATCCAAGTTGTCTTGGAAGTCCTTCAACGTCATCCAGCCGAACCGTTTATCATAATCCGCCCACTTCTCCTTGAGAGCAGCATCGTCGATTCGGTTGTGGTAGAGCTCCTTGTCGATCCATCTTGGCTGGTAGGCGAAAGGATCTGATTTGCTTAGCTTCAATGTCTCAGGAAACTTGGCGCAAGCCTCCATACGGGAAGCATCCTGCTTCGATAACCCTTCATACAAGGCGCATGCGAACTCCGTGCCGGAATCGCGGAAATAGTCTCGGTACGTGTATACATAGGGCTGATACCAAGGCTTGAACCATGGATAGGTGGGATCGGTCTCCAGGCTGTCCAGCATGGTATGTACGTCAATACCGACAACAAGCTCGTCTTGCACATGGTACAGTCCGCGGTCCAGAATCTCCTTCAGGTCGGTGATTTTGCCATAAGACAGCCCCATCTCAATAAGATGAGAATCCGACTGTTCCTCGATATAGGCTGCAGTGACAGAGGAGTTACCGAAGAAAACCGGTCCCGATTGGGACCAGTTATGATGGAAAAGCGTTTTAGTAAAATCATTTTTATAAAAACGGCGTGAGCTCACCATCGGATTCCACCAGGAAATCAACAGATCAGAGACGATGAGAGCGAGCAGCAAGCCCAGTACAAAGCCGTTTTTCTTGAGAAAAGCTGCAAACTTCACGAAGATCACTCATTATCAAATGGATTGGAAGAACGGCGACGGGACAAAGCCTCATTCAGCCGTTCACGTAGAACGTGTTATTTCTTACAGAGACTTCTCTTGCCAAGCATGGTACTGCTCGCGGAATGCAGCCGGCCAGAGCTGCTCGTCGAGGCCGTATTGAGCCAAGAACGCGAATGCCCAACGTTCGATACCAAAGCCGACACAGCCGGTCACCGCATTCCGTTTGCCCATTTTGATATTAAAAGCATTACCGAACGTATTGCTGTGGAAGTTCACAGAGCTGCAAGCGATGGACTTCTTAATTGAAGGAATCGTCAAGCGAAGCTCGTATTTCATTTCCTGGTTGCGCTGGAAGGAGGCTTTTACTTGGAAATCGTTCGTGAAGAAAGGATCGTTCGCAATTTCCAGCAAGCTGTCCACATTCCACTCTACGGCCAATTCCTTCAAGTATTCGATGGACTTCAGGCGGTTTTCTTTCACAAAATCTGGCTTCCCGACGAAAATAATCTCCCTCATTGAGAAATCAAGCAAGCGACCAAAGTCCGTATGATTCTTGGACTCGAAGCGGTGGCACTTGGCAATCGCCGTCACGACCACGCCCTCGCCTTCCAAAATTTCATCCTGCAAACCTTCATAACAGTGGTAACAGGTCGAAGGATTCATCGTGAAATTCGGCTTCGGCATGTTACGGTCTAGTTCCAGCTGATGATCCTTGTTCCAGCCACCGGCTTCGCGAATGGATTGCGAGAACGTCTCAATAACATCAAGGTCTTCCCTGAGGTGAGTCAAGAAATGAATGTGCTCCGGAAAGGAGGTAAAGTGATTCGTTTTATTCAGTGTCTCCGCATGAATAACAGCCGGATAGGATTCCTCTTGGAGTCCTTCGAACCTCTTAGCAATCTTGGTTACAAAGGAATAGTCTAAAAAGCGCATCAAGCTGGAAAAAGGTTCTCGAAATATAAACAGCCCCGGCTCCAGCACCTTAATGGCTTTTCGTTCTACCAGCTCGGCGATAATGTCGCCTTCGTACGGCGTATCTACCTTGTGCTCAAACAAGATATTTTCTTTAAACCCGAAATCGCCTTTGGAAAAACGCTCGATGAGCCGTTCCACGCGCTCGGTAATGGCCTCGTTACCTGCGGGAGAATCGTGCTCGATATGGATGTGTCCGTCTTCGATACGAATATCTCGGATATGTTCATCAACAAAAGCAGAAGCGTACTTGAGCTGTCCGTGCTGGCTTTCAGCCAAGCGCTCCAGAGAGATCTTACATGGCATGGAAGTGTTACCTCGCAGTCTTTTTCGATATAAATTCGGCTATCTCACGCACGGTATTCATCGGATAGAGCATCAAATCCTGATTCGTGACCTGTACGGAATACGTTTTTTCGATATGGGCAATCAGGGCCGTTGCTCCGATTGAATCGATAAATCCATAATCAAATAAGTGAACATCGACGCCAAAGTCATCATCGTCTTCTTCAATTTCATAACGTTCGCGAATATGCTGCTCAAGTTCTGCTAGCAGATCATCATGGGCCATGCGGACCAACCTCCGGTTCTAGGGTTAAAAATGAAAAAAGGAAGGCGGCAATTCAGTTACTGCTGCGCCTTCGTTAACATGAATTCAGCTGCATCCCCGTATCGGGTGATGGTATAGGTATGTGCCTCAGCATCATGCTTGATATCAGCACCGGCTGCTTCAATATGAAGCTCATCCCTACTGTAAAGCTTCACCTGCTGCAAGCCTGCTGCTTGCAATTGGATGTGATAGACGCCGTCCTGCGAAGTGATTTCAACAGGTACATTAGAACGGATCAGATGTAAACGGTCCTGATTGGGCTGAATACCAACTATGACGGGCTTGTCCAGACCGATGTACATTCGGGAGCCCTGAGATGTGTAGATGTCTGAGGTGGTGTCCAGACTAAGGTTGCTAAATGCTGCGCCTTTCTCGATGACCACTCCGAGTGTGCGGGCATAAGGTCCGGCCAATTCGGAAATCGGATCGATGTTTGGCGTAATCGTAGCATGCCAGTGTGGAACCCCGCCTTTTACAAGATCCTTCACCTTGTCCAATAAATAAGAACCCCAAGTGCGTTTTATTTCTACTTTGCCCTGAATGGCCGTCAGGAACGACTGAGCCATCTGGGTTTCACTCATGAAGTTATAATCGTGCGCCGTTCTAAGCTTATCGAAGTAATCGGCGAACTCGGTTAAATCGGCAATCTTGGACGGTATCGGAAAATGGTACTCGATATGCTCGAAATAATCGATCGGCATATCCAGCTTCACCATTGAATCGAATACGTCAGTCGTAGCGTAATCCCCTGTCTGAGGACAGGAGTAGGTGTGTGAATCAGGAACGGTTTGCCATCGCGTTGTTCTCCCTGAAGGAGGAAAGGAAGAGACCAGACTGATTCGGGTCTGGACAATACCGGCGATTCCGACGGCAGGAAGCCGAAGTTGTACCACATGTCCTGCGCCTGTTCGCTTCGCATTGTTTGCTGATGATTCGGGTTGTTCACCCGCCAGGTATGCTGGTTCGTGCCCGGATGCGTCCAGGGAATGCCGAGATTGGCGAACGCTCGTTTTTGCATGAGAAGCTCCTGAGCTTCTTCTTCATCGCTTTTATAATTATGGACAAATACATGCGGATTCAACTGCATGTGTTGATCCTGGGTATATTGAATAAATTCCTTGAGCTCTGCCGGGTAAGGGAACTTCGGATCATCGATCGGCACCGGAGAGCCAAACTCGACGCCTCCCACGATCAGATCCTCCTTACCGTCATGATTCAGATCCATCCATAACGGAACGGAGTAATGCCCGGCAATCAGAGCATGATTGCCCACTTGATTCAGGGTTGCACCCTCGAGGGGCCCTTCAAGCTCCAAGCGCCATCGGCGCCTTGGAGATAGACCAGCAGGTCCCCTTCATTGCTGCCGACCACGAGATCAGGTCGGCCGTCGCCGTTCATGTCGCGCACCGCAGGCGCGGCATGCGTCCGCCCCTCGGGCAGCTGGAACAGCTCGCTGCCCGCTGCCAGATCAAGGCCGGCTGCGCCGCGGCCTTGCAGTACAAGTACACGCGCCCGGCTGCATCTCCGGCCGCGAGGTCGAGCCCGCCGTCGCCGTTCACGTCGGCGACCGCCACCGCTGCCGCTCCGCCAGGCAGCGTCAAGGGCTTGCCGCCCGCGCGCACGGCCGCGGGCTCCCCGAAGCTGCCGCCCGTTAGCTGCGGCAGCGCCAGTACGGCGCCGGACTCATCGGAGACGATGAGGTCCGTGCGCCCGTCCCCGTTCACGTCAGCCGCGTGAACGGTGGTGTAAGAGCTGAGCTGGAGCGGCCTGCCGGACGCCAGCATCAGCTTTTGCGCGGCGCCGAACGTGTCCGGCAGCGCGAGGCCCACTGGCGGCGGCTCACTCGTGTAGGCCGCCGGATCCGGCCCTTGATTCGTGTAAAGGTACACGAATCCGTCGGCGCTGCCGGCCGCAAGATCCGTGCGGCCGTCGCCGTTGAAGTCTCCCGCGGCCGGATACGCGCGGTAGGGACGCTCAATCGCGCTCGCCAGATCGCGATATTCCGGGAACAGGGCTTGGCGCAGCGGCACGCCGCCCGCCATTACATGGAGGCCGCTCGCGTAGCCGGAGCCGACCAGCTCCCCGACGAATTGCGGCTGCTCATTCGTCCCCGTATTCAGCTGCGCGGTGATGCTTTCGCGCCACTGCCCCCAATAGAACGAGCTGCGTACGAGTGTAAACGAGGGAACCTCGTTATACTTCTTCAGCAGCTCGGCCCAAGCGATGCCGTCCTTTTGCTGAATCGCCGGCATCGCCTCAAAATGGTTCTGAAACGCCATAGCCGGTCTCCCGTAAGGGCCGAGTACCTTTTTGATGCTGTACCCAAGCTTCTCTTTGGACACATACGACAGCATCTCACTGCGGAACTCCATATTCGCCGCCGCGAACGAGAAGCTGAATGAAGGCTGGTTCAGCGGCAAATCCCTCTTATTGAAGTAGGTCGCTCCCGGCGTTGGTTTGCTTTCCGCCTTATACTTGGCTGCGTACTCGCTGAAGCCCTGCGCCGGATCGCTTCCTCCCGTCATATCAAAGCCCGTTGCGAAATAGCGGTTCGGCAAAAAGCTGCTGCTGAGCAGCACGCTCCCTTCGCCTGTTTGCTGGACGGCGCATAGGGCAAGACCGTTTCGGGCCACGATGGTCTGCGCAGTGTCCGGCACGAGACCGTAGCCCCAATTGAAACCAGGCAGATCAGCCAGCGTGTTGTGCTTGAAATACGTGTCCGTAAATAGCTGGAATACCTGCTGCAGGCCTTGCAGATTGTACGCGACCGGAGGATAGCTGATCCCCGGCGAGTCGGCGGGAGCACCGGTCTCTTTTCCGATCGTAACAACCTCTTTCGCTCCTAAGAACTCGGGAGGGAAGCTGGCAGCGTAGCTGTTTTCCAGTAAAAGATGGCCTCCGTTTTGCGTGTACTTCATTAATATCGTTGCTTCCTTAGACCAATCGGCTGCACTTTTTAGGGCCGGGTCCAGGTAAACGGCGTCATACTTGCTCAAGCTTCGTGCGGACAAGCCGCTCAGGGCTCGGCGTTCAAGACGCAGATTGGCTTGCAGGCTCTGCTCAAAATTCCCGTAGGCTGCCGTGTCATAGCTGTCTCCATTCGTTGCGTAAAGCAGCTTCACCTCGTCGGTTTTCGGAATGGCAAACAAAACCGCGCCGAGGACAACGAGAATGAACATAATCCCGCCCAGCAGCTTCCATAGACGAAATTTCGACAAGTTCAATACATATCCCTCAACTATTCATATGGTGAGTTTCCTTGCCATTATAGCATTTACTCCTGGCTTTGTTAACTTATGGAGAGCCTTGCTGGGGAGGTTTTATGGGGAGAAGAAACGGTTTGTGTCGAAACCAAGAACAACGAAACGACAAGCGGGTATGTACCTTCTTTTTTATGCCGAGGATAGGTATTGTCCAACCATTTCTATAGCTTCCATCCCTCTTTATCTGTTACACTTAAGGGAAGGCTATTTTTTATTATGCATAAAGATGCGATTGAAAGGATTTGCTGCCATGCGTACGATACGCAGAGAAGATATAGAGCTCCTGGCTCCTGCCGGAGACTGGGATTGTTTGAGAGCCGCTGTGGCCAATGGGGCCGATGCGGTGTTTTTTGGTGTGGAGAAGTTTAACGCCCGCGCTCGCGCCCACAATTTTACGATGGACGAGCTGCCGGATATTATGTCGTTCCTTCATTTATATGGAGTAAAGGGTTTTCTGACGTTCAACATCCTTGTGTTTGAAGAAGAACTGACCGATGCCAAAGAGTTAATCGAAGCATGTGTGGATGCGGGCGTCGATGCTGTGATCGTGCAGGATTTAGGACTTGTGAAAATGATTCGCGAAATCTCACCGGATTTCCCGATTCACGGCTCCACGCAGATGACGATTACGTCGCCGGAGGCTGTTGAGTTCACGAAGCCTTTTGATATTGAACGCGTCGTGCTCGGTCGTGAAAATAATTTAAAGCAGATCAAGCAGATCGGCGACCAGGCGAAGCTTCCGATGGAAGTGTTCGTGCATGGCGCGCTTTGTGTATCCTACTCGGGCCAGTGTCTGACTTCCGAAATGTGGGGAGGACGCTCGGCGAATCGCGGCGAGTGCGCGCAGGCCTGCCGATTGCCGTATGACCTGATGGTGGACGGCGTACAGAAGCCGATGGGTGATGTGGCTTACCTGCTGTCTCCCAAAGATTTGGCCGCATTGGAGCTGGTTCCTGAGCTTATTGAAGCTGGCGTGACCTCTTTTAAAATAGAAGGCCGTTTGAAAAGCCCTGAATACGTAGCAAACGTGGTGAGCAAGTACAGAGCGGCAATTGACCGTTATTTTGACGGCGAGAACCCTCGCCCGACGAAGGAAGAATTGCGTGAGCTGGAGCAGAGCTTCTCGCGAGGCTTTACGGTTGGCTTCCTGAAAGGGACCAACAATAAGCAGCTGGTCGAGGGCACGTATCCGAAGAGCCGCGGCGTTTTCGTAGGACGCGTCAAGCAGATTCTGCGCGACGGCGTCGTGTGTGAGTTGGAAGCACCGCTGAAACGAGGCGACGGTATCGTGTTTGACGCCGGAGACCCGACGAAGAAGGAAGAGGGCGGGCGCATTTACGACTTGCGCCGCAGCGGTACAAAGCTGGAAGGCGAGGCAGGCGGCGGTATCATCGAAATCATTTGCGGGCGCAATGATGTGAATCTCGGACGTCTGCATGTCGGCGACCGCATCTGGAAGACGAACGACCCGCATTTGGACAAACGTCTGCGCCAAACGTATGAAACAGATAAGCCGTACCGCACGTTCCCGGTTAACGTGAAGATCGTCGGCTCCGAAGGGGAGCCTTTAAAAAGCTGGTGGACCGACACACAAGCGGGCCATACCGTCTTTGTCCAGTCCGAGCTTCCGCTCGTGCTTGCGGAGAAACGCCCGATGGACGAAACGCTTTTCCGTGAGCAATTCGGTCGTTTGGGCGGTACGATCTATGAGCTGGATCAAGTGGAGTTGGACCTCGGCGGACTATTGATCGTACCGATGAGAGAGCTGAACAGCATGCGCCGTCAGGCTGTCGAGCTGATGGAGGATGAGCGTCAGAAGCCCCGCGCATACGTGAAGCGCATGGTCGGTGCATATGACGATGCGCCGGCAATGCCTTCCTCTGCTCCTGAGCAGGTGGAATTAACCGCTCTTTGCCGTAACCTGGACCAGGTTAAGGCAGTGCTCGAGATGGACGTATCCTTTATCTACGCGGATTTTGAGTTTATCAAGCAGTTCCCTGCCGCTGTCGAAGCGGTTCACGCCGCAGGCCGCAAGATTGCTTTAGTCACGCCGAGAATTCATATGCCTGGCGAAACGGGCTATTTTAACAATATCTTAAAGCTTGGACCGGATGCCGTTCTTGTCCGTAACACAGGTGCTGTTTATTATTTCTTGAAGCATCAGCTGGAGAATCCGCAAGCAGCGCGTCCGCAGCTGATCGGGGATTTCTCACTGAATGTGGCGAACCATAAGACCGCGTCGCTGTTCCTGGAGGCAGGCCTCTCGAAGGTTACGCCTTCCTACGATTTGAACATCCAGCAGATGGTCGACTTGCTCCGCCGCACGGATACGTCCAAGCTGGAGGTCGTGATTCATCAGCACATGCCGATGTTCCATACGGAGCACTGCGTTTACTGCACGTTCCTGAGCGAAGGAACGGACTATACGAACTGCGGACGCCCTTGTGAGGAGCAGCGCGTATCGCTGCAGGACCGCGTAGGTATGTCACATCCGGTGCGTGTCGATGAAGGCTGCCGCAATACGGTGTACAATGCGATCGACCAGTCCGGCGCCGAATATTTGAGTCATTTTATGGAACTGGGGATTCGCTCTTTCCGCGTTGAATTCCTGGAGGAATCACCGGATAAGGTCAAAGAGGTCCTTTCGCTTTACCGCAGTGCCATTAATGGTCAAATAACAGGAACACAGGTCTGGAAGTCATTGAAAGCAACCAACCAACTAGGTGTAACTAGGGGACAGTTAATTAAATAAAACGAGGAGCCATAGACATACATTTGTCTATGGCTCTTTTGTGTGCTGGTAAAGCCCGACCAAGATGGACGAGCTTCACGGCTTTTTTCAAAACGCCGCTGCCCCTACCTCCCAAAATGTGGTATACAACCAACATGTTCCCATGATAAAGTGGAAATTATGTCAATAAACTAGAACTTTTGTCGCATTGGAGGAGCTTGTCTTGTCTTCGGAGTATACCTTTCCCAATCCATTTGTCCCGGAAAAACGACGGTTGAAGCCAAATCGAAAGCTGATATATGGACTTTGTTCCGCCCTTGTGTTTCTCTTGCTGCTCTTTGCGGCGCTGGCCTTATATATACAATTCGACGTATTCAAGAGTCCAAAGCTGATCTATTTGCAATCGGAGGTAAGCACCATAGAGAGCTGGAGTCAGGATTGGCTCAAGCTGTGGGAGGACTGGGCAAAGGACGGTACGCTGAATCCGGACCAGCCGATCCATTCCGTTTTAGAGCTGAGCGACGTGCAAATTGACCCCGATGCGTCTGGCGAATTTCCGCCTGATTTACTTGATGTGATCGCCAAATCACAGCTGGTTATGGATACACAGGAAGATGCAGGCAACCATCAGTTCGCCCAGAAGCTGGACTGGTATGTGGACGATACATCCTTTTTGGGAATCGAAAGCGCAATGGATTCGGAAAAGGTTTTATTTCGGATACCTGCTATTTATGATAAATACGGCTATATACAAGCGAAGGACATCGATGAGATGAAGAAGCGTTTCCAAATGGGTGCCTTTCCCAAGCGGGTTGTAAGCTTGCAGGAATGGTTGGATGCACTTGGGATGGACTCCGATGAGTTTAGCAGATTGATGCTACCGTATGGGAAGCTGTACGCCGACGGCATCGCCTCCGAACAGGTGACATTAAATAAGAACGGTGTATTAGAAGAAGCGGGAACAAGCGTCAAATGCCGGGAGCTAACGATTTCATTTAGTAATGAGGATATGAAGCGGCTAATGAGCGTTTTTGCAGATAAACTGGCCGACGACCAAGAGCTTCAGAATAAACTCTATGATCGCTTGCTGAGTACACGCCTCTTGATCAGTGACAGCGGTTATCCGGTCAAGTATTTGGAGAAAGAGCAGTTTTTGCAGCAGTGGAAGCAGTTGGCTGCAGGCTTCAAGCAGGTTGCTTCAGGACAGACGCTGCGTGATGGCTTAACGATGAAAGTCTATATTGATCGCCATCACCGGATTCTCCAGCGCAAACTGGACTTTGACGTCAAAGATGGGGTAGCCGACGAGGCTGTGACCGTCAAGCTAGGAAGCTGGAAGGCAAACAGCTCACTAACCTATACGTTACTGTCGATCGCGAGTACCAATCAGCAGCAAGGTGACAAAGAAGAGATAACGTTCCTCCATACGCAAGAAGTAGATGATTCCCGCATGCAGGGCAAAGTCGCTTTGAATATGAAGCTGCATCCGGAAGATCAGGCAGTGAATGAGACCGATTTTTCAGCTCAGCTGGCTTATGACAGAAAAACGCTGGCTGATCGTGAGACAAGCAATTATCATTTTAAAATAAGGATGCCCGAAGAAATACCGCAAAGCCCCTTTAATTATGAGGGTGATATTACGGTCGATAAGACGAGACAGGACCCTTATGTGACCGAAAGAAATAGTCGTATCCGCTTAGGCATCTATAGTGCGGAAGATCAACTATCCCATCACCTTGTGGATTTCAAGCTGCATCATACACTGGAAACGGGTGCGCCTGTAAGAATACCGTTGTTAAGCGAGGATAATTCGATCAATCTGGGGCAGATGTCGGACCAGGATATGGAAGGAGTTTATAGGGATATCGGACAGGGCATACAGCGCTTGGCCCAAGAGCATCAGGAGCTGTTGCGAGTGCTGGGCGTGCCCGCAGCACTTTTCGACAGACAGGGAAGCTTGGGTGAAAGCAAAGCCCCCAGATCTCGAAACAAGCTGTCTACATAGACTTGACAAACGTAACCATGCAGAGGCTTCAAGCTGTTCTTCAAGTGAATCTACTTGAGGGGCAGCTTGTTTTGTTTACAGTTAAATTGGACATAGATGGAAGGTGAAAGTTTCCTCTTACACTAGATGGGTTCACAACTTAGACACAATTTTTTAATCTAATTTTCAGTTTCGCTTAAGGTTGGCTTATTGTTCCAAGGGTATATTGAGGGAGGTTTCTTATGAACGAACGTTTGAAATGGAGGGTCATTCATGCTTGAGGTGAAACAAGTCAGCAAGCTGTACGAGAATCAGCGCGGCGTGCATAACATCGATTTTTCGATGCAGCGCGGTGAAATCGTTGGTTTTCTAGGGCCGAACGGAGCTGGCAAAACGACGACGATGCGGATGATTACAGGGTATCTGAATCCGACGCACGGACAAATTCTGGTGGATGGCCATTCAATGGCGGACAGTCCCAAGAAAGCTCGCCGCAAGATCGGCTACCTGCCGGAGACGCCGCCGCTCTATCCGGAGATGACGGTACAATCATACTTGAACTTTATTGCTAATTTGCGTGACGTGCCGGCGCGCGAGCAGAAGCTTCGTGTTGGCGAAGCCATAGAGAAGTTGGGCTTGCAGGGACGTGAGAAGCAGGTCATCCGCGGCCTGTCCAAGGGCTACAAGCAGCGTCTGGGGCTGGCTCAGGCCATCCTGCACAATCCGGATCTGCTCATTCTGGATGAGCCCACGTCAGGGCTCGATCCCAAGCAGATCATCGAGATCCGCCAGCTCATCCGCGAGCTGGGTGAGAATCATACGGTGCTGCTAAGCACGCACATTTTGCCGGAGATCAACACGCTCTGTAATCGCGTGCTGATCATTAACCAAGGACGCGTCGTGCTTGACGAGCGTCCGGAGAATCTTGGCCGCACGATGGGCGAGACGTTCGAGGTCTCACTCGAGGTCAAGGGACCTCGGGAGCGGATTATTACCGAGCTGCGCGGGCTTGAGTCCGTCGCGAAGGTGAAGGAGCTGGATACCGCCGACATCCTATCAGGCAGCGAACAATCGACCGGTGAGCCAAGCCTCCCGCTGGCGGATGCCGACACTGACACCGACACCAGCACCGGCACTGCAGACTCGCAAGAGGTTCATGCTGCTGCTATGGGATCCGTAAAGCTGCTGATTACTTCCGCGGATCGTTCGGACATCCGTGAAGAAGTGTTCTTCCGATTGGCGCACGCAGGCTTTCCGATTCTGGAGATGAAGCGGGAGAGCCTAAGCCTGGAGGATATCTTCCTCAAGCTGACTACAGACGAGGCCGGAACGGTAGACGCCGATCAAGATGAAGAGGAGGCAGCCGTCGATGCGTAGAGTGTGGGCTATTTGCTCCAAAGAGCTTCAAATGTATTTTTATTCCCCCGTTGCTTATGTAGCGTTTGCTTTCTATATTGTGCTGTCCAGCTTCTTTTTCTATGTCAACTTTGTTGTCGGACAGCCGCCGATTGTCGACGCGCGCTATGTAGTAGGGAATACGACGTTCATTTACTTGTTCATCATTCCCCTGCTGACGATGCGGCTGGTGGCGGATGAATTCCGCCAAGGTACGGACGAGCTGCTGCTGACGTCGCCCGCTGGTATCAGCGAAATTGTACTGGGCAAGTATTTGTCTGCATTTATCGTCCAAATCGGTCTAGTAGCTGTCAGTCTGATTTATCCGCTGATTATGTCTGCATTTGGAGAGTTAGATAAACCGATTCTTTGGCTGTCCTACCTCAGCATGTTTCTGCTGGGCTGCGCCATGATGGCTATCGGCCTATTTGCCTCAAGCTTGACCAACAACCAGATGGTTGCTGGGATCGCAGGGTTCGTCATTTTGCTTCTCTTATGGCTGCTGGATTGGTTAGGCGATGCATTCGGTGGTAAGCTGAAGGATTGGATCGGCCAGTTCTCCCTGACCAGCCATATGGCCAATTTGCAGAAGGGCGTTTTGCATGGGGGAGACATCGTGTTCTACATCACGTTAGCCGCTATGTTTATCGTGCTTAGCATACAAGTACTCGAAAGAAAGCGCTGGAGGTGAGAAGGATGAACAAGTGGATACGGGGTACCAATGCGACAGTGTTATCGATCGCCGTCATCGGCATTTTCATCATTCTGACGATCTTCCTTCATTCGCTCAAAGGCTTTCAGTTGGATCTGACGAAAAACAAGAGTTATACATTATCTGAACAAACGGTAACGACGCTCAAAAATTTAAATCAAGACATCCACATCATCGCCTTTACGAATGTCGGACAGAGCACGGACGACTTCTTGACGAAGCAAGTAACGGACTTGGCTGAAGAATATAAGAAGCAGAGCAGCAAAATCACCTTTGATCAATATGATATGCTCAAGCAGCCATCTATGGCGAAGCAGTACGGCGTTGATCAAAGCGGTACACTGGTGTTCGAGCTTGGCGACAAGAAGAAAAACATTAATTTCTACGAAATGTTTAACGGCCAGCAGGACGGCTCCTATACGTTTAGTGGAGAAGAGAAATTTACGCAAGCGATCAATAACCTGACTTCGACGGAGAAGCACGTCGTTTATGTGCTATCCGGACATCAGGAATATCCGCTGAGCGCGATGACGATTCTCAATAACAGTCTGCAGAGCGAGAACTATGATGTGAAGGAATTGAACCTGTATCGCGAAGGTGAAATTCCGGATGATGCATCGATGCTGCTCCTCTTAGGACCGCAAAACGATTTGAACGACAAAGAAACCGAGCTTATTAACACTTATTTGCAGAATAAAGGGAAGATATATATCGCCCTTGGCTTTAACAAAGATATGGCGACCAAGTGGAAGAATATCGATTCTATCATGAATACATTCGGTATTCAGGATCAGCATGCGGTTGCGATTGAAGCCAAACAGACGTCGCTTTTCGATCCGCTTACCATTATTCCGGAATACGGCAGCCATGATATTACGAACAAGCTGTCCGATTACAATCTGATCACCATGCTTTCACTTGCCGTTTCCTTGAATGCGGATGAGAGCAAAACGGATTGGACGAAATCACTCTTGCTCAAAACTACCGACAAGGCTTATGGAGAAACGGACATCAACCTGCTGACGCAATCCAAGACCAAGCAGGATGATCAAGATATTAAGGGACCGCTGAACCTGGGCTATGCCATCGAAAACAAGGATAAGAAACCGAAAGCAGTCATCCTTGGCGGCTCGACGTTCCTTCTGGACCAGGATATCCAGAATCAAGGGAATAAGGACTTTGCTTTAAACAGCATCGGCTGGCTGCAGGAGCAGAAGGACCAAGTTACAATCCGGCCTCGCGAGGGAGCGGCGATTCAGCAAGCGGTCATCACGCCTAGTCAGGCCAACACGATTTTCCTGGGCACAGTGATCGTTCTGCCGCTCTTGTTCCTGATCATCGGTGGAATCATCTGGTGGAGGAGGAGACGGGGATGAGAAGGTTTATTCCTACGATTCTGTTGGTCGTCGTTTGCATCGGGGCGTTCTGGTACGCCTCGAGCAAGGACTTTTTCCGAGAGAAGAAAGATGAACCGAAAGCCCTCGTCGCCCTGCAGCAGGAGAACGTTCAATCCTTCAGCCTGCATACGGCTGATCAACAGATTGAGATGAACCGCAAAGACAACAGCTGGGAGATGGCTAAGCCTGCGGCAGTACCGATCAGCGGGAGCCAAGTGGATAGCTGGCTGGATTCCTTTGGTCTTGTCAATCAGGAAAAGGTTGTTGAAGAGAATGCGGCGGATTTAGCCAAGTACGGCTTGGATCAGCCTGCTCAGGTGTATGAAGTCACGATGAAAGACGGCTCTAAGAAAGGGATTCAGGTTGGCGCAGCACTGCCGATTCAAGGTTTTTCCTATGCAAAAACAGAGGATTCACCGACGGTCTATCAGGTCAGCGACCAATCCTTGCAGCTCTTGGCTAAGACGCCGGTAGATTTTATGGATACCAGTCCGTTCGCCTTTGATAACGATAAGGTTCAGAGCGTCAAGCTGACGTGGAAAGGCCAGAGCTGGACATTATCCAAGACGGACAAGGACAAAGTAACCTCGGAAGCGAACTGGAAGCTGGGAGATAAGGAGCTAAAAGGCTCTGATGCGAGCTCTCTGCTGAATGAACTTGTTTTCCTCCATACTACCGTGCTGGCCAAGCCAGCCGGAGAGGTGCCAACAGCAGGCGGTGAGCTGAAGGTGGAGCTGACGCTTTCCGATAACGGCAAAGAAACGACAGATACGTATGAAGGCAAGCTGAGCCAGGATCAGGTATGGCTAGCCAAGCAGGGCGGGCAATGGGCTTACCAGCTTACAGCTGCCGATATTCAAAAAATGGCGGATGCCTACGATGCTAAGCTGAAGGAAGAGGCGCCAACGCCAACGCCTGCAGCTAAATAAGAATAAGAATAAGAATAGAGCATGACCGGGACCAAAACGTCTTGGTTATGCTCTTTTTCGCATGGGGGATCAACCGGAATTACCCGGATGAAATCCTTCCAAACGATAACCGGCGGAATCGTAGGCCACCCCTTTCAACCTTCCAACCTTCTCTAGGCATTCTCGACCTTCTCGACCTTCTCGACCTTCTCGACCTCCTCAACCATCTCAACCAACCAACCAACCAACCAACCAACCAACCAACCAACCAACCAACCAACCAACCAACCAACCAACCAACCTTCCCGGACTTCTAATGAATCTCACCATCTCAGGCCTCTCGTTACCAACCGACTCAACGACGAGTTTTTTAGCCCAGCGTGAACTTCTTTCAGAACAGCTACATAAAACGGAATAAATTGGGAAGTCTAATAATAACACCGGAAGGGAGGGTAACATTCACATGTACAATCAAGGAAATCAAACCATCTCCAGCAAGGAACTCGCGTACATAGCCGATTCGATCAAAAACGAGGAGCTGCTCACCAAGCTATGCGTACAAGGCGCGGTAGAATGCCAGAACTCGTCCTTGAAACAGGTTTTATCCCAATTGTCGCAAGAACGTCTGCAAAACGTAAGTACGCTAACGAACACGCTGCAGCAGCAAGCTGGCATCACTCATTAATTCGCCCATCAGGAGGTGCAAGGAACGTGTTTCAACAAAATCCCTATCAACAGCAATCCTTCGGCACACAGCAAAATCAGCAAAGCCAAGGAAACCAAGTATATCTAGAAGATCAGGATCTGGCCAATTTCGTTCTTTCCGAATTAAAACGCGCAGCGCGCGAATATACAACAGCGGCACTGGAGTCCGCCAATCCACAAATTCGCCAAACATTCCAGTCTCTACTCCAAAAAACGTTGAACGATCAAGCAACCATCTTTCAAGAAATTCAAAAGCTGGGCGGGTACGATGTACAGCCTGCTAACCAGCAGCAGCTCCAACAAGAGCTGCAAAAACACAGTCAATGCGCAACTCGCTTGCAGTCGTTCGTTCAGCAGAACATGGGTCAAATGAACACAACACAACAGCAAAATCAATTTATGGCCGGGCAACAGCAGCAGTACGCACAGTATTCGCAACAACCAAGCCAATATACCAACACGATGGCTGCCCAACAACAGGCTTTCCAGCCGCTGCAAACGATCAATGCCAACGCTTATCCAAATGCAATATCCAGCCAAAGCTATCCGCAGAGTGCTGCTAGCCAGCATACATCTTACAACACACTGCATAATAAGGCTCAGCAGGAGCATGACATCACGTCTTCACAAGGCATGACGTCTTCCGATTACGGAATGGGCGGCTTGAGCCAAAGCGCAGGCTCCTCACAAACCGGAAGAACCGGTTATTATACGGGTTCCGGCTCCATCTCGGAAGCGGGTGCCAATCCGTCTTCCGTGCAGGGTCAAAGCTCCGGTATCGCAGCCCGTCATCAGACAACAAGCGGATCGACCTCGGATAGCTCATACATTAGCAAGCATCATGAGGGCAGCAAATACAGCTTCTAAATATAAGCTGCTTAAACAACGAAGCGCCTTGGAGCTTTGGCCATGCCAATCCTCTTAAGGCGTTTTTCAATATTTGCCCATCACTACTTAACGACGTGGACCAACTTAGAAAGACCTCAATAATTCCCGCGAAGCTGGCGCGACTTGCGGATACGCGGCAGCAGGGTAGGTGGCTGCTTGCGAATCCATTTGAGAAAACGCCCCATCTCTTCGTTGCCGCGAAGCGCTTCAATGGTGTGCAGCTCTTGCTCCAACTGTTCGTTGGTGAACAGTGCGTGAATATGCTTATGACAGGGAATGCACAGGTCAGCGGTTGGCAGATGGGATCCGCCACGCTCTCGGGGCGTCAGATGATGCTCCGTGGTCACCACGCCGCTGCGGCCGCACAGCTTGCAGGTATCCGGCTGATGGTCAAGAGTCGTTCTGGGTGCAATAGGTACTTCCGCATGTATGTGTTTCTTCCTCGTGCTTTGTCTTCTTCCCATGTTGATGGTCCCCCTATTTTCACTATTTTGTCCCACATTGCCGCAAATCATGGCATGGAACCTGCTTGTCACTCATATATAAGGTACAAAGGATGTCCAAAATTTTGTGACAAGGGGTGTTGAAGATGAAGAAAGCATGGATTTACGGCACGGCCTCGCTCGTTTTACTGACAGCGCTAACGACAGCCTGCAATTCGAAGGGAGAAGAGCAAGAGCTGGCTTCACAGATCTCAACAACAACAGCGGTACAAACGCAGGCGCAGCTTGGAACGCAAATCCAGGAGGCTGCAGGGGCTGGGTCCCTACAAGCTGGAGCCATGCCGTCAATAGACGGGAATCTCAAGCTGGACGGCCGTACAGCGCTCATTACCTACTCCGTTAGCAATCTGCAATTATCCAACGAGCATGTGGGCAAGCAGAATGTTCAGGGGGAAGGGCATCTGCATTTGTACGTCGATGGCAAGCAAAAGGGGATGTTTTCTCAGGTTACACCGCTTAAGCTGACAAATTTGGCGACAGGCAAGCACGAGATCAAGCTGGAGCTGCAGCAGAACGACCACTCCGACATGAATATCCAGAAGATCTTCAATATCGAAGTGAAGTAACAGCTTCGAGGGAGAGTCGATACGAGTGGCTTAAAGATTCCTTCAAGTGATGAGGGCGTCCCAGTGTTTCTCTTTGTTAATTGTAGTAACAGACACTCCTCCTTGCTAATCGTAGCAACTGACAACCCTGCTAATAATAAGAAATAATTGTCATCACGCCACTGAACAAGCCTATATCCCATATCTTCCAATATCTCGTAGCTCATATCTCACATCTCACATCCCATATCTCATAGCGCATAGCTCTTAGCTCATATCGCCCCCTGCATCACATTAATGTAAATAGCCCCAGGTATTAGGGAATGCATGTTCGTAATCCTGCGTATAGTTGACATAGAAGGAGTCTAGGACAGATATGCCACATATAGACGAAAAGACGGGCCTACAGCCCGTCTTTCGTCATTTGACACACCCATTCACGTAGCATAGACTGGTGATATTATGGCGAATTTGCCGCTTATCGGAGGGAAACTCTTGATCGTCGATATACGCAAGTGGAAGCATGTATTTAAGCTTGATCCGGACCGTGAGATTTCGGACGAGCACCTGGATCGGATCTGCTTATCCGGTACGGATGCCATCATGGTAGGCGGCACAACAGGCGTAACGTTTGATAATACCGTAGATTTGCTCGCGCGCATCCGGCAGTATGAGGTGCCTTGTGTGCTGGAAATTTCCAACCGTGACGCGATTGTGCCGGGATTCGATTTGTTCCTCATACCGGTTGTCCTCAACAGTATGGACCCGGATTGGATCCTCGGACATCACCATGAGGCGATAAAGGAATACGGCGCTATGCTCAATTGGGACGAAATCGTGCCGGAAGGGTACATCATTCTTAACGGAGAAGCGTCGGCTGCAAAACTGACTTCAGCAAAGACGGCGCTGGATGCCAAAGACGCGGCAGCTTATGCCCGAATGGCGGACAAGCTGTTTCATATGCCGATTGTTTATGTAGAATATAGCGGAATCTTTGGAGATATGGAATTGGTGCGGCGCACCCAGAGCGTGCTTGAAGATGCACGTTTGTTCTACGGCGGGGGCATTGATAGCTTGGAGCGTGCCCGGGAAGCGGCTGAGGCTGCTGATACCATCGTCGTCGGCAATATCATATACAGCGATTTGGAGCAGGCGCTTCAAACTGTGAACCTTGATAGAACAGGAAGGTAAATTATGAACGAAACGGTTAACATCTTGGATGCGATCAAGAGGCTGAATCCGCAGCAGCGGAAGGCTGTTGAAACAGTAGACGGTCCACTGCTCATTATGGCCGGAGCGGGGAGCGGCAAGACCAGGGTGCTGACGCACCGCATTGCTTATTTAATCGGTACACGTAAGGCGGCTCCTTGGAGCATTCTTGCCATAACCTTCACCAATAAGGCGGCTCGCGAGATGCAGGAACGGGTCGGCAAGCTGGTCGGCGGAGCGGGCAGCGACATTTGGGTGTCGACGTTCCACTCTATGTGTGTGCGGATTCTTAGGAAGGACATTTCACGGATTGGCTTCACGTCGAATTTTACGATTTTAGACTCGGGGGATCAGCTTTCCGTCATTAAGACCTGCTGCAAGGAATTGAACATCGATACCAAGAAGTTCGAGCCCAAAGCATTCCAAGCGGCCATCAGCGCAGCCAAGAATGAGCTTGTGACTCCGCAGGAGTTCGAGACCAAGATCGGGGATTATTTTCAAACCTTAACCGCCAAAGTATTTACTTTGTATCAAAAGAAGCTTAGAAGCAACAACTCCCTCGATTTTGACGATCTGATTATGACCACCATTCAATTGTTCAAGGAAGTCCCGGAAGTGCTGGATTTCTACCAGAACAAATTTCAATATATTCATGTGGATGAGTACCAGGATACGAACCGCGCACAGTACATGCTGTGCCAGATGATGGCGGCCAAGCACAAGCGAATTTGCGTAGTGGGTGATAGTGACCAATCGATTTACCGCTGGCGGGGCGCTGATATTTCCAACATCCTTAACTTTGAAAAAGATTATCCCAACGCTACCGCGATTCTGCTCGAGCAGAACTACCGCTCCACGTCCAATATCCTTCAGGCCGCGAACAAGGTGATCGCCAACAACACCGGGCGTAAGCCTAAGAACCTGTGGACGGATAAAGACGGGGGCAACTTGATCAAACTGTATCAAGCCGACTCCGAGCATGAAGAGGGTTACTTTGTTACCAATGAGATTAATAAGAACCGTTCTAAGGGGAAAAAGTTCTCCGAGCACGCCATCCTGTACAGAACGAACGCCCAGTCCCGGGTAATCGAGGAAATTTTAATTAAATCCGATATTCCGTACACCATTGTCGGCGGCGTCAAGTTCTACGATCGTAAAGAGATCAAGGATATCCTGGCGTACCTTCGTCTGATCTCTAATCCGGATGACGATATCAGCCTGATGCGTATCGTTAACGTGCCCAAGCGAGGCATCGGAGGCACGACGATGGACAAGGTAGCCGAAATGGCGGGGCGGCGCGGTATCTCGTTATATGCCATGATTGATGAAATCGAAGCGCTTGAGATTACAACCAAAGCCAAGCATGCCTTGGCGGATTTCCGTCAAATGATCGAGAACTTGAATCAAATGGTTGAGTATTTGTCCGTAACAGAATTAACGGAAAAAATGCTGGAGCTGACCCAGTATCGCCTTGAATTCCAACGCGAGAATACCATTGAATCCAAAGCGCGTCTCGAGAATATCGATGAGTTCCTTTCCGTGACCATGGACTTTGAGAAGCGCAACGACGACAAGTCGCTGGTTTCCTTCCTTACAGACCTGGCCTTGATCGCGGATATTGATACGATGGACAAGGATAAGGACGCAGACGAAAAGGATGCTGTCGTGCTGATGACGATGCACAGCGCCAAGGGACTCGAATTCCCTGTCGTGTTCATCATCGGCATGGAGGAAGGCGTGTTTCCGCACAACCGCGCCTTCACGGACGATGAAGAACTGGAAGAAGAGCGCCGCCTGGCCTATGTAGGCATCACGCGCGCGGAGGAAGAGCTCTTCCTGTCGTGCGCCCGCATGCGCACGCTCTTTGGACGCACCGCCTCCAACGCCCCTTCGAGATTCCTCACCGAGATTCCGCAGGAACTCGTCGAGAACCTCTCGATGGCCGGCGGAGGCGGAGGCTTCGCCCGAGCTGCCCGCGGGGGCAGCTCCTGGGGCTCCGGCGGCGGCAGCTTCGGCGCCGCCTCTACCGCAGCGAGCCGCACTTCGTCCGGCTCGTCTGCCTGGGGCCAGCCGTCCTCCTTCGGAAGGACGGCTCCTGGCAGAGCTGCGGCACCGCAAGCCGCAGCTCCAGCCCCTGCGCGGCCGGCGGCGTTCCGTTCGCCGCAGCCGGCCGCCGTTGGCGGCGCGGTGCCGGACTACAAAGCCGGCGACAAAGTGTCGCACGGCAAGTGGGGCATCGGCACCGTCGTTTCTGTCAAAGGCTCGGGTGACGACACCGAACTGCAGATTGCTTTCCCGGCGCCTGTAGGCCTCAAGCGCCTGCTAGCCAAATTCGCTCCGATCAACAAGGAATCCTGATCCGCCGGAGCGTGTAGCTTTTATTTTTCCATAAAGAGAGGACGAGTCCGTCATGACTGATGCCATCGCGGCAATGAAAACCCTCATCCAAGAAATTAACCTGCATAACCATAATTACTACACGCTCGATCAACCGACGATTAGCGATAAAGAATGGGATGCCTTATATGACAAGCTGATTGCGCTGGAGAAGGAGTCGGGTGTAGTCCTGCCTTCCTCTCCTACGCAGCGGGTAGGCGGAGAAATTTTGAAGGGCTTCGAGCCCCACCGGCATCTCTCCCGTTTGTGGAGCTTGGATAAAGCACAAAACGCGGAAGATCTGCAGGCATGGCATACCCGCGTTCAAAAGCTCGTAACCGACTACAACAGCAAGAACCCTGACCAGCCGCTGCCGGACCCATCATTTGTCGTAGAACTGAAATTTGACGGGCTCACTCTGAATTTGACTTATACAGACGGTCAGCTGGTGCAGGCTGCAACTCGCGGCAACGGTCAGATTGGCGAGGGGATTTTGGCGCAGGTTAAGACCATCAAATCCATTCCTCTCGAGATTCCTTACACGGGCGGTACCATTGAGGTGCAGGGGGAAGGGATGATGTTCCTTTCTGTGCTTGAGGAATATAACAAGACAGCTGCCGACCCGCTTAAGAATGCCAGAAATGCAGCTGCAGGAGCGCTGCGCAACCTAAACCCAAAGACAACTTCGGAGCGTAAGTTGAACGCATTTTTCTATAATGTAGGCTACTCGGATGACATACAGTTTGAAAATCATGCCCAAATGCAGCAGTTCCTGAAGGATAACCATTTTAAAGTGAGTGATCGCACCCGCTATTTCAGCTCAATTGAGGAAGTAGCAGCGGAATTGGAGCGGATCGCCGAGGAACGCCTTAGCTTTGACTTTTTGATCGACGGGGGCGTTGTCAAGCTTACCGATATGCGTACGAGAGAGGTGCTTGGCTACACAGAAAAATTCCCGCGTTGGGCTGTCGCCTTCAAATTTGAAGCTGAGGAAGCGACAACAGTGCTGCAGAGCGTCTCGTGGGAAGTGGGACGTACAGGCAAAATAACCCCGCTAGCACGCGTAGAAGCTGTGGACCTAGCCGGTGTTACCGTTCAAAACTGCACGCTTAACAATATAGGTGACATTGAACGCAAGAACCTGAAACACGCGCTCGGCAGTCTTGTGTACATTCGCAGGTCTAATGACGTCATTCCTGAGATATTAGGCAAAGTGACCGATGAGAACGATGGGGAAGAGATCGTGTATCCTACTCATTGTCCTGCTTGCGGTAGCGAACTCGAGATGCGTGGCGCGCATTTATTCTGTCTGAATCGTTTGGGCTGCAGCCCGCAGCTGATCGGCCGAATTACGCATTTTGCATCGCGTGATGCTATGGATATCGAAACCTTCAGTGAAATGACGGCTGCACAGCTGCATCAGGAACTGGGAGTTCGTGACCCTGCGGACTTGTATGACCTTACTTATGATGATCTCATTAAGCTGGAACGCTTTGGTGCCAAAAAAGCTCAGAAGCTTCTCAATTCGTTCGAGAAAAGCAAGTCTCGCGACCTAGCTTCGTTCTTGTACGCTCTTGGCATTCCGAATTCAGGCAAGACAACAACTAAAGTACTAGCCGATCATTACCGCAGCCTGGAAAAGTTGATGGAGGCAACTCCTGAGGAACTGGTCACCCTGCCTGATGTAGGAGGTATTGTCGCGGACAGTATCTATAACTTCTTCCGTGACCCGGTGATGATGGACAGCATCAATAGAATGCTTGCATCTGGTGTAACCCCCGTTGCGGCAGAGTCTCCAGTTGTTGAGGCTAATCCGGATAATCCGTTTTACGGGAAGACCGTTGTTCTCACAGGTACCTTGTCCAGTATGGGGCGAGATGAGTGTGCCAAGAAGCTCGAAGCACTCGGAGCGAAAATCACGGGCAGTGTCTCCAAAAAGACCGATATCGTTATTGCTGGCGACAGCGCAGGAAGCAAGCTGACTAAAGCGCAAGACCTCGGCATTCATATCATCGATGACGAGCAGGAGCTACTGAGCCTCTTAGGCGAAGGGCAATAGCATTAGTGAAATAGTGGGCTACGTATTTTCTGGTGCACACATGAATTTTCTAATAGGAGGGCTCAATTAGAAGCATTGTCTAGTTGTGCCCTTTTTGAGTAGATAAGAAAGTATAAGCTGTTTACTTTTGCTTCGCATCAACCTTGACAAACGCGCTCGTCCCTTAAGGACAACGAACTCGTTTATCCTTGAGCTGCTTGCATATGTTATGGAGGAACTAAGGAGGACTAGACATTAGACCAACAGTAACGCGACGTTTAGAGCGAAGCAACAGCCACA